>NZ_JAEMUD010000002.1:0-300000 GCF_018342475.1 Parachlamydia sp. AcF125 | reverse complement strand
CTCATCCAAGTTACCAAAGAAGGCGATCTTTGGTCCAAGCTTTCTGCTGCTAGTTCCCTAGAAGAGATGATAATACGAGGAGGTGAGTTTTCTAAAAAACCGTTAACAGCTCTCATCCAAGTGCTCAAAGAAGGCAATCGAGATACTAAAGATTGTGCTGCTAGAGCTCTAAGAACAAGAATAAAACTAGGAGATGGGCTTCCGAAAGAAGTGCTAGCCATTCTCATCCAAGCCCTGAAAGAAGCCGATAGAAAGACTAAAGGTTATATTGCTAGGGTCTTAGGAGCAATAATAGAGGAAGGAGGTGAGCTTCCAGAAGAAGCGTTAGTTACTCTCATCCAAGCTTTCAAAGAAGGCGGTAGTATGACTAAACTTTACACTACTCCTGCCTTAGGAGCAATGGCAATCCAAAGAGATAGGCTTCCAGAAGAAGCGTTAGCCACTCTCATCCAAGCTTTCAAAGAAGGCGATACAAGGACTAAAAGTTATGTTGCCAGTGCCCTAGAAAAAATAACAAAAAAAAGGAAGGGGCTTCCGGAAGAAGTGCTAGCCATTCTCATTCAAGCTCTTAAAGAAGCTGATAGAGAGACTAAAGGTTGTGCTGCGAATGCTCTAGGAGTAATAATAGAACAAGGATATGAGCCTTCGAAAGAAGCGCTAGCTATTCTCATCCAAGCTTTTAAAGAGGGCGACAGTATGACTAAACTTTGTGCTGCTAGTGCCCTAGGAGCAATAGCAATACAAAGAGATGGGTTTCCAGAAGAAGCGTTAGCTACTCTCATCCAAGCTTTTAAAGAAGGCGATACAGAGACTAAAAGTTATGTTGCCAGTGCTTTAGAAAAAATAACAAAAAAAAGGAAGGGGCTTCCGGGAGAAGTGCTAGCAGCTCTTATCCAAGCTTTTAAAGAAGGCGATACAGGGACTAAAGGTTGTATTGCTAGCACCTTAAGAGAAATAGTAGAAAAAGGAGGTGGGGTCCCAAAAGAAGCTCTAGCAGCTCTCATTCAAGCCCTTAGAGAAGGTGATAGAGAAACTAAACATTGGGCTGCTATTACCCTAAGAGAAATAGTAGAGCAAGGAGGTGAGCTTCTAGAAGAGGCGTTAGCTACTCTCATCCAGGCCTTCAGAGAAGGTGATAGTTCGACTAAATATCATGTTGCTGGTACCTTAGGAGCAATGGCAATACAAAGAGATGGGCTTCCAGAAGAAGCATTAGCAGCTCTCATCCAAGCTATCAAAGAAGGCGATACTTGGAATAAAGGGTCTGCTGCAGAAGCTCTAAAAAAAATTAACAAAAATGCATTATTAAAAATGAGCAGCAAGGCATTTGCTTTAACTGCGGAAGTTTGTTTTTTTACTGAGAACGCTTTTTCAGTTAAAGGCCAAAAAGTTCAAATTTCAGATAAAAGGACCACTTATATCTCCAATAATCAAATAGAACTCAGTTACGAGCAAGCAACAGAAAATTTACCTCTAGAGCTTGCCGAATGGAGGAAACAGCTAGATAGCCTCAGCTCAACGAAAAATTTTCAGAGGCCTACAAACTAACTTAATGCCAAAAGAGGCTGCTTTAAAGCCTTGATATAAAAGATAAAGCCTTTTTAATCGATCGCAAACGAACGTATCGATAATAGGGCATCATTTATTCGTATAAATTAAACCATGAAATAGCAGTAAGGATGGTTATACCTTTATCAAAATTAAAATATGATTTAAAATTACTTCTTTTTATCGAAAATAAGAAGCTGAATTGCAAGTGACTACTAATTTTTTTGGTTAAAAAAGAAAAGCATCTGAGAACGAGAAGGCGCTCCGTTACTTTTAATATAAGACAACTACAATGCATATAAATGTTAGTTTTTTAGTAAAAGCAGACCAAGTATCTGACTATATTCCCGGGATAAGTACGATCACTAATTTGATTGATTTATTTCAAAAATGCGTGCTGTTTACATCGAAGCAAAAAGTAAATATTTCAAAAAGCCATTACTATACTTATTTACAGCAAAAAAGCTTTGCCCGCTGTGGTGCGCTGCTAATTCCTGTGTTAGGAAATATTATTGTAGCCGTCTATGATCTCTCTAAGAGTAAAAATAACCATAAGGGTGTTAGGATCGCGGCTGTTCAGCCAATCCCTCCTTCTCCTTCAAAATCCTCTCAAAGTAGCTGCCCTCCTGGATCCATTACTGAAGGGCTTGCTATAGATACAGGCCGCCAGCTAGGCGAATATGCAAAAAGCGTTGTGATGGGTAAAAACGGAGCGCGGGTAAGCGGCACGGTTCAGCAGGCCTACTCTCAATCTGCCGTTATGGCAGGTGCTTTTGAAGAAACAGCTCGGCAATTAGCAGCAGATGTATGCGGGAAAAAATCCCAAGTAAGCGGTGCATCGGAACAATGGCCTCTTGAGGCTAATTGCTGTGAACACAGCCTGACAGAGTCATTCATGGCGCTTTATCCCGCTTTGCAAACCAAGCCCGGGCTTGTCAACATTCAGGCCAGTGCCGAAAATAGCCAATTCGTAGGGTCACATGCCCAACAGACTATACAAGCTAGTGCTGTTATTCACAATCATGTAGCGCCGCCCTCCAGATTGTCAGGAACTGAGCTTAACAAACGGTTAAAGAAGTTGCTGCGATTGAAATGTCCCCACCGCATAAAAGATTTAATTGTGCAAGGGCATAAATTTTTAAAAGAAGCAAAGAAGGAAATTCGTTTACATGGCGCCTTTTATTTAGCCACGGCTTATGAATTATCTCTCAATCTTAATATACCCAAAGAGAGCTTTGATGGGCAAGCGCTCGATCAATATCTAGGCAGCGTGGAGGAAAGGTTAAAAAATAAAGAAAGCTTACTGCATTATTTTGCTGCCCATGAAAATAAAAGCATTTTTATCTATCTCTTTGCCGAAAGACCGAACATACAATTACACCTTAATGCCTTAGCAGGAAAGACAGTTAAAGAAACGCCTTTGCAAGTGGCTAGTAGGGCAGGGGCTATATCTATAGCCCAATTCCTGCTTGAAAAGGGAGCGAATTTTAAAAAGCTCGATAGCTGTCAAAATAACGCTCTGCATCATGCTTGCCAATCACCAAAAGATAGCGGCGATATCGTTAAGCTTTTGCTGCAATATGACTCTACCCTTATAGAAGCTAAAAATAGAGATGGCCAAACACCTTTACATTTAGCTGCATTTAAAGGAAATTCCAAGAGTGTGGAATACTTGCTAAACCAAATTGCAGACCAAAGTGAACTGGACTTGCAAGACAAAGAGGGAAATACCTCTTTGCATTTAGCTGCCATTGGAGAGGGAAGTCTTTCTAATCAAGCTACGGAGAATTATGTCAAAATTATTGCTGCCTTAGTAAAAAAAGGGACCAACCTACATATCTCAAATAAGGAGAAAAAAACGGCACTAGAGCTTATTTTTGAAAATAAAGCCCTCATACAGGCTTTAATTCGGGCAAATCTAAGCTCTCAAATGCTGGTTAGCTTTCTTCAAAACTATTACCTTTCTCAAGATACCCTTTCTATTTTTAGAATTAAGGAGCAGCAAGGGTGCGAATTTGAAATGCCTTTAGAAAAAGTTTATGTACGTTTAGGCATGATTGAAAATAGAGAAAGAAAAATACGTGACCAAGCCCTAAATAAACATTCAGAGTATTTACGAGATGCTCGTATTCTGACTTATGAAACGAGTTTTAGACCTAAAATAGAGATCGAAATTGAAAAAATTTTTGAACATGAAACTCTTAAAAAAGTAGCCTCTAAAAAAATTTATATTCAAGGCATAGCTGGCATTGGTAAAAGCACCCTCTGTCACTATATCAGCTACCATTGGGCAAAAGGGAAGCTTTGGGCAGGCATGTTTACCTGCCTTTTTTGGATTTCTTTAAGAAATTTCACGCTAGAGAAATATCCCCCTAATAAAGAATATACTCTAGCTGATCTAATTGCTAGAGAATATGCAGGCAAAATTGATCGCAGGGTGATCGAAGCTTGCATCAATGATCCAGCTTTCCTACAAAACACTCTGCTTGTTTTAGACGGGTATGATGAGCTCTCAGCAAAAGCCCAAGCAAATACAAGCTTAGCTAGAGCTTTTAAGCAGATAGAAGGGTTATTTCCCCATATTCTGATCACCTCAAGACCTGGTAGCTGCTCTTTTGAGCGCTCTTGTGAGTTAGAGCTTTTAGGTTTTGATAAGGAAGGCATTAAGCGTTATATCGACAGATTTTTCCACCATGTTCAAGCCGAAGAGAAAAAACAAAAACTTTACCATTTATTAAACAGCTCTCCCCAGGTGTTAAGCCTGGCACAGATTCCCATTAACTTAACCTTACTTTGTTGCCTCTTTAACGAAGATCTCCAGGTTTTTGATACTAAGCAACCCCTTACGATGAGCGCGATTTATGCCCGCGTAGTTAACCGGATGTATCAATGGTTTTTGTTGAGAAGAATGGGCGTAGGCCCCTCCGAACAAACTAAAGAGCAAATTTTGTCAGAGAAAAATCTGCGCCAAAATAAAGAAGTCGCTGAAATTGCTACCGCTTTTGAGGAAATGGCCGCTGTTGCTATGGAAAACGATACCCTGTATTTAAGCAAGCAAGAAATCGAAGACTGTAGGGGCAAAAAAATTTTATCTAAAGAGCTTGCAGATTGCGGGCTTATGCGTATCCCTGATGAGGAAAGAGGGTATTTCATCCACTTAACCTTCCAAGAATTTTTAACCGCTTCAAAAGTTGCCAATCAATACCTTAATAGAGAAAGGCAAGCATGCCAGGAATTTGTACGCAAGTACAAGTTTGAGTCCCGCTATGCTCTCGTTTTGCGCATGATTGCCGGCTATCTTTCCCTCACTGCCTCACGTAATCTGCGCTATAGAGATGCGCTACAGTCCTTTTTTGACGATCTTTTTTCTCAACCGAAAGACTTAGCTGTCAGTAGCGAGCTTAATTTGATTGCGGAATGTTTTGAAGAGTGCCAGGATCCTCTGGTAGTGAAGCAGTATATGGGCTTTATTGGGCTTGTAAAAGATTACATTAAGTCTCTCTGCTTGCTAAATTTAGACTTTAAACGGCTGCTCAGCAATAAAAGCCTCCTTAATCATCCCGAAATAGCTCGTACTATCGGAGAATTGCTATTCGATCCTAAGACAAGAAAAAATATGTGGGAAACCTTAGTATATATTGTGGAAACAAGACTAACCTTAGCTTCGGAAACAGTATGGTTGATCGTTGAACACCTTAAGGATCCTACAAAAGATTCTGATGCTAAAAGGCATGCTATCTATTTTTTAGAAGAAGTAGCAAGGCGAGGAAGTGAGCTTCCGAAAGAGGCGTTAGCTGCTCTTATCCAAGCCTTTGAAGAAGGCGACAGTAAAATTAAAGGCTATGCTGCTGGTGCTCTAAAAACAATAGCAAAACAAGGAGATGAGCTTTCTAAAGAAGCGCTAGCAGTTCTCATCCAAGCCCTTAAAGAAGGCGATAGAAAGGCTAAAGTTCATGCTGCTGATGCCTTAAGAGAAATGGCAGAACGAGGATATAAGCTTTCTAGAGAAGTGCTAGCAGCTCTCATCCAGGCTCTGAAAGAAAGCAATAGTTGGGCTAAAGGTTCTGCTGCTGATGCTTTAAGAGAAATAGCAGAACAAGGATATGAGCTTTCTAGAGAAGCGCTAGCAGCTCTCATCCAGGATTTAAAAGAAGGCGATAGAGGGACTAAAGGTTATGTTGTTTTTGCTTTAAGAAAAATAGCAGAACAAGGAGGTGAGCTTCCGGAAGAAGCCTTAGCAGCTCTCATCCAAGCCCTAAAAGAAGACGATAGAAGGACTAAAGATTCTGCTGCTGATGTCTTAAAAGCAATGTTAGAAAGAGGAGCTGAGTTTTCGGAAGAAATGCTAGCTGCTCTCATTCAAGCTTTAACAGAAGGCGATAGAGAGACTAAAGGTCCTGCTGCTGATGTCTTAAGAGCAATGGTAGAACGAGGAGTTGAACTTCCGAAAGAAGCCTTAACAGCTCTCATCCAAGCTCTTAAAGAGGGCGATAGTTGGGCTAAAGGCTCTGCTGCTGATGTCTTAAGAGCAATGGTAGAACGAGGAGTTGAACTTCCGAAAGAAGCCTTAGCAGCTCTCATCCAAGCTCTTAAAGAGGGCGATAGTTGGGCTAAAGGCTCTTTTGCTGATGTCTTAAGAGCAATGGTAGAACGAGGAGTTGAACTTCCGAAAGAAGCCTTAGCAGCTCTCATCCAAGCTCTTAAAGAGGGCGATAGTTGGGCTAAAGGCTCTTTTGCTGATGTCTTAAGAGCAATGGTAGAACGAGGAGCTGAGCTTCCGAAAGAAGCTTTAGCAGCTCTCATACAGACTTTAAAAGAAGGCAATAGCTGGGCTAAAGGCTCTGCTGTTAGTGCCCTAAAAGCAATGGCAAAACAAAGAAGTGAGCTTTCGAAAGAAGTGCTAGCTGCCCTCATTCAAGTTCTTAAGGAAGATGATGAAAAGGCTAAAACTTCTGCTGCTCTTGTTTTAAAAGAAATAGCAAAACAAGGAAGTGAGCTTTCGAAAGAAGTACTAGCCGCTCTCATTCAAGTTCTTAAAGAAGAGGATGATGAAGAGAATAAAAATTCTGTTGTTTTTGGTTTAAAAGAAATAGCAAAACAAGAAAGGGAGCTTTCGAAAGAAGTGTTAGCTGCTCTTATACAAGTTCTTAAAGAAGAAGATGATGAAGAGAATAAAACTTTTGCTATTTTTGGTTTAAAAGAAATAGCAAATGTTTTTTGGTTAATAGAAACAGCAAAACAAGGAAGTGAGTTTCCGGAAGAAATGCTAGCAGTTCTCATCCAGGCTTTGAAAGAAGGCGATAGAGAGACTAAAGCTTATGCTGCGAGTGCTCTAAAAGCAATGGCAAAACGAGGATATGAGCTTTCTAGAGAAGTACTAGCAGCTCTCATCCAGGCTTTGAAAGAAAGCGATAGGAAAACTAAAATTTGTGCTGCTAATACTCTAGAAGCAATAGCGAAACAAGGATGTAAGCTTCCGAAAGAAATGCTATCAGTTCTCATCCAGGCTTTGGGAAAAGGCAATAGGAAGACTAAAATTTGTGCTGCTAATGCTTTAAAAGCAATAGCAGAGCAAGAAGATGAGTTTCCGAAAGAAATACTAATCGCTCTCATCCACCTTTTGAGAAAAGGTAGTAGGAAGACTAAAATTTGTGCTGCTGATGCTTTAAAAGCAGTAGCAAAGCAAAAAGATGAACTTCCGGAAGAAATATTAACCGCTCTCATCCAACTTTTGAGAGAAGACGATAGTACAACTAAAAGGTCTGCAGCTAGTGTCCTAAAAACAATAGCAAAACAAGGATATGAACTTTCTAGAAAAGCATTAGTAGTTTTCATCCAAGCATTTAAGGAAGGTGATAGAGTGACTAAAGGTTATGCTGCTAGTGCTCTAGGAGCACTAGCAGAGCAAGAATATGAGTTTTCTAAAGAAGCGTTAGCCGCTCTTATCCAAGCTTTCAAAGAAGGCGATAGTACAGCTAAAAAGTCTGCAGCTAGTGCCTTAAAAGAAATAGCAAAACAAGGAGGTGAGTTTCCGAAAGAAGCGTTAGAAGTTCTCATCCAAGTCTTTAAAGAAGGTGATAAAAAAGCTAAAAGGTCTGCAGCTAGCGCTCTAAAAAAAATAGCAAAACAAGGAGGTGAGCTTCCGAAAGAAGCACCAGTAGTTCTCATCCAAGCTCTTAAAGCTGGTGATAGTAAAGTTAAAAGGTCTGCAACTATTGTTTTAGAAGCAATAATAAAGCAAAGAAATGGGCTTCTGGAAGAAGGTTTAGTAGCCCTCATCCAGGCGCTTAAAGAAGATGATAGGGGGATTAAAGTTTGGGTTGTTAGTGCCTTAGGAGTAATAGCAAGCCAAAGAGGTGAGCTTTGGAAAGAAGCGCTAGCGGCTCTCCTCCGAGCTTTCAAAGAAGGGGATGCTTGGACCAAAGATGTTGTTGGCGCAACTTTAGAAAAAATTGATAAAAATACATTATTAAAAATGAGCAAAGAGGCATTTGCTTTAATCGCTGAAGTTTGTTTTTTTACTGATAGTACCTTTTCAGTTGATCCATTAGAGCTCAGTTACGAGCAAGCAATAGAAAAGCTACCTCCAGAGCTTGCATTATGGAGGAAACGACTAGATAGACCAACGGAAAATTTTCAGAAACTCTCAAAGCTAACTTGATGCCAAAAGAGACTGCTATTGTCACTACTCGAATCTGTCAATTTTTCTGTGTAAATCGCTTCAGCTATTTGCTAAACCCTAGCCTGTCTCCATAAGCTAGTGCTAGATGCGAAATGACTGTTTTCCATTCCCGAAGGGGCATGGTCCATTTTTTTGAAATGTCTCGCGCTACTAAAAAGAGCATTTTAAACAAAGCCTCATCCGTGGGGAAAATAGCTTTGTTCTTCGTGACTTTTCTAAACTGCCTATGAAGCGATTCTACTGCATTGGTAGTATAAATGATACGGCGGATGGGAGTGGAAAACTCGAAAAATGTGCAGATATTATCCCAATGAACTACCCACGGCTTGACTGCTAAGGGATAGTTGCTCTCCCATTTACCTTGCAGCTTTTCAAGGTTTTGCTCGGCTAATTCCAATGTATTTGCTCCATAAATTGCCTTCAAATCAACCATAAATTCCTTGGTATATTTTGTAGGAATATATTTTATCGAATTTCGAATCAGGTGAATGACACAAAGTTGGATTTTTACCTCCGGAAATACCGCCCTTATAGCGTCGGGTAGTGCCTTTAAACCATCAATATCTATCCTTAAGCAAGTATAAGCAGCCTTTAGGACGACTTTAGCCCCCTCTTTAACTTTGTAGTGAATAGCATCAAAGAAGACAATCGGATAAACGGATTGAAGAGGCCTTGCCTGCCATTCTGTTGCTACTTCAATGACCTTCTCTGTAATATTAGATATCATAGCTGCTGACATTTCAAATCCGTATAGCTCTTGCACGTGAGATTGAATGTCCCTTACTGTCATGCCTTTAGCGTACATGGAAATGATTTTATCATCAAATGCGCTAATGCTTCTTTGGTGCTTTTTAACAGCTATGGGTTCAAATTCCGAGTTACGGTCTCTTGGAATCTCAAGTTCAATTTCTCCATAATTACCTTTAAGAGTTTTTTTGAGAGGCCATTTCTACTGTTTCCTGAGTGATGACCTTGAGGAGAATGCTTTTGGTAACCAAGATGCTCATCCATTTCTTTTTGAAGCATTTGTTCAAGCATGCCGCCAATCAAACGCTGAATAAGGCTATTTTTTCCTGTGAGGTCGTCTGCTGCCTTGCATTTAGCTAGCTCAGCTTGCAGATCAAAATTCTGAGGAAGTGACATTTGTCTATCTCCATATTATGTAAATATAGCTGCCGCAACTCCGCTTCGCTTCAGTACGGCTTCATTTTCTCTTGAAAGGGAAAATAAAATTTATCTACCCTTCCACTTTATTTATACAAATATTTTGACAGACCCCACTACTCTTAAACCCTTTGACCTTTCAGCTAGCGAATGGAAAATAATCATGTAGCTCTTTTTTCCGCGTAGTTCTCAACAAAGAAGAAAGGCCTTTCAACTACTCCAATGGGGTGGATTAAATAGGCTAGTAGCTCTTTAATATTCTATAGGTATTTTTAATTCGAACGGCTTCACGATGGGCAAAAACAAAATCGCTCCCAAGAGTAGAGACAGATTCATTAAAGTCTATCCCGCAATCCCACTTAAGAGATAAAATTTCAGAAAGTTCACAAAGGCGAGCAACATTTTTTTCTTCTCCTGCTAACCCGCGATAATTTTTCCAGTTAAGCATCCTATCTGAGCGACAAAAATGTTGTCGAATACACTCATCTTCAAATAGGGCGTTGAGATTGTCTACATGGCGGAGAAAACTCGTTTTTTGCCTATCAGATAAGCTTGTTTTTTTTGATAACCCTTGCAATTTGCGTAAGATTTTATGTTGTAGCCGTGCTTTAGTATCGCAAAGAGCAAGAATATGGACATCGAGCTTAGACAAAACCACCTTGAGAGGCGCATTCATGTTTTGATAAAAATCGAGCGCATTGCTTAATTGAAGCTCGCTAATTATTTTCATGTCTTGCATAAAAGAGGGGGAGATCTCAGCAAAGCTTTGATGATTTAAATCGGAAAATAAGTTTTCGAAAGCCTCTAAAATAAGCTGAGGAGGGTATTTTTCGAAATGTCCTCGCATGTAACTGAAATAAACCAAAAGAATAACCACTTTTGAAAAATCAGTACCTTGAGTAAAATCCTTCCGCTCAAATTTCAGATGAAGAGCTGCCGAGATATAGCGGCTCCAAACTATTTCGCAAATCTCTTTTTCATTTAGCTTAGTTTGTATACCGCTTCTAGCAAAAAAGATGATGTAGTCTTCCATTTCAGAGAGAGATGGCAAAGCCGTGTGGCGGATAAAAATCTGAATGTTTTTTTCAAAGTGATTTCCGTCACCAAATAGATGGGGAAAGTGTTCCTTTCTTTCTGCGAGGCGAAGAAATTTTAGGGCGCTTAGAGTAAGGGAATAACCCATCTCGCTAGCTTTAGCTAAGAGATAAGCGTTTTCTATTTGAATAGCTTCATTACTTGCCAAATAAAAGTCTGGGTCTTGGGGGTTTATCGGTTCACCAAAGGTTTTTCCATAATCCCATTTAAGGGTCAAAGCGCGAGTAAGTTTGTAAAGCTGGGCAAGTTTTTGTTCTTCGCTGTCGGGAGTTAAATTTTGCTGGGCTTGGGAATTAAGCTGAAATTTGTCTTGGCATAACAAGTGAAGCTTATCTACATGGCCGAAGAAATGTCTGTTTTCCTCGTTTGTCAACTCCATTTTTTTCGATAAATGTTGAAGTTGGCGGAAAATGTCGTATTCCTTTTTTTCCCTCATGTCGATAAAAGTTTTGAGATAGAGGGTAAATTTACTAAAAGTAGCTTTTAAGGGCTGACAAACGGCGTGAGGGAAATGGGTAAAGAAATCTATGGCATCACTTAAACTTAAAAACGACATGGCAAAATCCTTGATCAATCGTCATTAAAGTGAAAACAATTTTAGCAGTTTATTCCATAAAAAACAACCCTTGTACAACATAACATGCATTATCAGACGTTATCTATCTCTAAAAACCTGCCTACTCCTAGGAAATACGTCTTCCCCTTCTTTTCCTCACTCCTTTTCTACGGTTGTTTTAGCTTCTTACTTAAAAAAACAGTCAGCTATTTTTCTCCCTCAATCAGCTCAATTAATGAGAAGATCCCATTAATTGAGCGTTCGCGCTTTTTTCTCTTTGCCTAAGGCTAGCTTCTAAACAGTTCTTCTATAAAAGGTTTCTCGTAGATTATGCCTCTTTTTTCTTTTTTTGTTTGGGCAAAGACTGAACTTTTTCTGCTTCTTTAGCTGAATCGTTACCACTAGCTTGTTGGCCTTCTATATAATCTGATTTTCTTTTCTTGCTAGTGTCAATAGGCTCTTCAGTGAATTCATCTTCTATAATTTCCTCTGTCTGAAAGTTGCCTTTTTCGGCACGATAGAAGTCGAAAACTTTCATCCCAACCAGCAATTTTCTTCCATTAGGTGAAAAAGATACTCTTTGCGATTCTGTATGCGTATCCACAACATATAAGCATTGTCCTGTTTTGGCATCCCATAGCTGAGTCTCCTGTTCGATAGAGACCACTATCCATTGGCTACAAGGAGAAAACTCTATCATGAAAGGATTTTCAAGCCTTTCTGATTTTAGGCATTCACCTGTTTGCGCGTCCCATAATTGAAGCACGTATTCTTCGAGTTCTTCTAAGACTGCTAGCCGTTTGCCATCGGGAGAAAAGGATGCATTAAAGTACCATCCCTCAATTTCTAATTTCCTTAAGCAATTTCCTGTGACAACGTCCCATAAACATACGCAATTGCTTCTGATAGTAACTATTCGCTCGCTATTTGAAGAAAAAGACACTAGCCTTGTAGCCGAAAATACGTCTTCTTCAAAGTGATGTAAGCATTTTCCTGTTTCTGTATCCCACACTTGAGTGTCATGGTTGCCGGCTATTTCGTTGCTAGTTATAGCTACAGCTAACCATTTGCTATTAGGAGAAAAGGTTATTCTGGCGGGCCAAGAGCCTTTTTCTAACTTTTTTAAGCAAACTCCCGTTTGGATATTCCACAGTTGAATCCTAGTATTTGTGGCAGTAACTATGCGCTTGCTATCCGGAGAAAAAAGCAAATGAGTTCCTAGACCTATGTCGTCTCCCAGCGAGTGTATCCTCTTTCCTGTTTGAGCATCCCACAGGCAAGCGTAAGGTAAATTGCCGTAAGTAATGAACCACTTACTATCCGGAGAAAAGGATACTTTTAAGCCCCAGCCACCTTCTTCTAAAACTTTTAGTTTTTCTCTTGTTAGCGCATTCCAAAGGCTAATAGATTCAGGTCTTTTGACAATTATTCGCTGGCTGTTTGGGGAAAAGAAAATTGATCCGCCATAAGGCATGTTTTTTTCCAAAGTTTTAATAAATAAGCCTGTTTGGGGATCCCTGAGGCAAACATTTTGGCCGTTAGTAGTGATTAGAAGACGACTGTTTGGAGAAAAATAGGCTATTCTCCTCTCTTTTAAGACGACTAGACATTTGCCTGTTTTGGCATCTAAAAGAGAAAAATGGCGAGGGCCTGCAACGGCTATTTGGCAGCCATTTGGAGAAAAGGATACCTCTATCGGGTAAATCTCTTTTTTCGCTTGATAAGTATATAGGCAGTTTCCCGTTTGGGCATCCCACAGACTAATAAGTTGACCATCAGAATCCTGAATGATGATCTGCTCACCAGTCGGAGAAAACTGAGCGTATATTTCCCCCCTATGCCCTTTTTCCAACACTTGAGAAGTAAGATCGACAATTTTTGCCTGGTTAACTTTCATATTAACTTGGACTGATAATTGAGCTGATAATTGACTTTTGCAATCCGTTTCCCTTATTGCTGGAATAGAAAACAAAAAGGGAAAATAGTGGTAAAGAAAAGGCTTCCAAAGGAGGTTGTCGGCAGCTAATTTTTTCCATCTTCTGCAGGTTAGTTGGCTTGTGGCTAAGTCTTTAATAGGTAAGTAAAAAAAAATGCGTAACCATATTTCATCTAGTAACTTGGGCGTGGAGAAATGCACTTCTTCGTCTATATGTAGGATTGGCGCAGGACTAAGAGTAGAGGTCGGTAGTAAGTTCATTTTGATCCTTCTTCGGCTTATAAATTTTATTAAGAAGTTTTTACTTTAATTCTTATTTATTTAAATTAAAGAGCAACAACTTTATCACCTATAAAGAAATGAAAAAAGCAAAAACTATTCTTTCTGAATTTAAGGAAACTCACTTATTTATTTTTATTGACAGTGCGCTTGGTGATTTATTTTAGAAATTGATTTCTATTTCGTGGCGAGCAAGAGCTAATAGGAGATTTGGCTAGGTTTCTATTTTTTATTAGGTTGGTTATCTTACCCTACTTATGTTACCGGGTGAATAATTTTTTTTGTTTATTTATGAATATTTAACGTCTGATAATTTTTCTCCAATTCAATAACCTTGCTTAGACCAATTGACAGGACTAGTAAGGAAAGAGCCCTATGCTTTTTAGGCCCATATAGGCGCGTATGTAAAGGCATTGCGCTTAAATGTCGCCCTACAGATCTTTCCTCGTGTGTTTTCTTGTGCATTTGGCTGAATCTGCCTATCAGGAGGACTCTGTTTTAAAGAGGAATTTTGTTGTCAAAGTAGATACAAGCTTGGTGTGGGACTTGGCTTGAAGCGATGAAAAGTATACTCTATAGCTAGAAATTGAGTCTGATAAAATGAAGGAGTGATAAAAACCGCATATCCTTACTCTATACCCGCTTCATTTTAGTTGAGAAGAAAGATAAGCTTTATCTTTCTTCCTAGTTGTACTTAGGCAAATTAAAGCTGAAACACGGCTGCCATCTTCTTGGCTTTTTTAACCTTCCTTAGCTGGGAAAAAATCGAAAATCTTCAGCCCCACCAATAATTGCCCTCCATTGGGAGAAAAGGATACCGATCGACATGCTGAGTATTTTCCCACTATGCGCCGCCCTCCTCCGCCCCATAGGTAAACCGCATGTGAGTCAGAGATAACTAAACAGGTGCTGCTTAGAGAAAAAAATGCTTTGCGGAACTTAGGAACCGATATATAATATTGAGCTTCTCCTGTTTGACCATCCCATATTTGAAGTGCACGCGGGCTAGTGATAACTAACTTTTGACCATTTGGAGAAAAAAATGCTCCATTAAAAGTCTTGAAACCTTTAGGCCCTTCCTCCCTGTGTAGACATCCTCCCGTATTAGCATCCAAAAAAATAATGGATTCAAGGCGTTCGCCACTATGGCTATGGATAACCAACCGTTGGCTATTGGGAGAAAAGGAAATGGTTTTTAAACTTGTAACATCATACCAATTTTCATTATTCCAAGTGATTAGGCGTGTTCCGATTTTAGCATCCCATAGGGAAAGGCCCCCATTATCGATAATGAGTCGCTGGCTATCGGGAGAAAAAAATAGCCTTAGCTCTGAATCCGTATCGTTTTCAGTTAAAGTGTGTAGGCGTTCTCCTGTATTAGCATCCCACAGGCAAATAAAGTCAACTCTCGCCATAGCGATTTGCTGGCTATCCGGTGAAAAGGTTGCAGCTACACCTGTTATACCTTCCTCCCAAGTATGTAGACATTTTCCAGTATTAGCATCCCAAAGGCTGGCAAACTCATAATCATATATAAGCAAGCGCTGGCTATTTGGAGAAAAAGAGAAGGACGCGTCGTCACTCCAAGAGAGGTTTTCTTCCAAAGCAAGCAAACGTTCTCCACTCTTAGCATCCCACAAGCTAATAGATTTAGAGCCATCGTGGATAACTAATCGCTGGCTATCTGGCGAAAAGCATGCCGTTTGGATATTCACTTCTTTTCCTAAGGTTTTTAGACATTCTCCCGTATTAGGATCCCACAGGCGAATAGTTTTGCCAACATCCTGTCTATCTGGAGAAAAAGTCACTAGCCTTTGACTATCTGGGGAAAAGGATGCTCCAACTCTTCCATACGACGAGCTTTCTTCTAATAGGCATTTTCTGGTGTTCACATCCCACAGGCTAATAATGCCAGAATTAAGGGTATGGAAGTCGCTAGAGATAATTATTTGCTTACCATTAGGAGAAAACCGAGCTTGTACGTCTTCCTGATGCCCTTTTTCCATTGCTAGAAAGGTAAAATCCATAATTTTTACACAATCAAGCTTATTTCCTGCATAAGCTATTATATTTGCTTGGGCAGTTAATTGATCTTTAGGATGAATCTTTAATTTTTCGGACACAACGGCTAATAAAGGAAAACTTTTCTCGAGCAAAGGCTTCCAGAACCGATAGTTTGTTGTTAATGCGTCCCATCTTGCGCAAGCCTGCTGGCAGGAACGTAGGTCTTTCCCTCCCAAGTATGAAAAAATGTGCGCCCATATCTCATCAGGAAGCGTATTATTATACTCTTCTTTTTCTGCAGGAGAAGAGATAAGAGAGTTTTGCAAGGGAAAAGCATTTTGGGACACGCTTCTGCGATTTTCATCAAACCGCTCCCATAAAGTATAAAACTTCCCCCCTAAGTTACTATGCCGACCTCGAATCAGTTCTTTCCATTCTTTACAGACTAACTCTGCTTGGGACAGATCGCGCGCGCCTAATTTTGCAAAAATTTTTATACCAATTTCGTTATACGCAGTTGTAGGGAGGCGCTTTTGCTGTCTTTCTACTTCCTCAAGGACCGGAAATACATAACGATGAATGCTTGAATTTTCCAAATTCACTTGTTTATCCTCCCTCTTTTCACCTTATTACCGTTTTATTTGGGTTTTAACAGGGTTAGTTCTATTTACGGTTTATTTACTATCATGTAAATTTAGACTATAAAAATTGAGGAAAAGTAAGTTTCAATAATTAATCCAAATTAAATTTTTGCGTAAACTAAAAGGCCTTGCTTTTATAAATTTGCTTTTTCGCTCCACGCATGCTCTAGTAACTAACCAGGCATCTATTTTTCAATCAATCGGCTCCATCGATTTTTGAGAATTTCTTTATAGAGCGCGCATTTTTTCGGAGAGAAAGCTTCCTTCAATAAGATGATCCCATTGATTGAGCGCTCCTTCAATTTTTAAAAGCTCACTTTTTAAGAAAGAGATGGATAAGCCCAACCTTTCACTGCCAAAGTAATCTACTAAATCCCCCGTGTCAGCCTCTTATAGGCAAGGCTATTTCTTCTTCAGCTTGTATAATAATCGTGGTATTTAACAGATCGTAAGCCGGACTCATTTCTACTTTATTTTCTCGTGAGATAAGGGTGAAGTTTTTTAAATGCATGTCTTCATTCCTTGTAATAAAATTAAAAATCACAAGCTTAAATAACTTTAGCTTTTCTACCATTGGAAAGGTGCAATGCTTTTCAATGACAGATACCACTTTTTCCATGCTAGATTCATATTTCGTTTCTCGCGAGTGTCCTAAAAGTTGGGAGAAATCCTCTACCCCAATTTTTTGGTTTCTCGACCGATCAAACCTTTTGATAAAATAACTTAATGAGCCATCAATATTGTAAATCATCCCATGCAGAGGCGTTTCTATCCCTATAATTTTAGCCAAGCGCATTGTTAAATCTTCATTTTGCGGGACTTCTTCATATAAATGGTGGGGAGGTTTTATGATAAACTGTCCGCCTTTCTCTACAACTCTAAATTCCTTTTTTCTTACATCAAGCACCACACTCAATTTCGGCTGGACGCCTTGGATAGAGAGCTTAGATGCCAATTGCGCAGCTAGCTGGATTTGCTCTTTAGGGTTATAGGGAAAATCTTTAAACCTTTTAAGGATTTAGATAAAAGCTTAAAACCTTTTTAAGAATGTTTTTGATTGCCCCACAATTCATATGTGATGGGACATCTATTCATCATCAGCCTCGGCGACAGTTATATTTCCTACAAGGTCTCCCCCTACGGCAATAAGCTGCCTCATTAAATCATTGCGATCGAGCTTGGTCTGCCTTAATAATCCTTCTAGCATAAGCCCCTCAGGCAGGAGCCCTTCAAAAAAAGGAGGAAATCGATCGTAGTCATAGCTTAATTTTATAAGAGGCATTTCAAGAGAGACTGGCTGCCCTTTATAATCTTCCAGGTAGATAAAGCGATAATGTCTCCCTTTTTCTAACTCTATGAGTTCCCCAGCTAAAATCTCGTTTACAAATACCTTAGCTCTTTTCATTTAAGCTTTCCTTAAATAAGGCCATTAACGGACTTTGAAACTCAAGCTTTATATTTAAAACTTTTAACACCTTCAAAAGAGTGTTTAAACGGATGGACTGCTTTCCCTTTTCAATATCAAAAATCACTGTTTTGCCTAGTCCTGCTAATTTTCCAAGCTCACTTTGCGATAACCCGCTTTTTTTACGGTGAAATCGAATAAGTGTTCCTATTTGGGTTGCGTCCATGAGAAAATATCCACGCTCATAAATTCCTGCTATAGCAGTAAAAATAACTTTTTTTAAGGATTAAAATACAGGTATTTTGCAAATTATCCGCTAAAATTACCGCTAAAGAGGTAAAAAAGGCAGTTTTTTTTGCCTATAAGTGGCCGGAGTTTTTGCTGTTTGCTGATAAACCTTGCAATTTTCTAAAGCATTTTCGCAAGGCATCCTCAAATTCCCCAATTAGACTAGCCTTCCCCTTCTTCTATGACGATCATCTATACGCCACTGTTTTTGGTAGAATAGGTAAACTCGTTTAGCTATTTGGCTTTGAGCAAAAATGTTAAATCTTTTTAGATAGGAGATTTAAGAGTCTGATAATTTTTTCCTTTCTAATGAACTGCACATCGTTAACCTTTGCCTTCTTTGCCAATTTGCGATGAGAATATTTTGAAGCAGACCTTGAGTTTTTTCAAGAGAGGCTTTTTTGGGGTAGGATTTCAAATTAGAATCGCTAAAGTCTATTTTTTTTATTGGAAAAATTAATTTTCCTTGCCAAGGTTTAAGAAAAAAACAAGTAGAAGTACAATGAAAATTAAACTTAAAAGAGTCTACGATCCGGTTTCACCGCAAGATGGTGTTCGTGTTTTAGTAGAACGGTTATGGCCTCGAGGAATCAAAAAAGAAAATCTCAAGTATGATCTTTGGTTAAAAGAGATTGCGCCAAGCCCTGATCTTCGCAAATGGTTTGCTCATGATCCGGCTAAATGGGGCGCATTTCAAGAAAAATACCGAGAGGAATTGGATAAAAATCCAGCAGCTATTCAAAAGATTAAAAATTTAAATAGCAAAATGATTACTTTGCTGTATAGCTCTAAAGATACTGAACATAATAATGCCGTTTGCTTAAAGAATTACTTGGAAAATAAACTTAAATAAGGTGTATTTCACTTTAAAGGAGCTTTAAAAACTTGTTTGCCGGTAGATAAAATAAATCAAGATCGGTAGGCATCTTTACGGTTGCTAGAAAAATAGGCACACTGGAAATGTGACAAGGAATAATTGTTATGAATATCCCCTTACTTTCCTTTCAAGGTAAACTTTCAAACACTTTCAAAAAAATCGTGCATGTTTCTCAAGACGCTGTAAATAAATTTATTGAGCATGATTGCTACACAAAAAGCGCTTCTTTAGCTTTTTATACGCTTCTTTCGATTGTTCCTGTCTTAGCTGTAGCGTTTGGGATTGCGCGAGGATTTGGATTTCAGCAAGCTTTTGAATCTTTCGTGTTGGATAAATTCCCTGAAAACAAAGAGATCACCGGGCAAATTTTAGAATTTGCCAATAAAACGCTTCAACATGCAGAAAGTAGCGTGATTACAGGATTTGGGGTGCTGATTCTTTTTTGGTCAGTTTTTAGTTTGCTAGGAAGTATCGAAACTTCTTTAAATGCGATTTGGCATATTAAGATTGCCCGTTCACTTGGAAAAAAAATTACGCACTATATCACCCTTATTATTTTAAGCCCTTTGCTCTTTGCCATTGTAAGCAGCGCCATCGTCTTTCTAGTCGCTCAAATTCAACTGGCTACCCAAGCTGCAGTGGGAGCCACAGTTATTCACCCTGTGATGGTCGTGATTGTTAATTTTTTTTCCCTTGTGATGAGTTGGATTTTGTTCGGTGCCATTTATTTGCTTATGCCTAATACGTATGTTCAGCTACGTTATGGGGTTTTTGCAGGGATTGTGGCGGGTACATTTTATCAAATTGTGCAGTGGATTTATATTCATATTCAAATCTATCTTTCAAGTTATGGCACAATTTATGGAAGCCTAGCGGCGATTCCGTTGTTTTTCATATGGTTGCAAATTAGTTGGCTAATTGTGTTGTTCGGGGCGGAGTTGGCATTTAATGCTGAAAGTCATGCTTTGCAATATGGTTTTGGGGCTGATAAATCCGAAATGATTTCTAAGAATTCTGCGGCCCTCCTCATCGTAAAAAAATGCATGGAGTCCCTTATCGAGGGGTGTTCCCCCCTTTCAGTCTTTACTTTAACCCGCGAACTTGGTATTCCTTTAGAAAATGCTCTTGAGCTAACTGATTCCTTAATAGAAGGAGGAATTCTTTTAAAAATCCACTCCGACACTTGCGAGCAAGGCTTTCAACCTGCTCTACCCTTGCGAGAGCTTACCTATCAACGCGTTTTACAAGCTGTTGAAAAAGGATCCATTGAGCAAATTGCCATACGGCCGAGTCCCTATTTAGAAGAAATACGAGATAACTTAAAAAAGCTTGACGAAGAACACGCTAAGCTTGCCATCCCCCTTTTGCCCATATATTTTTAAAGGAAACGGCTGTTTGGCTGGATTTTAGCAAAAAATCTTCTGCCGAGAACTTACTTAGCTTGATTTAAAGGATTTTTATGAGACGAGTTGCCCGCACCCTACTTTGGAGCCTCTGTATTTTAGTATTGTTTAGCATTGTTTTGATGCTCTTTCTACCCACCATTCTGTCCACCGAATGGGGTAAAAATCATTTTTTAAAAAATTTTAACGAAAAAGTTCATGGACATTTAGCGGTAGACAAGATGCAATTGGGGTGGTTCAGTTCGCAAAATGTCTCTGGCATCACCCTATTTGACCAAAAAGGGGAAAAAGTGCTGTCAATCGACCATATTTTATTTCCCGCGCCTCTTTTGAAATTGTGGTGGAACCCTCCTCTAGATTTCACTGTCAGCAATCTGAATGCTAAAATTGAGTGGTTCAACCTGCGCCAAACAAATTTTGACGAAATTTTTAACCTTAAAGCCCCTTCTTCTCATCAGGCTGAACCTCTTTCATTTGCCATCTTAGAAAATGTGCATGCAAATTTTTCGTCAAACAACAAGCAAGCTGTTGCCAGTGGATTAATTAGCAATGGCAACCAATCGGGACATTTTCAACTCACCGCAGATTTATATCCGAGCTTGCGCATTTCCGCGGATATCAAAAACCTTCCCGTGGAGCTTCTTGAATTGTTTGCCCAAAAAGAAGTTAACCTTAAGCAAATGATTGGACAGGCACTTAATCTTTCGATTAAGCAAAAAAGAATGGAAAATATTTCCGAAATTGAAATGAAATTTTATTCTAGGCAAGCTGAAGGAAAAGTCGAAGGCATCGTACAAAATTCTTCTTTTACCTTAGCCAAGCCTGCTCAAGTGTCTGTGCAGGCCACTCCTGCCCTCAACCAATTTTTATTTAACGATCAGGTAGCGTTTAACCTCTCGGATAAAATCCAATTTGATATCAGGCAGCTAGATTTTTCTTGTAATGATCCTATTAAAGCTGAGGTGCAGGCAACTGTTAATTTGCCTACGCTGGAAAACTCAGACCAAAAAAATACCTTTCATTTTGAGGGGGTTGAGTTTCGTCTTGCTGGTGATTTTGAAAAGAAAATCATGCATTATAAGGTGCAAGGGCAAATGCAACCCACTCGCCAAAATGAATTTCTGCCAAAATTCTATTTTTACTGCGCAGGTAAAGCCGCTTTTGAAAAAGATCGCCCCTTTCTCCTGACGTATGAATTTGAGGGCTTTCAAACTCCTGAAAAAAGCCATCCTATTCTTAAAATGGACGGAACCTGGGGCCTAGACCTCCTGCATAAAAAGCGTTTCTCTGCAAAAGGCTTTGCTCAAAATTTTCCCCTCTCTTACCTTAAGCTAGGGGATTTTCCTCCTGCCTTACAAGTTGCTTTAGGTCCTCTCTTACAAACCGACTTTTCTTTGACCTTGGACGATATTGCCCAACAAAAAGGGTATTTAAAATTTACAGCTAAAGGAAATGAGTGGCAAAGCGAAGGGAGCTTAGCATTAGATGAGCAACTCAAGGTAGTGGAGCCCTTAAAAGGGAATTTTATCTTACATCCAAAAGCCTTCGATCAATTACAAGCGCTTTCCCTTCCTCAAAACTCTCCCCAATACGCTCTTTTACAACCGTGTGAGATTCAGTTTAAAGTCAACAAGGGCATTTTTCCTCTCCTAGAGGGTAAAAATTGGAAAATGGGGATTCCAGATAGCTCCTTCGATTTTAATTGCGTTACAACTCCCCTACAGGTCGTTAATCTCTCTGCGAAGAAGCAGTTTTCTTTCCCGCCTTTAAATCTCAAACTCTCGTCTGATAATATTTTTCAAGACCTTAAGTTCTCCCTCAGCGCTGAAGAAGACAGCCAACGGATAACCTTGATCGCTAAAGGGCTAGCGGAAAATTTTATTCAGGATGAAAAAATTCATGTAGCTTCTGCAAATTTGGAGCTCGATGTCAACATGCTCCATTTTCCTCTTTCTTCTTTTGCCAAATTAATGACTTTTGAGCTTCTGGCGAAAAAAATCGAGGCGTTAGTCGGCTCAGAGGTCTCGGCTAATCTTTCTGCTAAAATCCAACATTTACAAGGCCCTATGCAGCTGTCCGTTTCAGGGGAAAATGGAAAGCTAGCTTTAGATGGACAGCTTGAAAAGGGTCGCTTAATGCTTGCTAAACCCTTGCATATTCAGGTAAAAGCCACTCCTCAATTTGGAAGAGAAATTTTAGCAGATATTCTTCCCCCTTTTAGCCAAGTCATTCGATCCGATGAAATGTTAAAAATTATAGTAGACCCAAAAGACTTTTCCCTCACTCTGCACCCTTTAGATTGGACCTCCATGCAACTGGCAAAAGGAACGCTTATTTTGGGAAAAATGGCATTTGTCAATAACGGCGTCATTCGAACCCTTCAAACTTTTTTTAAAATAAATGATAGCTCTGAATTGACTGTCTGGTTTACGCCCCTTTATTTCAGCATGAAAAAGGGAAACCTAAAGTTAGAGCGGATGGATATGCTTTTTGCAGACCACTACCCGATTGCCTTGTGGGGAAACATTTTTTTACCTCAAGATAAGGTTAAATTGATAATCGGCATTAGGCAACCCGCCATTCACTATGCCTTTGGAATACAAAATTTGCCTTCGGACTATGTCTTGCAAATCCCTTTAACAGGGACAATCAATAAAGCCAGTATAGACCTTTCAAAAGCAGCCGGAAAAATAAGCGCTTTAATTGCCAAAAGTCAAAAGAATTCAACCGGCCAACTTGTGGGCACTTTTTTAGATTTGGTGAGTGGAAAGCTAAAAGAGGAAAAAGCTCCGCCTCCTACTACGACTCCCTTCCCTTGGGAATAAGGACGAGTTTTTCAAAGTAAGAGGAAAAGTAAAAAAAAGGGAGCTACTTAAGCTCCCCTAAAAAGGGTTACATGTTAGTTGAGTGTCTAGCATTTCTAAACCCACCGCGGCCGCCGCCATGGCTTTCACGTGGTTCACGGTTTCCAGAACGCTCAGAACGCTCTTGAGCTAGGCTGACGCGAATGTTGCGCTCTAAAACAGCTGTTTCATTTAATTCCCGAATAGCCTTGTCAGCATCTTCAGAGCTTTCCATCTCAACAAAGCCGAATCCTTTTGATTTGCCTGTATATTGATCGGTGATAATTTTTACGGACACAACTTTCCCTATTTTTTCAAAAACAGAGCGTAAAATATCATCTGTCACTTTCCAGGATAAGTTGCCGACAAAAATTTTCTTTTTCATAACATAGTCTCCATGTTGGATTGTATCTAATAAATGCGTTTTCTGAGAGTTTCATTGCATCCTTAAGCTTTATCAAAGGCTTTATACTGGAAGGTTGATTTAAAGTTATCAAAAAAATAACATTTAAGTTTACGCTGATTTCTCGAGGAATTAACGGAGTTTTGATTTGGAAGGAAAGGAAAACCCGAAAATTTAAATCCAAACATGGTCTCAAGATGAAGTGACGTATCAACTTTTATGCAGCATCACCCTTACATAAGGTTTTGAGAATGTTTTCTTATTCGAATACTCCTGGTAAAATGCACCTATACTCATCTTTGCATAAAACGAGATTTATTTCCATCAGATTGATGCAAAAGTTTTTATTTTTTTTAAAACTTTATATAAAAAGACTTTACCAATAGATTAACTGGGATGATTTTCCTTAACGTCCTCACTTTGCTGTTTAAAAGATTTAGAAATTAAGGGGGGAGTTTCTTGTTGGGCGGCATGGGCGATTGCTTCTCCAAAGGTTCTTTCCATTAAATTAACAGGCTCTGTTTTTTTTTGAGGAGAACCTAGCCATTTAGCGGTAAATTTTCTAGGTGCAGTGGATTTATTTAAGCAGCAATTTTTATATTTTTTTCCTGATCCGCATGTGCAAGGTTCATTGCGTCCAATTTTTTCAGTCATATTCCCTCTTGGTGAAGTTTTCGTTACTTTTTTGTTGCTCTACTCAGTGAAATTAGTTTAATATGAGGTGTGTTTTTTTTGAAACCAGTTTCCTCAATTCCAAATACTCATAAAGCAAAAAGCAAGAAAATAGTTAGATCTTTTTTTCGAGGCTTGTTTTGGTTTTGTAAAAGTTATTTAACGTTTTGGGCTTTTATTTTTTGGCTTATCCAAACCAAACAGGCAACGCCTAAAGTAAAGGTAAAAAAACAAAACAAAAAAGCTCAACAGAGATCCCTATAACGGTTATGCCGGCCTAGAATCTTGCGATTTTAAAAAATTTTAAATTTCTAACTTTTACACTCACGTTAAGACACATGTTAGATTTACCTCTTGCACAACCACCCTGGACTGGACTTGGCAAACGCCTAGAAAGCATGGTGAGAAAAGCGCTATTTAAATTCCAGATGATCCCCGATTCTCCAAAAATGGCAATTGCTTTAAGTGGAGGAAAGGATAGTTTGGCCCTTCTTTTTTTGCTTAAAGCTATTTCAGGCAGAGGATTTCCCCCGTTTGAGCTTTATGCCGTGCACGTGCATGGTGCTTTTTCCTGTGGCGCAGGCGTTAATTTGAATTATTTAAGCTCCATTTGTGCTCGCTTAGAAATCCCTTTTTTGGTGCGAGAATCGAATCAAACCTTGGAAACGCTGGAATGTTACAGCTGTTCGCGGGAACGAAGGCGGTTATTGTTCGAGGCAGCCAAAAGTGTCGGAGCCACTACGATTGCCTTTGGGCACCATCGGGATGATAACGCTCAAACTCTTCTAATGAATCTTTTTCACAAAGCAGAGTTTGCTGGCAATCTCCCTAAACTACATATGCGAGAATATGGGGTCACCCTTATCCGTCCCTTGATTTTCATTGCGGAGAAAGAAATTTCGGCCTTTGCCGAGCAGTATGGATTTAAAAGGATTACTTGTCGATGCCCGGTAGGGCAACACTCGATGCGGCGCCAAGTGGATCAATTGCTTACCCAATTAGAAGAGCTCTTTCCTCATGTGCGGGAAAACATTGCCCAAGCAGGCTTGTTGTACGGGTCAGACAAAGCAAATACCCCTTAAAATCTCAACTGCCGCTGTTCTAGAAATCGAAAAACCTTTAGCATAGAAAGATACCAAATCATTCTAATCTAGTAACCCTTCTTTATATGAGGAATAAACATGGAAAAGTCTCTCCCCAATGAACAGGAAAGCCGCATCACCATTCAAGGAGTAGAACTTGCCCTCGGATTTCCAGATGTTTTTCAATTTGAATGGATCGGCCAGCAAGATGTGATGGATCAGCTCCTAGCAGCATGGCTCGTGATCGATCCTGACGATATCCCTCTTAACCCTCGCTTAATCGGAAAGCCAGGGGTGGGCAAAACCACACTTGCTTATGCAGCTGCCAAAAAAATAAAAAAAGATGTGTATATTTATCAATGTACCATGGATACGCGCCCTGAAGATCTATTGATCACGCCGGTGATAGACAAAACAGGTGGGATTCGGTACGTCGCCTCGGCCTTAGTCACAGCAATGATTCGAGGGCAGGTTTGCATTTTGGATGAGGCTAACCGCATGAGTGAAAAATCGTGGGCTTCTCTTGCTCCTTTGTTAGATACGCGCCGCTACATCGAATCGATTGTAGCGGGTCTCAAAATTTCTGCGCATCCAGACTTCCGAGTTTGTGTAACCATGAATGACGATGCCTCCACTTTTGAAATTCCCGAATATGTGCATAGCCGCCTACAACCCCAAATCTATTTAGATTTTCCGGAAGCGGAAGAGGAAAAAAGAATCTTAAAGGAAAATCTCCCCTTTGTAGAGGAGCATATTGTAGATTACGTGGTGCATTTTCTTCAAAATGCCCATCATAAAAATGAAAATTACACGATTAGAGATGGAATTAATATCGCCCGATACGCCGCCAAAAGAATCCGCAGCTTAAAAGGAAAGCCCACTAACCTCAACAATTTACTTCAGCAAGCTGTCGTGATGACTTTAGGCGATGAAGCTCTTGAGCATATTATCTAAAACCTAAGGTTTGCTAGAGGAGCCGTATGAAAGCTGAAGAAACTTTTTTTATCCGGAAAGGAGCCGTTTATGCCGTTCCCATCATCCATTACAATATGGAAATGGCAGCGCAAGTTCTTTTAGCCTTCAAACAAATCCAACCCGATTGCGTGGCAGTAGAGCTTCCCGAAAGCATGCAGCTGCCCATTTTACATGCCGCTTCTCGATTGCCTGATTTAAGTGTCATCTTAACGTACGAATCGAGCGGGTCTCCTCTTTATTACATGGCAGAGCCCTGCGATGCCGCCTTTGAAGCTTTACGCAGCGCGCAAGATGCCCAAATTCCCGCTTTTTGTATCGATCTAGATGTGGAAAATTATCCTGCAATAGAGGAGCCCATTCCTGATCCTTATGCCATTCAACACATTACTCTTAAGCAATATTACAGCCTCTATGAAAAAAGCCGAAATCCAGCTCACCATTCTCAAGCGGATAAAAATCGGGAATTATACATGGCCAAACGGCTCAAAGAGCTGAGCTTTACCTATGATAAAATTTTATTCGTAGGAGGAATGAGCCATATTCAATCCGTGCTTGAGTGGATCGACCGCTCGAACTTTCCCCATTTTGACCTCCCTCAACGGGACACTATCCAGCTTTGCACCTTGACCGAAGATTCAGCAAGGGAAGTGATGGCCGAATGTGGGTGGATAACAAGCGAATATGAAAAGTTGCGCGCCGAATTTTGCGAAGCTCTTCAAAATCCCCTCAAGCCAGAAGCCCCTTTGCTAGCCTTTCCACCTGACAGACAAAAACTGATTTACCGCCTCTTAAAAGAAGCTTCCATCCAATATCAGCTAAATACTGGACACCCCTTCCATGCGTATCACTTGCAAACCTTGATGAAATTTGTGCGCAACTACGCCCTCATTAAAAATCAATTAATGCCTTCTCTCTTCCAGCTGTTAAGTGCGGCTAAAGGGTGCGTCGACCACAACTATGCTTATGAGGTTTGGGCTTTAGCCACAGAATACCTCCATCGACGCAATATCGACTCTTTGCCCGAACTTTCACTTAAAATTGAGGATATTTGGGGTCCAAGCAAAATCATCCGCTTCCATATGAAGTTACCTGGGCGAAAAAATATTTCCTTTAATAAGCGGCGCAAGGATCGCTCCACCTTTAAATTTCAACCTCCCAGCCCCTTTAGCATCTGTTCCTATCCCCCTGAGGATATCGCCGTTGAAAACTTTGGAGAATTTTTAAAAAAGAAGGGAACCCAAGTTTTATTAGATGAAACTTCCCGCACAGCCCCCTTTAGCACAAGCTTGGAAGAAGGAATTGATGCCAAAGAGACAATTCGGCATTGGCACGAAAAAAAGCTGTTTGTTAAAATTAAAGGCAAACCGCCCGGAGGTGTGGGATCGGTGGTGGTGATTTTTGATGAAGATCAAGGAGAAGATCCTACCAAAAACGAAAATTATCCGTGGCGCACTACTTGGCTAGGGGAGCATGAGCAAGAATCGGATATGGCTTTTTACGCGACTCCCATGACAGACAATGTGGTAGGACCCGGGATTAGCCGGTGCGAATATGGGGGGTTCATGATGTCTTATCCTCCGAGAAGAATGTTTGATGTGTGGTCAGATCCCGATTATGCGGCCTGCCGCTCAAAAGCTGAGGTTCTTTTAATGGCGGCCATCGACTACGCCGTAAAACCTCTCATCACTTATGTGGCTAATAAACCGCCCCGATCCTTTATGAAAAGTTTTGCCAATCGGTACGGGAAAAAAATTGTTTACGTTCCATATGGACAACTCTCCCCCATCACCTTAAATAAATTGCGCATTTTTCATGTGCTGAGTGGAAGGGATAAAAGGGACATTGCAGGGGAATATATTTTTTAGGTATGTTTACAGGGATAGTAGAAGAAACGGGCACCATTCGCAAAACGATAGCCCATCAAAAAGGGATGCGCCTTGAAATTGACTCTAAAACCGTCTTATGCGACGCCAAAATTGGAGATTCAATTGCAGTTAATGGATGTTGCTTGACTGTCGTCGAAATGGCAAATGAGGGCTTAAGACAATGGTGGGCAGCAGATGCCGTAGCCGAAACTCTCCAGCGCACCAATTTGCAACATTTGAAACCTGGAGACCGAGTTAATTTAGAGCGGGCTCTAAAATTAAATGATCGGCTAGGAGGACACCTTGTCCAAGGACATGTGGATGGGATAGGCATCCTTGAAACCATTCAAATTTTACCCGATGGGTCGCATGATTTTATCATTGCCCCTCCCCCTAGCCTGCTGCGTTACGTGGTAAAAAAAGGATCGATCACTTTAGACGGCGTGAGTTTAACCGTATGTTTAGTAGATGAACGCACTTTTTCTGTTACCCTGATCCCCCATACACGCGCTGTGACAACTTTAGGGCAAAAAACCGCAGGCGCGCTCCTCAATATCGAAGTTGACCTGCTAGCAAAATATGTGGAAAAGCTTTCTGAGCCTTTTCGAAACGTTTCAAACAAGGAAAATTTATCATGAATCTTTCGTCTATTGAAAGCGCCATTCAAGCTTTTTCCGCAGGCCAAATGATTATTATCTCTGACGATGCCGAAAGAGAAAATGAGGGAGATTTAGTGATTGCGGCCGACAAAGTCACGGTCGAAGCGATTGCTTTTATGGTTAGACATACGACAGGCATTTTATGTATGCCCATGCTTGAAGAGCGGCTGGAAGAATTGCAACTCCCCCAAATGGTCACCGAAAATACAGGTCCGCGCAAAACAGCTTTTACCGTCTCGGTCGATGCTTTACACGGCACCACCACGGGAGTATCGGCATATGATCGGACCGCAACTGTAAAAGCCTTAATCGACTCTCATACCCGCCCCCACGATCTTGGCCGCCCAGGGCACATCTTTCCGCTTAAATATTGCCCAGGCGGTGTTTTAAAGCGAGCGGGACATACAGAAGCCGCGGTGGACTTGTGTCGCTTAGCCAATTTATATCCCGCAGCTGTTATAGGAGAGATTGTAAACGACGATGGCTCTATGGCCCGCGCAGCCGACCTGCGCAAATTTGCCGAAACGCATCGAATTCCTTTAATTTCTGTGGAAGAGATCATTCGTTACCGCAGAAAACGGGAAAAATTGGTGCATTGCGTCTCTCAAGCCAAAATTCCCACAGCTTTTGGAGAATTTACCGCCTATGTTTATCAATCCGCCCTAGATGGGATCGAACACATGGCACTTGTTAAAGGAGAGGTCGCTCACAAGCAAAACGTTTTGGTGCGCGTGCATTCCGAATGCTTGACAGGCGACGTTTTTGGCTCAAAGCGCTGTGACTGCGGGCAACAGCTTAATTTAGCCTTGGAAAAAATTGCACAGGAAGGCGCTGGAGTGCTAGTATATCTTCGCGGACACGAAGGAAGAGGAATCGGGTTAGGCCACAAATTACGCGCTTACACCCTTCAAGAGCAAGGTCGCGATACGGTAGAAGCAAACCTCGAGTTAGGATTTCCAGCTGATACGCGGGAATACGGGATGGGCGCTCAAATTCTGGCCGACCTAGGCCTTACCACCATTCGCCTGCTGTCCAATAATCCGGCCAAATATGGGGGGCTAGCTGGTTATGACTTGCAAATTGTGGAGCGAGTCCCTTTAATTCCTCTTGCAACAGCTGAAAATTTACGCTATTTGCAAACTAAGCAAGAAAAATTAGGGCATTTATTAACGATCGAGGCAAAATAAGGAAACACTGCATGGAAATTGCTGGCAAATTTAATGGAAAAGGGATCCGTTTAGGCATTGTAGTTGCGCACTTTAACGAATTGATCACCAAAAGCTTACTCTCAGGAGCCATTGACACTCTCCTTCGGCATGGGGTTGAGGCAAACCATATTCACACAGCTTGGGTACCCGGATCTTATGAAATCCCTTTAATCGCTCAAAAAATGGCTGAAAGCGGTCGTTACGACGCTGTAATCACTTTAGGCGCTTTAATTCGGGGAGCTACCGCGCATTTTGACTTGATAGCCTCTCAAGTTGCTTCAAACTTGGGACATATCAGCCTCAAAACAGGCAAACCAGTAATCTTTGGGGTTCTCACTACCGATTCTATTGAACAAGCGATGGAAAGGGCAGGGACTAAGCATGGAAATAAAGGCTCCGAAGCCGCTTTAGCGGCCCTGGAGATGGTGGACTTGATTCATCAATTAAAAGTCTAGTAGGCTATTGTGCCCCTCTTTTAAAGATTGCATCCAGCGAAAATTTTCCTGGACCAAAACAAAACACAAGTAAAGCGGCAAATAGAAAAAGAAAGGGAGTCTGGCTGAGAAAAAACTGGGGATTTTGGAAAATCTGACGTGCCGCTTCTAAATGCACTGTAAGATAAGCCCCTATCATAAGTATGCCTAGCAGAAAAGCAGAAAAGCGGGAGGCTAATCCTAGTAGGAATAACAAGCCGCCCACACACTCAACCGATCCTACAAGGTACGCGCTAAACGTAGGAAATGGAAAGCCGTACGAGGCAAAAAATGCGCTAGCTGAGCCAATACTGGCTAGCTTTCCATATCCGATGGTAAAAAAACTGTACCCCCAGAAAAGCCTTATCACAAGCAACAAAACATCTTGTAAACGCTCACCCCAATCTTTTAGCCGGCTAAAAAAATTTCGCAAAAAATTCATGGTCGATACTCCTTTTAATAAAAAATAATATTGTTACCTAAGGTGAATTTTTACACCAGCCTTAATACGCAGCTTTGAAGCTATTGAGAGGCGAAAAAGCTGGATCGCCTTGTAAGCCAGGCATTTGAGCATTAGAGCTTTTTCAAAACCTTGCTTTTTGATACCCCCTACTAGGATAGATAAAAAAGCTATGTACACATTCACTAAAAATCTAAACCGATCTCTTCCACGTCGCCAAATAGCTGTTGATGGGCAAAGTTTACACGCTCATCGGCTTTTTCTAACAATTCAGGCCCCCAATTTAAGGGAGTATTCAAACGGCATTGTAGCAACATTTCTAATTCTTTAACGGCACCATCTATAGGGGCGTAGTCGAGAGATTTTTCTTCCCATTCTTTTCTCTTATTTTCTATTAATCCATACAAACCGACATAGGATAAAGAATGGGAGCCAATCGAAGGATCTATCTTTAATAAAAACTTCGCTTTCCAATCAACTAAGACTTGATCTAAACGTTGTTGCCGAATTAAAAATTCTTCCCCCCTAGCTTGTTTCAACAAAAGGACAGCGCCTTCCAGGGTTTCAGAGGGGTTAAGCCCATAAAAATAATACTTTCCTAGCTCGGATTGAGCTTTAGCATGCCCTTTCTCAGCGGCTTTTTTATAAAATTCAATGGATTTTTCCTCAGCGTTTTCCGCTAGAATTTTACGCTCCCTTCTTATAGCGAATAAACGTCCAACTCGATAGTCGGCTTCAGCCGATCCTTGTTCAGCAGCTTTTTCATACCCTTTCAAGGCTTTTTCCCAAAATTGTTTCCCTACTTCTTTATAATGCTCGCTTACTTTGTGCTCCATTCCTTCTTCGGTTTCTTTAGAGCATTTCAAAGTTTCTTCCCAGTTTTTTAGGGCCTTTTCTTCATAAAATTTGCCTAAATCAAGTTGAGCCCGAAGATTGCCTTCATTAGCCAGCTTTTCCCAATCGTTCATGAGTTGAGCAATGTCTCTCTCCATTTTTTTAGGATTCTTTTCCCCTGCTTTTTCTAACCAATAAAGAGCCTTTTTAAACGATTTTTCAATCCCTTCCCCTTGGCAAAGCATCTTTCCTAAAGCAATTCCCGCCTCTTCATGACCAAGGCGAGCAGCTTTCTCATACCATATGGCAGCTTTTTCTTTAGAAAGCTTAAAACCTCTAAGACCTCCTTGATACATCTGCGCCAGCTTATATTGGCTTTCAGGTAATCCTTGGCTGGCGGCTTTTTTATATAATTGAGCAATTTGACTATCGTCGCTTGAGCCACGTGCTTCGTAGATTTGCGCAAGCTTTTGCTGAGCCAAAGCAAAGCCCTGATCGGCACTTTTTGCAATCCATTCTTCCGCTTTTTTGGCTCTCCCTTTTTTGTAATAAACTAATCCCAACACATACAGTCCAAAGGGATGACCTTGCTTAGCTGACTGAGAAGCAAGTGCAAAGGCTTTATCTTCTGAGCGACCAATTCCACTCCCCTGTAAGTATTTCAGCGCTAATGCCGCCAAAGAATAAGCATCTCCTCGACTAGCAGCTTTTTGGTATAGCTCCGTGGCTTTTTCGGGAAATTTTGAAGTTCCTTTCCCTTCTTCGTACAGATCGGCAAGAAAAGCGAGTAATTGAGGTTTTTCTTCTCCGATTTTTCTTTCGGCTTCCCGCTCGATCCCCTCAAATGCTTCTTTATAGTGAAGAAAAGCCGAATATTTCTTAAGCGGTATCCCAAGCCCTTTATCTAATAAATTTGCCATTTTTAAATGCGCAAGGTAATAGAAAATCTCTTTGTTAACAACAAACTTTTGATCTGCTATCTCAACAGATTTTTTATACCACTCATAGGCTTTTTCAAACGATTGCTGCACCCCCTTTCCGGCCTCATATAATAATCCTAGATCCAAACATGCTTCGGCTATCTCTTTTTCAGCCTTTTTTTTCACATATAAATAATTAATTTTTTCTACGATATTTTGGTTATTTTTCTCACTTAAAGGAGCGACATCTGTAGTTTCCCCATTCTTACAGATCCAATTGACAGCGCTTTGTTTGTTGAGATACCACGTTTTATCTAAACTTCTTAGTGTAAGGGTCCCTTTTCCAATCCCCAAGTGCGCTAAGATATTTTTCAGAAAACGGATGAGAGAGCTTTCTACTTGAATGCCATTATCCTCTGAAAATTCAGAAAAATATAGCCTTTTATTTTGTACAAAACCTGTCACATGAATATTCATTTTATTCCTCGCAAATAATGGTAAAAACTATTTTAACTTATTTTTATAATTTCCCACTATCTTTAATTAAAAAATATACGAATATTTTATTCGATCTTTTGAGAATAGTTTTTAAAGCAATCTACTTACTTAATATTCATAAAATTAAAAAAGTGAGCAGATGTAAAAAAAACGCTGGATGTAGTTTGATTTTGTTTTTTATAAAAAGGTAATTAAAGCCATAAGCAATCCCAAAGAGATTACTTATGGCTAAATCTAAGATAAATTACTTTTTCTTGCTCGAGTTTTAGCGGCAGTCTAGGCTTTTGCCAGATAGATCTTTTCACGTACGCAGTAAGCAAATGCGCTCATGGGCTTCATTTCAATAGCCTTTTCAATATCGTGTGTGGGTAAGTCGAAATCTTGCATGGCTAGATAAACAATGGCCCTATCTATATAAGCGCTTGCACAAGAGAGACTTAGCTTGATGGCTTGATTGAAATCGCTTATAGCTTCTATCCATTTCAGCCGTTGCGTCTAAAGCATTTGAGTATTGACCCATCATTTCTATGGTTGAAATCCCACAACTAAAGTCCCGCTTTCCCTACTCAGAGCCATCCTGAGATGGCTCAAAAAAAGAGGATTGTTAAAAATCTAAACCTTACGCATCGCCCAATAGCTTTTGGTTGGCAAAATTTACGCGCTCATCGGCTTTTTCTAACAATTCAGGTCCCCAATTTAAGGGAGTATTCAAACGGCTTTGCAGCGATTTTTCTAATGTCTTAACGGCATCATCTATAGGGGTGTGGTCGAGAGATTTTTCCTCAGCTTCTTTTCTCTTATTTTGTGTTAATTCATACAAATCGGCATAAGTTAAAGAATGGGAGTCAATCGCAGGATCTAGTTTTGATAAGAACGTTATTTTCCAATTCACTAAAACTTTATCAGAGTTTTGTTGTTCAATTAAAAATTCTTTCCCTCCAGCTTGTTTCAATAAATGGACAGCGCCTTCCAATGTTTCCTCAGGGGTAAGTCCAACAAAATAACACTTCCCTAGTTCTAATTGAGCTTTAGCATGCCCTTTCTTAGCGGCTTTTTTATAATATTCAAGAAATTTACTCACTTCGTTTTCCTTTGGGATCCTATAGTAGTCTCTTATAGATAACAAACGCCCCATGAGATAGTCGGCTTCAGCTGATCCTTGCTCAGCAGCTTTTCCATACCAATGCAACGCTTTTTCGCAGTCTATCTCTCCCGCTGTTTCATCATTCTCGCTTGCTTTGATTCTTAAGTGTGCCGCGAGTTTAGAGCGTTCCCACGAAGCTTTATCCCATTTTAAGATGGCCTCTTTTTCATAATGCAAGCCTAAATCGAATTGAGCTTGCAGATCGCCTTCATTAGCCAGCTTCTCCCAAGCGTTCATGAGCTGCACAATATCTTTCTCAATTATTTTTGGATTGTTTTCTTCCACTTTTTTTAGCCAATAAAGAGCTTTTTCAAACGATTTTTCAACTCCTTCTCCTTGACAAAGCATCCTTCCTAAAGCAATTCTCGCCTCTTCATGCTCAAGTTGGGCTGCTTTCTCATACCATGCGGCAGCCTCTTCCTTAGAAAGCTTAAAACCTCTAAGTCCTTCTTGATACATCTTCGCTAACTCATATTGGCTTTCGGCTAATCCTTGGCTGGCAGCTTTTTTATATAATTGCGCAACTTGCGTATCATAGCTTGGGCCCTGCGCTGCATAGATGTGCGCAAGCTTTTGCTGGGCCAGAGCAAAGCCCTGATTGGCACTTTTTGCAATCCATTCTTCCGCTTTTTTGGCTCTCCCTTTTTCGTGATAAACTAATCCCAACGCATATTGTCCAAAGGGGTGGTCTTGCTTGGCAGACTGAGAAGCAAGTGCAAAGGCTTTATCTTCTGAGCGGCCAATTCCACTCCCCTGTAAGTATTTCATCGCTAGTGCAGCCAAAGAATAAGCATCTCCTTGCTTAGCAGCTTCTTGATATAGCTCAGTGGCTTTTTCGGGAAATTTTGGAGCCCCTTTTCCTTCTTCGTACATATCAGCAAGAAGAGCGAGTAATTGAGGATTTCCTTTTCCGACTTCACTTCCAACTTCACGCTCAATCCCCCTAAACGCTTCTTTATAAAGAGAGAAAGCCCAGGTTTTATCAAACGCTATTCCAAGCCCTTTATCTAATAAATTCCCCACTTTTAAACGCGCAAGATAATAAAAAATCGGTTTGTTAGCAGTAAATATTTGGTTTGCAATGTCGATCGATTTTTTATACCACTTATAGGCTTCTTCAAACGATTGCTTTATCCCCGTTCCGGTTTCATATGCCCATCCCAGCTCCAAATACGCTTTGCTGGCATTTTTTAAGGATTCTGCATCGCAGCATGCTTCACCTAGGCTTTTTTCCGCATTTTTTTTCAGATACAAATAATTAATTTTTTCGACGATATTTTGGTTGTTTTTCTCACTTAAAGTGTTGCGATCTGCGGCTGCGCCATTCTTATAGATCCAATTAAGGGCACTTTGTTTGTTGAGATGCCAAGTTTTGTTTAAACTCCTTAAGGTAAGCGTTCCTTTTCCAATCCCCAAGTGCGCTAGAATATTTTTCACACAACGGATCAGGGCGTTGCTTTCTGCTCGAATGCCGTTATCCTCTGACAATCCAGAAAAATGTAACCTTTTATTTTGTACAAAACCATCCACAAACATATCTGTTTCTCCTCGATAAAAATAAAATGAAACCTACTTTAACCTATTTCTATGCTTTCACGCTACGCTTGAATAAAAAGGTGAGCAGCTGAAAAAGGGTTGGATATGTTTTTACTTTGCTTTTTTCATGCAAAAGTTGATTGAAGCCATAAGCCATAATAGCGAGATGGCTTATGGCTAAAGCTAAGATAAATTACTTTTTCTTGCCCCGAGTTTTAGCGGCAGTCTGGGCTTTTGCCAGATAGATCTTTTCGCGTACACAGTAAGCAAATGCGCTCATAGGTTTAATTTCAATAGCCTTTTCAATATCTCTTAGGGCTGAATCGAGATCTTGCATGGCCAGATAGGCAATGGCCCTATCTATATAAGCACTCGCACAAGAGGGGCTTAACTTGATAACTTGATTAAAATCGCTTAAAGCTTCTGAATACTTTTTGTCAGAAAAGTAAATATTGGCGCGTAACTTATAGCCCCAAGGAGAATCAGGCCTTTGAGAAATCAAAGCATTGACTTCTTTTAAAGCTTGATCCGTGTAGCCTGCTTCTATACTCTTATGGAGCCTTTTTTTTAAAAGTTCATAATTCATTTCGGTTAATTCTTTTTGCGAGCTTTTTGCAGCCAGAGGACGGGCGCTAAGAGAGTTTGTTGAACCTAAGGCCAAAATCAGCATGAGTATAAGTCGAAAGTGAAGCTTCATCTTTTAAACCTCCATTATTTAGCAGTTATAAACTTTTTCATAATAGGCGCATTATAACTCATATTTAAACATTTAATTAAATATCAAGAATAATGTTTGATTTTAACTTACCGTTAAGAGAAAATTATGAAGTTTTATCCCTGCTAATTCTATTATTTGTAAGCTTTTATTCTTTACTAAAATAGCCATCTTGCACCCTGCTATTCTTCTAAATAAATGGATCGGGCTTTTGCTTATCCTTCCTCTGATTTGAGGGTAAAAATAAGCTCGCCAGGCTAGATAAGTGGGGTTTTTATCAAGAGTGGAGAAAAGGCCTCATTTTTGCTGCCAGTGAAAAATTTTCGCAAAAAATAAGGAGGAAGATCTAGTGGGATAACAAAAAGCTAGGAGCCAAAAAGAGAGAGTAAAGGCAAGCAAGACAATAAAAGAGAGACCGTGGAGCCCAAAAATGCATAATCCCTTGGGATCTGAAGCATACGCATGCATTTTTGGGTTGAGATAGGCAGGTTAGCTTGCAACCGCTTGCAGCTCTCCCGATTTAAGGCAATTAACCCTCTGAGCTTTTTCATTCGCCGGGACAAATATTTCGCCGACAAAAAAACGATAAACAAAAAATCCATCTTCACCTTCTAGCTTTTTCTCCAGATTTACGTCTCTTTGGAAATAAGGCCTGAGGTGTATAGGAACTTGATGGTTGGAAGAAAATTGCCGTATGCAAAAACGAGCTCCCGGTTTTGCCGTGCGATAAACGGCTTGCATAAGCTCATCAAAGCTTTGTTTAGACATATAAGAAGCTATGTCGGATAAAGAAAAAGCGTCAAAAGTTCGGTCTGGAACCTTTTTCAGATAACTGATCACATTTTCTGTTTTAATTTTGATTTTATTTAAGCGAGGTTTAATGCTTTCTGTTCCCGTCGCAGTCAAGTAAGGAGGATAAAACTCTTTTTTTAAAGCTCCCTGAAACATCAAGGAGACAAACGCATTTTCGCTTGCTAGGCACCCTTGCAAGCATTGCAGCATACGGTCGTAAATATAAGCCCCTACTTGGATGGTAGAATCCACGTGAGCAAATAAGCCGGGATCATTAAAAAAAATACGGGGGAAAATCGGATTTAGAGCAAAGATAAAAAGTTTTCTTAAAAAAGTTGTATCCCACTCAGTGCGCAAAAATGTTTTTTGCTCTTCCAGATTGGTGAACTCAAAAAGGCGCTTGATTTTTTTAGGCCTTAAACACCGAAATAGTCGGGAGACATGCCTAAAAATTCGCTCGATATGTCCTTGAAAAAGAACCCCTTTATCTAATAGAGAGGGTTGATGCATCCAAAAATGCGCAGCATCCTCATCCATGTATGGCAAAAGCGCATGGAGATAATCGGAAGAGCGATTTTCCATGCATCCTTCTAAAAAATCCAGATAATCTGAAAACTCAAATGCCTGCATGGCAGCGCATTTTAAACTTAAAAGATAATTCTGGATAGGGTTTGCATCTACAGCAATGAGCTTTTTACACTCATTTAAAAGTAGATGTAAAGGCCGGTCCCCACTCGCTGTAATACATAAAACTGTATCTTGTGGTTGAATGTTAAGGGCTTGCTGCTCTGTACGCCAATCTTCGTTCCCAAAGCTATAATTAAGTCTCTCAAAAAAATCAGGCATCCTTACTCCATTGGCTAAAAAGCATCGTTTGCAAATTTGAAGATCTCATTCCTTATGATTGATTAAGCGATATAGCGGTAAACTCTACATATTATATCGATTATCTCCCTGTGTGCCTGGTACGTTGGCAATTAGGACATTCACAAATTTTTCCCATTCTTGACTTTGAATAAGTGGAATAAGGAGATTGGGGTCTACATTTACCTGTTTGGCAAAGTCTTGAATAAACGGTTCACTTAAATTTTTGTTTCTGAATTCCTGGCTAAGACTTTTCTTTATCCCTTTTAAAAAGTCATCCCAAACCATCGTTTTTCCTTTTAAACTTGCAGCGCTTGTCTTTAGCTCATTATCCGAAAAAATACATTCCAGAAAGCGCAAGGGATGCACATGGTCAATCCGATCGCCGGCTTTTTTCAAAGCAGATTTATGTCCCCAAATTTCAAGGACATTATGAGCGGCTAAGGTTTTAACGATATAGCAAATATCCTCCCTTTCTTGCTGGGTTAGTCCCTTGTAGTAATTGCGCTGCATTTGTTTGCCTTTTGAAACTTTAGCTTTTACACCTTCTTGAGATAGGCAAACTTCAATGTTAAAATTTTTTTCGGCGGAAGGAGAAAGTTCGCTGTTTTCTTCCCCATCCTGCAAATCTAAATAAGCCCCGACTACCTCCATCAGCGATAGAAAATGGTCTTTTTCTTGAATCTGAATCACAGTCTTTTCACCCACTGCATTATCTAGCACCATTTCATGGGTAAAAGCTGACGAACTAAGTAGAGTTGTCACTGTGCTAGCCATTAATAAGGCAATTTTTTTGGCCTTCATTTTTATTTCCTTTATTTAAAAACGCACTTCACATAGCATTTTGGATATGTTTCCAATCTTTTCGGGAAGTACTTTTGCACCGGAATCTAGATAAAAAAAGATCTATAGTCCATTTGAGTATTGTGTTCAAGGTGATTTTAAAAAAAATATTCGCCGCCCCCTCTCTCTTCTCGAAAAGTTGACAACCTATACCTTCACAGGTATAACGAAAAAAATTACAATAAAAGTTAAGGGCGTGACTTTTATTGTGCAACCCCTAGGTTATATGAAGAGACATTATTTTGCAGTTTTTGCAATTTTTTCCACTTTATCTCTCCTTTTTATCAACTCCTTAACTCTAACTGCCGTAGAGCAGGAAGATGCTTGCTGGGAACCGCTCCCGCTTTTCCATAAATTTTCTTGCGGTCCCACCTTTTATCATGTGCATAGAACCCGCGAAGGAGGCACTAAGCAAACAGGTTGGATTTATGGGGCGCGGTTGAATTATGAACGGATCAAAAGATTTGGTTTTTACTGGGGTTTAGAGGGGCGGTTGGCAGCAGGAACTTTAACTGGGCATTCTGGCAATGGGCACAAGCTAAAATCCACTTTTATTGATAACAACGTGGAAGGCCGTTTTGGATATACCCTACAACAGAAGCGTGGGTGCCAACTTTCCTTTACACCTTACATGGGAATAGGCTACATTTGGGAAAAAAACGCCTATCGACGCCCCTCCCCCCTTCTTTTACATTTTCTCACACGCTATCCCTATTGTGCAATCGGTTTTTTATCGAATATGGAAGTCTTGGCAAACTTGGGGATAGGACTTAATTACAAAGCTTGGTTCATGTATAATGCTCATTGCAAAGTTTCTCACGATCCTGCCTTTGGATCCAGATCTCTCAAAATCCAAGATAAGACAAGCCATCGCGCAGAGCTTCCTATTACTTATCATTATAGCCCTCCCTGCGCCCATATGGATATCGCTTTAGTGCCTTTTTATGAGCTGCGCCATTATGGAAGGTACTTCAGTTTTCCCTTCTCATTTGCCGATACTAAAATAAAAAATTACGGAGTCCACTTGCAATTTATCTATCGACTTTAAAACTAAGGGAAGAGGATGAAACTTAAACAAAATTCTATCGAGATTTTTAATGCTAAAACCCTCGATCAGCTAATATGGCCTGCCACTCCTGATGGAGAGTATGCCCGCAAATTTTTGAGCCCTCTAGTTAAAAATGGGGTGACCCCTTACATTGACAATGTCGATGCCGAAATGCAGTTATTAAAAGTCAATGACCATATTTTGCCCCTTGTTATCGCGAAAGACACCTATTCCGGCTCGTATGTGTGTTCCCCTTATGGCCATTATATTTCTTACGCTAGCCAATCCTTGCATCTCATTGAAGGCAAATGGGTCCAATCGTTTGCGAAAAATGCCTTAAGTGGATTTGGCAAAATTTTAAAAGCGGGGAAAATCAATCAAGTGGTGTATGTCAATAATTGGCTATTTTCCACGGATTTATACCCCACTGAATTTACCCCCGAAGAAATTGACTTAATTTCGCACACTTTAAAAAACCTTTTCCCCTCACATGCCATTGCTTTTCGCTCCATCAATTCTTATACAAACGCCCTTTCATTAAAAGCCCTGAAAGATAACGACTTTGATATGATTGTAAGCAGGCAGGTTTTCTTAACGGACACTAAAAACGAGCAAGTTTTCAAAACGCGCATTTTTAAAAGCGATCTTAAACTATTGCGCGAAAGCGAATATGAAATTTTAAATGAAAACCAGTTGGCTGATGAAGAGTATGAGCGCGTTTTATATTTGTATAGCCAACTTTATATCGATAAATACTCCGATTTAAATCCCAAACTTAACCTTCATTTTTTGAAACATTTAATTAAGGAAAATTTAATGCACTTTCGGGTTTTAAAAAAAGAGGGAAAAATTGATGGGGTGGTGGGATATTATATGCGCAATGGATTGATGACCTCCCCTTTTTTCGGGTATGATGCGCAGCTCCCGACCTCTACAGGACTTTATCGGCTGCTTTCAACCATCCTTACCTTAGAAGCTAAGGAAAAAGGGTTAATCCTCCATCAAAGCTCTGGGGCTTCTTTTTATAAAAAGGTGCGTCGGGCGGAGAGCTATTTAGAATATATGGCCATTTATGCTCAGCACCTTCCTTACATGCGAAAACTCCCCTGGTTTTTACTGAAGCATACCATGAACTCCATCGCTATCCCTTTTATGGAAAAATATTAAAGCTTTTTGCCAGCTAGATGAAAACTTTAACCCAAACAGGCAAAGTGATGGATAAGGATGTCAACTTTTATGGGAAGACCGCTCTTGAAATTCAAAAGAATAGCGGGGGAAGGATTCGAACCTCCGACCTTTGGGTTATGAGCCCAACGAGCTAACCCCTGCTCCACCCCGCGATAATTAACAGCCGAAATGGCTAATAAATGGGTTAAATTAACATTTGACTTGAACGATTTAGCGGCAGCCGGACTTGAACCGACGACACATGGATTATGATTCCATTGCTCTACCGACTGAGCTATACCGCCGAAATAGCGGGGGAAGGATTCGAACCTCCGGCCTTTGGGTTATGAGCCCAACGAGCTAACCCCTGCTCCACCCCGCGATAACACGATCTAAACGATCAAGAAACAATACCATAACAAAAGAGCTTATTTTGTTTCAAGCGAAATAAAAAAAAATAAAAGAATGGCTTCTCTTAACGTTCAGAGGCTTTAAGTTGTTCTTGGAGGAGGTTAAATGTCATTTCGTGAGCCCCTTGCAACTCTAACATTAATCGAAATCCTTTTTCGCCCATATTTTGGCGTAAATCTGCCTGCCCTAATAGCCTTTCAACCGTCTGCGCGATAGTCTCTAAATTCACTTGAAGGCCAGCTCCCCGCTCAAGACAAAGGGCTTCAAATTCCCTTTGCGAATGCATATAAGGGCCAAATAAGACAGGCACCTTATAGTAGGAAGGCTCGAGGATATGATGCCCTCCTACCTTTTCTGTAAAACTTCCCGCTACGACCGCCAGGTGAGAGAGTTGATAGCACTTCAGTAAAACTCCCATGGCATCCACCAGCACCACCCTTGCACAGGGATTAAAGGAAGCCTGGCTATACCTTGCATAAGGAATTTCTAGCTGATGCAAAAGCTGCGCCACTTGCGGGCATCTTTCAGGATGCCGCGGGACAAGCAAAATTTTCAGCTTGGGAAACTTATGCAAAAGAGGCTGCAAACGCTCTAACACCTGTTGTTCTTCTGGCTCATGCGTGGATCCAAGCGTTAAGACCAGATCTTGGGCTGTAAGGCTTAGCTTGTTTCTCCATACGACCATCTCTTCTTCGGACAGGTAAGGCTGCATAGATCCACATTTTAAATTCCCTGTGACAGCTAATTTAGCTGTAGGGATATTTAAGGCGGAGAACCGATTTTGATATTGCCTATTTTGCACGCAAAACAAATCAAATAAGGAGAAAAGAGGAAAAGCCCTCAATCTTTGGTATCTTTTTAGAGAGCGCTCCGATAGCTTCCCATTGACTAAGGCAAGAAAGGCGCCCAATTGTTTAGCTTGGTGCAAAAAATTAAACCAAAAATCTGTTTCAGATACCACCATTATGTCGGGAGAAATTTTTTTTACAATCGGCCTAATGATCCAGCTAAAATCAAAAGGCAAATAAACATGATGATCGGCAAAAGGGAGGCTCCGCTTAGCCTCTTCGTGTCCCATTTCTGTAATAGAGGAAATCACTAAAATAGGATTGGAAAAGCGTTCTTTAAACAATTTCGCCAAACCGGCAATTGCTTTTGTCTCTCCCACTGAAACAGCATGCATCCAAATCACAGGCCGCTGTCCTTTTTGAATATGCGGGAAACCAAATCCCAGCCGTTTCCAAAAACTTTTGCGGTATTTTTGTTTAAAAACCACTTGGTAAAAAAGCCAAGGTAATGCAAGCACCCCGGCTATAGCTAGGGCGCATTCATATAATATGGCGTACCACTTTCTCATAAATTGGCAAATGGGTTGTTAGAGAATTTTTTAGATGCGGGTTTTAGAGCCTGCTTAGTTGGCTCCTTTCCTTTGTTTAAAGGAGGCTTGGATGAAGATCCCCCTTGTGAGCGTGCCGACAATGCAATCCGCTTGCGTTCTATATCTACACTTAAAACAGTCACTTTAATTCTATCTCCTGTTTTAACCACTTCGGAAGGATCTTTCACAAATTGGTCTGATAATTCAGAGATATGAATTAAGCCATCTTGATGAACCCCAATGTCTACAAAAGCGCCAAAGGCGGTGACATTCGTCACGATCCCTTCAAGCTGCATCTTTTCTTTTAAATCTTTCAATGTCAAAACATCTTCTCGAAATTTAACAGAGTCAAACGTGGCGCGAGGATCTCTACCCGGCTTTTTAAGCTCTTCGAGGATATCTCTCAAGGTAGGCAATCCCACCTGATCGGTCACATACCGGTTTAAATCGATCTGTTTAACCAAATTCCCATTTGCACACAGCGCATGCAAAGGAGTTTGTAAATCTTGGGCCATTTGCTCAACGAGCGAATAACGTTCTGGATGCACAGCAGAGGCATCTAGGGGATGTTCTCCTCCTCTTATCCGCAAAAAACCCGCCGCTTGTTCGAAAGTGCGAGGGCCTACGCCAGGCACAGATAAAAGCTGCTGCCGTTTTTTAAAAGCCCCAAATTGCTCTCGGTATTTCACAATTTTTGCAGCGACAGAGGCTCCAATGCCCGAAACGTAAGAAAGCAGCGAGGCACTGGCTGTATTGAGCTCTACCCCTACATGGTTTACGCAACTTTCCACCACTTGGCTAAGCTGATCGTGCAAAAGTTGTTGATACACGTCGTGCTGATATTGCCCTACGCCAATCGCTTTGGGATCAATTTTAACCAATTCCGCCAAGGGATCCTGCAATCTGCGCGCAATCGAAATAGCGCCTCGCACCGTTAAATCGAGGTCGGGAAATTCTTCACGAGCGACATCAGAGGCGCTATACACGCTCGCTCCCGCTTCACTTATAGAAACGACTAAAATAGAATGTTTATTATAGTCTGATAATACTTTTCGCACAAAGGTTTCCGTCTCCCTTCCACCCGTTCCGTTGCCAATCGCAATGGCAAAGGGGGTATATTTATCCACAAAAGCCATAAAATCACGGGCAGCTTTTTCGCTATCGCCTGTGAAAGGATAAATCGTCATATTTCCTAAGAATTTCCCAGTGGCATCAATTGTAGCGCATTTGCAGCCAGTTCTCATCCCCGGGTCGATCCCAAGCACGCAATGCTCTCCTAAAGGAGCGCTGAGCAAAAGATTGCGTAAATTCTCGGCAAAGATATGCACGGCGTCCCGATCCGATTTTACTTTCAACTCCACCCGCAAATCTGTTTCCACAGAAGGAACAAGCAGCCGTTTGTAACCATCTGCAATAGCCGCCTGGAGGTAAGGATGATAAGAAGAAGCGGGGTTTAGCCTGGCTAGGCGGCCAATTTCGCCTAACAAAGGGGCGGCTTCTACCTCCAGATAAAAGTCTAATATTCCCTCCCGCTCACCCCTTCTAATGGCAAGATAGCGGTGGGAAGGGATGTTGGCGATCTTCTCTTGATACTGGTAATACTGTTCATACTTCGTAGCTGTTTGATCTTTACCCTCAACCACCTGACAAACTAAGACCCCTTTTGTCGCAAATTCTTCCCTCACTAAAGCTCGAATGGTTGCTGTTTCGGCAATTTGTTCAGCCACAATATCTTGAGCACCTTGAAAAGCATCTTCTGCGGTTTCAACCCCTTTTTCACTGTTAATAAAAGAAGTAGCAAATTGCAGAGCTTCTTCTCCGATCGGTTGAGCTAGAATCTTTTCTGCTAAAGGTTCCAGCCCTTTTTCGCGAGCAATTGAGGCCCGCGTGCGCCTTTTAGGTTTATAAGGAAGATAGAGATCTTCTAATCCATTTTTGGTTTGGCATGCTAAAATTTGCGCTTTGAGGGTATCCGTTAATTTCCCTTGTTCCGAGATCGACTGAAGAATAGATTGCTTGCGCTCTTCTAGTTCTTTTAAATAATGGTATCGCTCCTGGATATCTCTGATCTGCACTTCGTCTAAATTTCCCGTGGCTTCTTTTCGATAGCGCGCAATAAAAGGCACCGTATTTCCAGCTTGCAGAAGTTCAATCACAGCGGCAATATGGCGGGCTGGAATTTGAAGTTCTTGGGTTAATTGTGTAATTGGATCAAAAATATATTGTAACATGAGGCTAATTCTCCTATTCTTGGGAAATAGAAAAGTATACGCGGAATGCTTTGTAATTTCAACCTTTCACAGCTTTTCTAATTAAATGGATAATTTAAATAAACAAATTTAAAAATGTAATGAGCATGCGTTTTTTTCTTCCTCTTTACTTGATTTTTTCCTTAGCCCTTGGGTCGCTAGCGGCAAATGATCCAGAGGCTTCTCCACGCACCGAAATTCTCGATCCAGCTAACCTTTCTTCTAAATGGTGGGATGACTTTGAGCGTGCAAACAATGCGCAGCCGAGTTATGGGGAAGATTTTTTTACCACCTTAAAAAAACAAATTGGCAATCTCTCCCCCGAAAATCAAGAAGAGGCTCAAAAATTACTGGAAAGCATTAAAAACCATTTCCAAAATCTAAAAGAGACGGCGGTAAAAGCAAAACCTACCGAAATTGCGGCTCCTATAGCGTCGACTTATTCCATCGATCGTTTAGTGGATATTCACCACGCCCTAAGAAAAAACCGCATAGAAATGAAAATCACAGAAGAAGATCGGGATCAAAAAACCCAACTGGTACAAAAAATTCAAGAAAAAGTCGACAAACTTGTGGTGAATTATGACAGGTCCTCCCCTTATTCTGAAGCTAAATTTCTGCAAGGCTTAGAATGGATAGCCGCCCGCATGGAATTAGAAGCTAACAAAAAAGACTTAGAAATTCTCAACCAAAATTATGAGACGGTCAAAACGGCTTTAGGCCTGCGCAAAAATGAAGAAGACTATGCCAAGCAGCATCTGGTGAGCAGCCATACCGAAGTCTCTAAATTTGAACACCAAATGTTAGCTGCTCAAAAAGAGTGGGAAGAAAAGAAGCAAATTTTAAGCACAAAAGATGCAAGCTTTATGACAGCTTCCTTGCTAAATTCTTGCAACCCCCCTGAAGTCAAAAAGCAGCTCAACATTTTACAAGGATTTAGCGCCGCCATTGAAGAGGCCGGGGCGCAGCTTCGCTATATTCAAACAGCCTTACTCCTCAATTTGTCCCAATTAGTGACCCACACTCCCGACGAAAATACACTCGCCACTTTCGACGAGGAAAGAAAAAAATGGAAAACCCTCTTAAATGACTATGAAAAAGTTTTCAGCGAATGGCGTAAACGCGCCGAGGGAATTACCCAACGAAATGAGCAAATTTTATGCTTAAAAGAGCCGGCTCCTGAAAACCATGGCGAGGATATGCGCCAGCTGCACGACCAGCTGGTGAATCTAGGGAAAAAAAACCTCCAGCAAATCTCCAATCTCGAAAGCGAACTATCCGATGCCTCTTTTTTATTGGAAAGTTTTGAAGAAAATGTCTCCCCGCTCCTGGCTTACCATCCCGAGTGGATTAAAGGCCTTTTTTCTTACTTAACTTCTACTTATAGCTCACTCGTGGATTCGATGGGGCATACCCTTTTTTATGTGGGAAATTATCCTGTCACGATTTTTTCTATTCTTCGCTTCATAACTATTTTATTTTTAACGTTTTGGATATCCAATTTGGTAGTGAGAGCTCTCACCACCTTAGGAGAGAAAAGACGGGGCGTGCAACAGTCAGTTCTTTATCGAGTCAATCGATTGATCTATTACCTCATTCTTTTAGTTGGAACCCTGGTTGCTTTTTCGTCGATTGGCTTTGATTTCTCCAATCTTTTGTTGGTTGCGGGAGCTCTCGGCGTGGGATTGGGATTTGGGTTGCAATCTATTTTTAACAACTTTGTTTCTGGCTTGATCATTTTATTTGAAAGCAATTTAAAAATTGGCGATGTGGTACAGCTTGAAAACGGCGTAATAGGAGAAGTGCGCGCCATCAATGTGCGCAGCACGATTTTACGCACAGGTGACGGCATCGAGGTATTGGTGCCCAATGCAGAGCTTGTCACCACTAAAGTGACCAATTGGACCTTAAGCGATCCTTTTAAACAACTCCACATCCCTTTTAGCGTAGCCTATGGAACGGACAAAGAGCGGGTAAGAGAGTTAATTACCGCCGCAGCCAAAAAAGAACCGATGACTCTTTTGAAAACAGGGATTCCAGAACCGGCTGTTTTTTTGACCGGTTTTGGAGAGTATGGCATGAAGCTGGAATTAGCCGTGTGGATTGACCAACGAGCTGCGCGTAAAAATATGTTTTCCACTTATCTCGAGATCATTGAGACTGTTTTGCGAGAGCATCATATTACCATGCCTTATCCGCAGCACGATGTGCGGATTCTATCTATGCCCGAATCCTTAAATGCAACAGAAGAATAAACGAGAGGGCTTTCGAAATTAAATTCTTCTAGTACACTCGCTTTATTTAGGTGTGCGAGATGCTATGAAATTGAAAATAATAAAACTTAGATGGCGAAAATTTCATGCTCTTAAGGCTATCCAAGCGATCTATATCCAATAAGTTGGTAGATATTTTAAATTAATCTATAAAAAGCAGAATTTTTAATAGCGGAAGGAAAAAGAAGCTCGGCCCGGAAAATGCACGACTTGTGGGCCCTAAAACACACGCGAGAATAAGGAGGGCAACAGAATAATCGCCAACTTTACCGTGAACGTGTGCTTAATGGAAATATTATCGGCAGTTTGAAGCAGTTCAAGTACATCTCCAACCGCTATAAAAACAGGTAGAAAAGGTAGAAAAAGAAAAGGAAAAATAAACTAATTTCATTAGTCGAGAAATGAGGGGAAAGATAAAATTTATCTATCGTTTAACTATATTTATACAGGATTATCTAAAAGACTTCTTATGACACCTCTTAGATAATCCGGTAGGCTCAGTCACACATGGCGAGCTTGCACTTTAGAAAGGGAGTGAAGGAATGTTTAACCTTTGCCTTTTGCCAATTTAACACTTTCCAACCGTTCCTATCAGATAGATTAATAAGCACTAGAATTTTTTCTATAAAAAGGTTTACTATTCCACTATTAGTGCAGTAAATAGATAAATGTCATGCAGTATTAGAGTGTTCGGATGTTTGTTTAGCAATTTCATCTTCTTCTCCTATCTCAGCAAGCAATCTAGCTGCCTCCGTATTGCCCGAGACTTTTGCAAGTTGCAAGGCTGTCCGACCGCGTTTATCAACCATGCCGTAAAGGCTTGGAAACTTTTTCTCAGTTACTAAAGCTTCAACTATTTCATTATAGCCTTTAAAAACAGCTATATGTAACGCAGTAGCACCAACTGCAAAGTTTTGCTTTGTGATTTGCTTTTCGCTCATTCTTCCAATAAGTAACCTAGCTGCCTCTGCGTGGCCGTTGTCTGCTGCAAAATGTAAAGCTGTGCAGCCTCGTTTATCAACCATACGGCAGAGTTTTTGGCACTTTTCCTCAGCCAGTAAAACTTTGACTATCTCAATATGTCCATTGTAAGCAGCCCCATGTAAGGCTGTGCTGTCATTTTTATCAACCATGCCATAGAGCTTTTGACTCTTTTCTTCTGCTAGTAAAACTTTGACTATTTCAGTATGGCCCTTGTAAGCTGCCTCGTGTAAGACAGTGGTACCAAGCTCAGATGCTTGTTTAGCGATTTCCTCTTCTGCCATTACCTCAATAAGCAACCTAACTACCTCTGCGTGACCATTGCAAGCAGCCCCATGCAAGGCTGTAAAGCCGCGTTTATCAACCATGCCATAGAGCTTTTGGCACTTTTCCTCTGCTAGTAAAACTTTGACTACCTCAGTACAGCCCTTGTAAGCTGCCTCGTGTAAGGCGGTAGTGCCATGTTCAGATGCTTGTTTAGCGATTTCCTCTTCTGCCATTATCTCAATAAGCAACCTAGCTACCTCTGCGTGGCCGTTACAAGCAGCCCCATGCAAGGCTGTACAACCATTTTTATCAACCATACCGTAGAGCTTTTGGCACTTTTCCTCTGCTAGTAAAACTTTGACTACCTCAGTACGGCCCTTGTAAGCTGCCTCGTGTAAGGCGGTAGTGCCATGTTCAGATGTTTGTTTAGCGATTTCCTCTTCTGCCATTATCTCAATAAGCAACCTAGCTACCTCTGCGTGGCCGTTACAAGCAGCCCCATGCAAGGCTGTACAACCATTTTTATCAACCATACCGTAGAGCTTTTGGCACTTTTCCTCTGCTAGTAAAACTTTGACTACCTCAGTACGGCCCTTGTAAGCTGCCTCGTGTAAGGCGGTAGTGCCATGTTCAGATGTTTGTTTAGCGATTTCTTCTTCTGCCATTATCTCAATAAGCAGCCTAGCTACCTCTGCGTGGCCGTTACAAGCTGCCCCATATAAAGCTGTACAACCATTTTTATCAACCATGCCATAGAGCTTTTGGCACTTTTCCTCTGCTATTAAGATTTTGACTATTTCAGTATGGCCCTTGTAAGCGGCCCCATGCAAGGCTGTACAACCATTTTTATCAACCATACCGTAGAGCTTTTGGCACTTTTCCTCTGCTAGTAAAACTTTGGCTACTTCAGTATGGCCTTCATAAGCAGCCTCATGTAAGGCGGTAGTGCCATATTCGAGCACCTGTTTGGCGATTTCCTCTTCTGTCATCACCTCAATAAGCAACCTAGCAGCTTCTGCATTGCCTTTGTTGGCAACCCAATGCAAGGCTGTACAGCCGCGTTTATCAACCATGCCGTAAATGTTTGGAAACCGTTTATTAGCTACTAAGGCCTCGATTATTCCAGTATGGCTATTACAAGCAGCCCCATGTAAGGCTGTAGTGCCATCTTCAAGCAGCTGCTTAGTGATTGCCTCTTCTGTCATTACCTCAATAAGCAACCTAGCTGCCTCCACATTGCCTTTAACGACTGCCCAGTGCAAAGCTGTTTGGCCGTATTTATCGACCATGTTATAAAGATCAGAAATCTTTCTCTTCACTAATTTTTTTAATATTTCATTATCCCCATGGTGAATAGCAAAATGCAATGCGGTAGTTTTGTGTTCAAATGTTGGTTTAACAATGTCTTCAGGAGACATTGCTTTAATAAGCAGATCAGCTGCTACTGCTTTACCTTTGGCTGCTGCCCAGTGCAAAGCTGTCTGGCCGTACTTATCTCTTAAACCAATTAATTTCTGATCTTTCTTATACGTATCTAGAAAATTTTTAACTTTCTCATTTTCCCCGTTATTAGCAGCTATATGCAATCCTGTGTGTCCTTCCTCATTTACAATAAATTTGGAAAAATCCTCTGTTTTATCTCCTTTACCAAGTGTTATTTTTAAGTTAGGGAACGCCTGCGCTTCAGCAAGTTCTCGGTTAAGCTCGTCAATTTTATCTTGAAGTTGATTAAGTTTATTAAATTTAGAAAACGAAATCCTGCCAATAATTTTTAAAGTTGGCTCGTTTCTTTCCAAAAGTTCATCCAGGCCCCTACCTAATTTTTCTCGTTCCTTATCCAAATCTTCTAAATCTTGTAACGTTTGAATTTCTAATGACTTTATATATTCTTTATTATCCTTTAATAATTTTAGGGCGCGTTCTTTTTCTTCTGAATTTGAGCTTTGTAACTCTCTTAAAGATATAGCATTAGCTTTCCCTAATGTCTCTTCATTAACCGCACTTTGATTGGACAAAATGTTGATGCTAGTTTGTATTTTCTTAAGGTCTGCTTCCAAGGTGAATCCATTGAACCCCAATTCTAAGTGAGATTCATTTAGCTTAAATGCAATTTTAAGGGCAATGTCAATGCAATCTCTAAATTTATCGGGCTCAGTTCCTATTAAAGGACAAGCAAGATTTGAAGCGTAAAACTTTCCTTTATTAGGTCGGTTTATTTCTATCTGAACGCCCCGGAACTCACCTTCTAAAATGCGTTCAAAATCTTGGGTAAAACTTGAATTAGTGGGGTCGATCAGCAAGAAAGAATTTTCTTTTTTTTTCCATAGGCAAATGGTGTGAGTAGATGGTTTCCCACTGTCGTTTTTAATTTTATCGTTTTCTCTAACAAAAGTATCTACAAGCACCACATTGGCTGGAAAGCTTTTCCGTTCAGTTTTTAAAAAAGCCTCGCTAGAAGGTTTTTTGGATAATTCTTTAAAGGCAGCTTCAAATAAATCTTTTTCAATTGGGTGCAATGTCCCGCTTTTAAGAGCTTGACCAATCAAATTTTTTGCTAGATCATTTATTACGAAGCGCTTTACGGCAAGATTTTCATCTAATTGGTATTCTCTCACTTCTGGAGCCAAATTTTTGCGCGCTATTCGGGGTGATAAAGAACTTGATTCTGTTGCGTCTACCTCTCCCGCATGATAAAAATCTCTTCTGTCATATCCGCCTACGTCTAACATCATACCCTTATTCCTTGTGTTACCCCGTTCCTACTCGCTAATGCGGTATTCCCTATCTATTTGTTTTTTTGCGTCCATTTTGGAAAAATTTTATAACACTATATATAATTTAACAAAATTCAGGTCAACCCTTCGTTGATAGGAGAGCAGAATTGGATCCTTAAGTTATTCACTCTAAGCAATTAGGACGAAAGGAAAAGGAATAGGCAGCTTCTTTGAACTTTAGTACCAACCGTTTACTTGGATCAGCGACTTTAACAAGGGCAATGCAGCTTACTGTAATTTCGAAAAGTTCTATGCCGCGCATCTGCCGCAAGTTCCATTGTGGTTTTCTCTCAAATGAACCCATAAACTTCTGTGCCGCTGACTCTCTCGGCTATAAAGTTTCCTAGAAAGCTCTAAAAGCGGCTTGCAGGTTGAATTCTTCCCGAAAAGCAAATGAAACACTTGGAAAACATTCGGTAATTTCTGCAACCGTAAGGATGCCATTTCAGCCCTCTTTCATCGAAAGGATTGAGGATGATGTCTCGACCCTCTTTGTAAAATCTTTTGATGAATGCCCCTGTAGTGTCCACTATTAGAGCTTTTTGTCCATTATCTCTTATATTTTGCAGCAAAGGATCTCTCAAAAAGAGGCTTTGAGAGACTAAGCGAATAGCTTCCTCGTCTAAATTTTGACGCTCCTGAGGACATCAATTTTAATAAGTTCCCGATCTATCGCTTTCTCCAAGCTCGATCACCTTAGCATTTCTTGACCTATCGAGAGTTTTGCATTAGGTTTGAACATCCCCTGATCGCCTATTTTAGTAATCAAGCCTCTAGCGCTGGAATATCAGGCACGAGGAATAAAAACATAAATCTAGTTTTCTTAACTGAATTGATTTATGAGAGTTTATCACTAAATTGAGTAAATTGAGTATTTGCATAAATTGAATTTTTATGTTATCATGAAAATGTAGTGAAAAGGAGGAGATATGTCTATACCAAAACAATCAAAAAAATCCCCTAATGCAGAAGTGAGGATAAGCCTGGTTTGCTCAGCTGAACAAAGAAAAAAAATTCGCATGCTAGCAGCTCAAGAAGATAAAAGCATGAATGAATTTTTGCTTTCCTTAGTAGAAGAAAAAGAAAAACGTTGCCCACTTTGTGAAACTTATGGACCAAATGAACTTACCATTAAAACAATGAAAGAGAGTGACAAAGGAGAGAATCTAGAGCGTTATAAAAATAATGATGAGTTTTGGGAAGCAATGGGACTAGACAATGTTGACACCGATAAACACTAAGCAATTTAAAAAAGATCTTAAAAAATACGAGCATAAAAAAGAAGTCTTGAAAGAACTAAAAATAGTGATGATGTATATCTTAAAAGAAGAACCTTTACCAGTAATTTATAAAGATCACACCTTAACAGGAAATTGGATGGGCAGAAGGGAATGTCATGTTAAGAACGACGTCTTATTAATCTATAAAATTTTTCCAGAGAGCAGGGAAGCCTTGTTTGAAAGGATAGGATCTCATTCTGAACTCTTAAAAATGTAAAGAAGAATCTGTCAATTTTTCAGGGTAAATCATTCCAGTCATGTGTTAAGCCTAGCTATCTCCATTTTTAGAAACGTCCCGGGCTATTAAAAATAACATTTTAAATAAAGCTTCATCTGTGGGAAATTGAAGGAAAAAAAACCATGAAAAATACCGTTCGACTAAATTTCGAGTTCCCTAGGGAGCATTATCCCTTTCTCAAGATGCTTTGCGCCAAGAAAGGACAATCCTTGAAAAATTTTGCTTCTGAGCTGCTTATTCGGGAGGTCGAAGAATACGAAGACCATCAACTAGCCAAAAAGGCTGATGTACGCCTAGGCGAAATGAAAGATAGCGACCTGATCGACTTCAACGGACGCCACGCAACTGGCCGGATGGGACGAAGCCAAATAAATACTCCGATAGACAATCGTTTGTCAGGTCAAGTATTGTCTAGGACAACTTAAGGGAGATCATTCAAAGATAGATCCCCTGCCATTAAAAACATCAAAGGAGCCTTAGCTCCTTTGATGATAAAACCCTTTTCTATAATGCAAAGGAACAACCTTGCACACAAGAATTGGATAGGTTGGCTGGTCTGCCGTTTAAGCGGTCTTTTTTGTCTGTAGACTAATTAGCTGGCTATATCGTTGGCCTCTTTCCATTACAGAGTTAGTTTCTTCTTGGTCAGCTGCAGATTTCTCTTTCTTCACATTTATAAGCTTTTCTTGAAGGTCTGATAAACGAGAGTCAAGAACCTCTACCTCGCCCTTTAAACCCTCTATTTCTGGGGAGTCCCCCTTCTCCTGTTCAAGTTTATTTAGAGCCTCTCGCTTTTCTTGGATACTTGTTTCTGTAGCGCTAATTTGATCCGTTAGGGTGCTGATTGCTTCTTCTTTCGCTCTTAGTTGGGCTTCAACCTTTTTTACATTCTCCCAAGCTTCTGCGTATTTATCTTGAGCGTCTTTTACTTCGTCAGAATGAGAAATGTTATCTAAAAGATCCATCGTGCGGCGATAGATGGCTTTAATTTCATCTACCCTCTTCTGCCTTTTTGTAAACGCGGGGTCAACCTTAATTTCTCCACCTTCGGCTATTTCGGTGATGCGTAAAACCCTTGTTAAAATATTTCCCATCTCTCTTTTAAATTGAGAATTCCAGGAATGCCCTGCATGAGGAATTTGAACAGGGTTATTTTCAATTAAAGCATGAAGCTTTGCTGCTGTCTTTTTATAGCCCCATGAAGAAGTGGAATCAAAGCAAAAAATATAGCGCAACCATTCAATGAAGCAATTACCCGGTTTTCTTACATTCAAGCGAGTGGAAACGGTCCAGGTCGGATTATCAGTGAGTGTTTGGTTGGCTTTCTCAATAAGATCGGTTAAAGGTACCTTTGAATCTAATTTCAGAGTGGAAACGCCCATAAAAAATTTCTCCTTATTTATCGTGTCTTCAGCGCTGCATAGGCTACCAAGAGGAAAGAAATGACCCCTGTCCCTTGCAAATGACTCGCTTATTTCAAGGCAGCATGTTAGCAAAGTTTTGGACTGAGCACAAGAAAATTTGTGTGAGCTGCCCAAAATACGGGTTAAAATAAATTTTTAAATATAGATTAAAGCTTGCCAATTGCTTTAAGCATCTCCGATAGGTTGACAAGTGGATAATCACATTGCTTACCATAGCAGATATAAAGAGTTGTTTGATCATGGAGAGGAACTTGCTCTTTTACAAACGGTAAAAGATTAAACAGCAATTCATCGTCAGGATACCTCCAAATAACCGCTTTATGAGGAATGAAATGCTGGTAAAGATTTTGGCACAATTCTTGAAAATGGGCGTGTTGGCTATTTAAGGCGATGGTAATGGTGGGCAACCGATCTTTAGCATAATATTTATGAAGGTTCATCAGGTGATAGCAATAGCCTGGAGGATAATGCTCCATCAATTTCCTGGCCCCCCGTAAAATATCGCTAGCATTTTTTAGGTAGCTATACTCATGAGTCAATTGATAAAAGCGGAGCAAGTTTTCGCATTGAATGGCATTCCCGGAGGGCTCTGCTCCATCTGAAAATTGACATTTCCTGATGATCAAGGAAGAATCCTGTCCGTTAGTCTGATAATACGCTCCATTTTCGCTTTTGAATTGCAACTCAAGAATCTCGTTAAGTTCAAGCGCCCATTGCAGCCATTCTGTACCGCAACCCGTTTCAAATAAGGTCAATAAGGCGCGAATCAAAAATGCATACTCATCTAGCCCTGCGGCAAACATCGCTTCATTATCTCGCCATCGGCGCAGCAATCCTTGTTCGTTCCACAATTTAGCTTTGATAAATTTAGCACTATTTTGTGCAGCTGCCAAAAACCGCTTATCGCCAAATGCACAACCTGCTTCGGCCATAGCATGAATCATTAAACCATTCCATGCAGTCAAAATTTTATCATCTTTAAAAGGATGAGCCCTCTTTTCCCTCGCTTTCCAAAGAATATGCTTTTGTTCAGCAAACAAGAGATCAAGCTGCTGCGCATCCCCCTCTACCTTTTTAGCAAATTCCCCTAGGCTAAGAGGCGTGTGCAAAATGTTTCGCCCCTCAAAATTTCCTTCAGGAGTAACGTCAAAATAATCGATGAAAAGTTTACTCTCATTCCCTCCTAACAACGCTTCTATTTCTTCTAAGGTCCATGTATAAAAGCGCCCCTCATGCCCTTCAGAATCCGCATCTTCGGCAGAATAAAATCCTCCTTGAAAGTGAGTCATATCTCGCAAAATATAGTGTAAGATTTCTTCGCCTATTTTTTTATATTGCCTATTTTGGGTGGCTTGCCACGCTTCGAGATAGCAGCTAGCTAAAAGAGCATTATCGTAAAGCATTTTTTCAAAATGGGGAATTTGCCAGGCTTCATCCACGCTATAGCGAGAAAATCCTCCTCCTAAATGGTCATAAATTCCTCCCCTCTGCATCATTTCTAAAGTGCGCTCAACCAGAAATAAGGAACGGCTATCCTTTTTTTCGATGGAATAACGAAGTAAAAAAACGAATTGATAGGCAATCGGGAATTTGGGAGCCCCTTTCATTCCTCCGTGGATAGGATCGGCCAACTTAATGAGCATCTCCACTGTTTTTTCAATGATTTCTAGGGGTGGAAGCCATTCGCCGCTGGTATGCACGTGCTGTTCAAAAATTTCCACAATTTTTTCTGACTGAACCAAAATCCGTTCCCGTTCTTCTCCATGCCATGCCTCATGAATACGCTGGACTAACTCCATTAGTCCTATAAGTCCATGGTTGTTTATGGGCGGCAAGTAAGTTGCCGCGAAAAAAGGGTGTAAATCTGGGGTTAAGATAACATTGAGAGGCCAGCCTGCTGCTCCAGACATCATGCTTTGGGCAAATTCCATGTATAAGCTATCAATTTCAGGCAACTCCTCCCGGTCTACCTTAATATTAATAAACGCTTTATTTAAAGCCCGCGCAACTTCCACATTTTCAAAAGACTCTTGCTCCATGACATGGCACCAATGGCAAGTCGCATAGCCAATGGATAAAAAAATGGGCTTATCAGTTTCCTTGGCTGCCAAAAAAGCTTCATTTCCCCAAGGGTACCAGTCCACAGGATTGTGGGCATGCTGTAAAAGGTAAGGAGATTTTTGATGGATGAGTCTATTTGTATAACGCTGATGCTCAGCCATGAATATTCCTTTTTTGTCCTCGGTAGCCCATTTTTTTAAGCTAGCATTTGGCCAGATCCTACTGTTTTTTTATAAATTTTTCAATGGCTTTCCTTTCCAAACTTAAAACCTTGCTTAAGTTTTATGTTGAGTTTTTAATCGCCGAGAGATTATGGATTATCCTTGCAAATCTTGCTTCAATTACTAATCACGTATGAATTGGTGGAAAAAAACGATGAAAATAAATTCTAACCCTTCGGAAGACTCTGAAAACCCTGCAACTCAATCAAGTCGCTTCTCGGAACCCCCTTCTTATTCTCCTAAAAAAAAACAAAGGAAAACAGCCATTGGTTTAAGCGTGGCGACTTGCCTGCTAATGGGGATTATTGGATTTGAAATCATTCGAGACGGTAAAACCAATTCAGACCATCTCACCCCTTCCGATTTGTACATTCCTTCTCAAACTGCCATTTTAACAGCCGCAGAAAAAGAAAAATTAACAAAACAAACCTTAGTGATTCAACAGCTGCAGCAAGAAACGCAGGATGACAAGCATTTAATTAAAAATCTAAGTGAGGAAGTGCAAAACCTTTCCTACGAATTGTTGCACGCAAAAGTGGATTTATTCGGATACCAGCTTAATCCCGAGCAACAGGCTAAAATTGAAGCTTTGCAAGCACAAATTCAAGAGGCGCGCCAAAATCAAAAAGAGCTTGAAAATTCTTTACAAAACAAACATCAGGTGATCGCCAGCCTGCAGCAAGATCTGGAAAATTCAAAAAAAATGGTGGAAGAAAAAAATAAGGAAATCCTCGCCCTCCACCAGGTTCATGAAGCGTTGAATACGCGCCTAGCCGCAGAAAATTTCCCCTCCTCAAAACAGCCGGATGAATTAGGGCCACCCGATAGTAAACTTGCTAAGCTTGAAGATGCTCATGAAAAACTTGAATTTCTTGATAAAGAACTTGGCGCGCGCGAGCTCGCTTTGAAAACCATCCAAGAAGAATACGATCAGCTTCTCCATTTACACTCTCTTGCCCAGGCCGAAAATGAGAAAACGATTCACTTATTGCAAATGGAAATCCAAGCTTTGCACTCTCCTAGCGAAGGGCAATCAGAACTCGTAGCGGCTTTAATTAACCCCAAAAGTCAAGAGCTTGCAGAGCTTGTGGATGAAAAAAATGAATACGATCCAATGATCCTGGCTCAAAAGCAAGAAATCGAAAATTTCAAGGCGTTAGAGCTTTCCCTGCAAGAAAATATCGAAAAGGAACGCGCCCATTCCCAAAGCTTAGCTAATGAATTAGCTGCCACCCTTTTCAAATTAGAAAACCTAGAAAAAGAACAGGCAAATTATGTGCATCTTGCTGAAGCTTTACAAAAAGCCGAAGAAAACATTGAGCAATTAAAGGCAACGATTCAAGCTGAAAAAACGGCTTTTAAGGACTTGCAAGAGGATTATCAAGCTCAAATAGCTTCAAACGAAATGTTTAACCATTCCTCTCTAAAAAGTATGGATGAACGTGAGCAGCTAACTTCTTTGCTAGCTGAAAAACAGAGCGCGATAGAAAATATGGAGCAAGAAGTTGCCTTGCTGCACGAGAAATACCAAGCCTTGCAAGACAACTACTTAACCGCCTTAGACGCCCATGAAAGCACTAAAGCCGATTATGCTGCTCAATTGGAAATAGCCTTTGCGCAACAAAAAGAAAAAGAGCTCGCCTCCCATCAGTTGGAAAAAGATGCAGAATCTTTAACAGCTACCATACAGGGAAAAGAAACAGATCTCGCTCGTATCGAACAAGAATTACAGCTTTTACATGGCCAATATCAAGAATTAAATACGCAGTATTTATTAGCCGTAGCTCAACAAGAGAGTGCGCAAGCACAGCTATCCACTCAAACTGAGAGCGCTTTAGCCCTGCAAAAAGAAAAAGAGACTGAAGCCTTGCTCTTGCAAGAAAAAGTCGAGCATCTAGCCTCTTTAGTGCAAGAAAAAGAAATCCTCAATCGCCAACTTGAACAAGAAATCTTGCAGTTTAAAGAGTCGCTTGCACACCAAGAGACTTCTCAAAAAGAGCTTGGGCAACAAATGGAACAAACTTTAGTGCGCCAGAAAGAACACGAGGAAGAAGCAAAACGGTTGCAGGAAGAATTCCAAAATTTGACTTCTATTTTACAAAATAAAGAGCAAGAAATCCAAACTTTACAAGCCCAAAATGAAGACCTTCAAAATAACCTTCAGGGGCAAATTTCCAACCAGAAAGCTTTGCAACTAGATCTGAGTAAGCAAATTGAAAACAGTTTAGCTTTGCAAAAAGAACAAGAAGAACAAGCAACGGCTTTGAAAGCGGAGCTCCAAGCAACTGCGCTCTCTCTTGCAGAGAAGGAATTACACGCTTTCAATACGGCACAAGAGATCTTATTACTACAGGAAAAATACCAAGAATTACAGAATGATTACCTCTTAACACGCTCTCAGCAAGAAAATTTGCTGCAAGAGCTAACAAATCAAATTGAAAAGGCAAATGGCTTATATAAGGGAAAAGAGCAAGAAGCCCTCTTATTAGAAGAAAAACTTACCTCTTTAACATCTGAATTTCAAAATAAAGAAACCCTTATCACGCTTCTTGAGCAAGAAAGGAATCAACTCAAAGAAGCTTATCAAGAGATCATGGTTGCTCAAGAGCACTCTAAGCAAGCCCTTGCAAACGCTATGGCTTTGCAAAACGAGAAAGAAAAAGAAGTCATTTTGCTGCAGGAAGAAGTGGAGGAACTGACCTCTTTACTCCAAGCAAAAGAAGCCCCCCTTCAAGATAAAGAGAAAGAAGGAGAAGAGCATCTCTTGCAGGATGAAATCCAACGGCTTTCCTCTTTGTTAAAAGAGAACGAGACTTACCTCGGTAACATGGAGCAAGAAGTTCAACTTTTACAAGACAAGCACCGAGAGCTACTGAGCGGCTTTCATACAAACTTGGCTAATCAGGAAGAGCGCGAGCAAGAATTGCACGCTTTAGAAAGTGAGCTTAAGCTTCTTTCATCGGCTCTACAAGGAAAAGAAACGCACATTACCCGGGTCGAGGATGAGATTCAACTTTTGCAAGATAAACATCGGGAACTCCAAAACAATTACTTACTTGCCTTAACTATTCATGAGCATAAAGAGCTTGAGAAACAACAACAGGCCGCTGCTTTGCAAAAAGACTTTGAACATCTCACGGCGTTGTTGCAGGAACGGGATCTGAAAATAGCTTCCATGGAGCACAGCTATCAAACCTTAGTTTCGCAAAAAGAAAGCGAAGCTCTTTCTTTGCAGCAAAAAATTGAGCAAATCGAACGGGAATTTTCCGCAAAAAAACAAGAGCAGACTGATTTGATTAACCAGCTTGAAAATAGCCATACGGAAATCATAGCTTCCGATGAAGGTTAGGCTTAACGCGATCTACCGTACCTTCTTAGTTGAAGGTATGGTTTCTCTCCTCCCCATTCCCCTCAAACAAAAAATAAAAATGCGTTATAATTTAAAACGGTTTAAGATGGATTTTTGTTCCTATTATTTCTCAACTTCTTTAAAAATAAATCAGGAACAAATCATCCGAGTTGACAATGGCTTTACTTGAAAATCTAAAGAAACAATTTGATCAATTAATAAATCCTGATAAAGAGGATGGGGAAGAAGAATTTTTTCCCCCTCTTGATAGCGGAAAAAGCTCTGCCTTCTCTCATCCTAGCAAAGATGCAGGGCTTAAACAAAACTTAAACTCCTCTCCTGCTCCTATTCCCTTTGCCGAGATTTACAAAACCGCTTATACACACGGCCTGGAAAAAACTTATGCGTTAGAAACTGTCAATATAAATTCCATTCGAAAGCTTACCCCAACAACTTCTCCAAGCCTATCCTCCTCTATCTCAGAAGAGGTTTCCGAATTTACAGTTTTAGAAAAAAAGCAATTAGAATTTGATTTTGGCCAGGGTTTTCGCGAGTGGATGGCCCCTCTCTTTCTAGAAGAACCCATTCATCTATTAGGGCTATCTTCTCCCGCTGAGAAATGTTTAGAAAAAAATGGGAAGTATACGCTCCAAGATCTTTTAAAAGCAGATACGCCAGATCTGGTATTTTTAAAAGGGATGGGGCAAGGGCATATCGATGAGATTCAGCAAGCTCTTAAAAAATATTTAAAAAATCGCTCTCTTGAGAAGGATTACTCGTTAGGATGGGGGTCCTGGATTAAAAGCCTGGTGGGATCTTACGACCGAAAAAAAAGCTATATCTTTTTGGAAAAGTTTGATCTAAGTAGTCTTCTTTCGCTTTCTCCCTTAGAAAGTATGGAAATCAGAAAATTAAGCGCTCAAAAGAAAGAAGAGTGGAGTTTAGATGTAAAACAGTTCTGCACCTCTCCTTTGAAATGCGCCCAAGTTCAGAAGCGCATGCAGGAAGTTGTAGACACTTTCATTAAGCCTTGGATGCTCAATCGATCAGGCATTGCTACTTTGCAAGAATTAAAAGAACGCCTGCAAAAAGTCTCCTCTTCTTCTAAAATCGCCCCTCGCGCTCTAGAATTTTTTAATCAGCTTTTCTATTCCAACCATTTTTGCTTAGCTTCTTTCCTGCCTGAAGTGGAAAAAGATCTTTTTTGCGTGGATCGCCCTACCGCAGCGGTCTATGAAGATTTAACAAAAAAAGCTTCGACCTATTTTTACTCTCTCAAAGTCAGCTACAACTTGGATCACTTTATAGACTTACTTGAAAAAGAAGCCATGAAAGAATGGAACTGTTACGCGCGAGCCGATATGCAAAAAATGTTACGCTTATCCCCCCTCTTTAGTGTAAGAAAAGGGGCCTCCCATCAATTGGAAATCCGGCTTAGCTAGCCTAAAGAGTGAGAAAGAAAAGCCTCACGCCGCAACACACAAGCATCACATTGCTGGCATGCTAATCCCGTTTCCGTAGGATCGTAACAGCTTGAAGTTAATTCAAAAGGGACTTTTAATCGATAACCTTCTTTGACGATTTCCTCTTTCGACCAGTTCAAAAGAGGGGTCACAATTTGGGGAGCTTTTCCTTCAACAGCTTGTTTTGTAGCCTGATTGAAAAGGTTCTGAGCTGCTTCAAAGTAGCCTGGGCGACAGTCTGGATAAGACAAAAAATCCATGGCATTTGAACCAAAATGAATCTGCTGAACCCCATGCATTTCAGCTTTAACTAAAGCATAAGCTAAAAAAAGAGTATTGCGTGCAGGCACGTAAGTGATGGGAATACTTTGCTTTAAAATATCGCCTTTGGATTTTCCTTTTTGGGGTGCCGTGGATGAGGTTAAAGCTGAGCCTCCCTGGAAGATAGATGGTTCAATCGGAATAATTTCATGTTCAACCTGATAGAAAGCTGCTATCTTTTTAGCACATTCCAATTCAATGCGGTGGCGCTGCCCATAATCAAAACTAATCGCTAGGGTTTCTATTTGCTGCTCATGAAGACGGGCAAGCATCACGGTAGAGTCTAAGCCTCCACTCAATAACACAATTGCTTGCATGTTATACTCCCCGAGTTGTTGAAGACCAAATAAACTTATGTAATTGCATGTTTAAGCGTACCGGTAACTTATCTTGCAAAATCCAACCTACAAGCTCTTTGGCCTCCAAAACATCAAACACAGGAGATAATAAAACCGGGATTTTTCGAGAAAAAAGCTGAAATTTTTCACAAACTTCTTTCGCATATAAATAATCTTGGTACCCATTGACTACAAATTTAACCTCATCTTGCGGGCGTATTTCGCTTAAATTGGGCCAAAAATTGCGATCGCTCATTTGGCTATCGGGGCATTTCACATCCAAAATAATATGCACGCGTGGGTCAACTCGATCGATGGGCAATGAACCTCCAGTCTCCAAGCTTACTGTATAGTTTTTGTCGCATAAGGAGCTCATAAGAATATGCACATTTTTTTGTAAAAGAGGCTCCCCACCGGTCACGCAAACATTTTGGCATCCAAAAGCTTCTACTTGTTCTAAAATTTGGGAAATCAAGCGGGCGTCTCCCCTTCCAAACGAATAGGAAGTATCGCACCAAGCGCAACGCAAATTACAAGCAGCTAGTCGGATAAAAGTTGTCGGAAGACCAGCAAAGCTTGTTTCTCCTTGAACACTTGAGAAAACCTCAATGATATTTAATTGTTCTTTCGAAGCAAATGTGAGTGGTTCTGTCATCCCATTCCTTTTAAAGAGCGTTTACTTTATATCTTGCAATCAATACGCATGAAAGGTACGGATTATAGCACTACTGAAGATTAAATTTGAAGAGTGGAATTTAAAAAGAGGAAAACTCAATCGTCTAACGCAATTTCAATTATTTAAAAGAAGATAAGCTAATCCCCACTTCCACTAAGTCAGCAAATTCCAGCAAGCTAAATAAGCTCTGACAAACAAACAAAATTTAAGAGCTATTTTTCTAGGAGCGCATGCAATTCTTGCTATTTATCGAAGAATACGTGTCTTATTAGCGAGATTTTGATGCAGAATAACTTTTATTAATATTTCTGAATAAAAGAAAATTAAAGATTTTCAATTTTTATTTAGAGACTGTCTACGAAAATTTTAATCCCTGTATAGGAATTGTTCTCACAAGAAGCAATACTATGAAAAATAAGAAACCACTTGTCTATCCGAGCAAACCTTCCGAGGATGAATAGAAGAGAGCCTTTAATAAAAAAAGAGAGCTGTTGGGATCCCAAGAGCCATCCTAAATTTTGCAGGCGGGAAATGTTGAATCTTATTTTTTATATTTTACGCGCAGGATGCCAATAGGGAGACATGCCTCGCACTTTTCCTCTATGGAAAGCTGCCTTAAACCCAATTTATGCGACGGAAGAAAAAGAGGCTGTTCATAACCCTCTATGAGCACTTGAGGTATATTCTGCGAAAGGCATCAGGGTGAAATGGCAACGGTCCAGTCGAAATAGTTGATAGCCAAGGTGTAAAAACAGCTGTATAGATCGTGATGGATGAGGAGCCCTATGCTGGTTAAATCAAAAGCGAGTAAACCTACCTAAAAAAGGTTCATGCAGATCTTGGTTCCAGTAAGAAATGATATGAAAGATAGAATGTTATTAGATGAAATTGAGCGGGAGCCAGTAGAAAGAAAATATAAAAACATTTGAGATAGAACCGAAAAGTTGAAAGAACTTTCGCTTGGCTAAGAAACTTACAACAGTTAAGCAAAGGCTACGAGTCCAACGCGAGGATACGAGCTTGAATAGGTTTTATTTGGGAATATGTAGAATAATGCCTAAAAGATTAAGTAATTTATGCTAGGTTCGTAGACAGTCTCTAAAAGGGCGTTTTGAAATACTATCCTTTTCTACATAAGGGTCTGAGGTTGCCCTAAAGCTACACATAAAAACCTCTGCTCGGTTCGTTGAAGTCAGGGATTCATAATCTTTACTCATTTGACGATATCTTCCAAGCCAAGTAAATGTTCGCTCGACTACCTATCGCCTAGGCAAAATGGTAAATTCCCTCTGAATAGGGATCCATTCAACTTCCCACTTTTCATTATAAATGCGGAACCTACCAGGTGGCTTTTTAACAATTTCAAGCTCAACACTCTAACTAGAAGCGATTTTTTTAGAGGCGCTCCTTGATAACTATGATCCCCTATATTTTCCGAGCCGATAGAAAAACAATAGAGTTTACTGAAAAACCTTTGGTTATCACTCACGCTACCACTTGCGATACAGATATCGAGCAAAAAGCCTGGGGTATCTACTAAAGCATGCCTTTTTCTGCCCTTTACTTTTTCCCCCATCAAATCCTACAGAGCTCCTTTCTGGATCTTAATGGATTGGCTATCGATAACCACTCCCGAGGCTTCTATATTTTTGCCAAGAAGCTCCCTTAATTGCTATGGATTCTTCCAAATATGGCCTTGTCTCGTCAATGTCTGATGAGGAAATTCATGTGCCATATGTCTACAAGGACATCCTTCTTCTTTTGCTCCCCTTCAGTTTTCGGCCTCTTTTCGTATGCTTAATTTCTATCTATTTTTGTTTTTTCCCGTTCTTCAGCCGTTAAATCATCGGGGCAAGCTTTTTTACTCATTTTATCTACTAGTTTTTATGATTTGTAATACAAATTGTTAATTATTAGCATATTGCAAATTTCCAAAACGCCATCTAAGACTGTAATTAATATTGGAATTAATGATTGTTTTTTATACCGTTGGGAATAATAGTTTAAATAGGATTTAAATTTTTACCTTCTAGAAAATAAACACATTTAAGCGAGAGATTATGACTTTTCGAGTTTGTGCGCCTCAAGACAACCTTTTCATAAGCGATACGCCAAAAATTTCGCTTAAAAATGAGAATCAAGCCTCCCTCGAAAATTTTCCCCTAGAATTGCTTAGACACATATTTAGCTATCTGCCAGCCAAAGACTATGAAAATTGCGCCCAAGTGAAGAGAGAATGGTATAATGCAACTGTAGAAGAGGCTAAAAGAAAAGAACTTCTCTTAATGAGAAGCTTTATCCAATTTTTAATAGAAGGTTTAACTTCACACAAAAAATCTATCCTGGATAAAGATCATCTTGGTGAGGCTACAACAAGCTTCCTAGAAAAACTAACAGACTATCTAGAAAAAGTTTTAAATGACCTCAATTTTTCAAATGTGGTCACCCTTTCTCAATTGAAAATTTCTATGCTGGGTGAAAAAATAAAAATTTTGGTTATGTTGAAAAAAGCGAGGCTCGCCTGCAATTTTTTAGAATTCAAAACCAAAAGCCTAGAGTTGCCTTGGCTTTTTACCGATATTTTTAATCCGGATATGGCTAATGATTCCTTTATTCTTAAAAGCATTGAAAAGCTAATTGAAAAAAAGCAATATGAAAAAGTTTTTGAAATTGCAGAAACAATTAGTACTCATCAGGGAGCTAAACCTGGAACTTGCTCTGAAAAGGCAATTCTCGCCCATATCTGCTTAAAATTAATAGAAAAAGAGCAATACGAACTAGCGGTTAGAATTTCTGAAAAGATTACTCCTTTTGAAGAAGAACTCGAAAAAACATCTTTAAAATTAAAAGAGAAAGGCTACTACGAACTAGTAGCAGTTAAAATCTCTGAAAAGTTTGCTACTTTTAAAGAAGAGCACGAAAAAATATCTCTACAATTAATAGAGAAAGGCCAATACGAATTGGCGGTTAAAACTTCTGAAAAGATGAAAGGAATATACTCCTTTAGTTCCAAAGCTCTCGAAAACATATCTTTGAAATTAATAGAGAAAGGCCAATACGAACTAGCGGTTAAAATTTCTAAAAAGGTTACTCATCCCGAAGCTCTCGAAAACATATCCTCTAGCTTATTAAAAAAATACAAAGTTGACGAAGCTATCGAAATCGCAAAAAGAATTAGAGAAAAAAAAGCGAGAAAAAGAGTAAGCCAACAATTCTTCAACTTTCAAGATGAATTAGCAAAAAGTAGGGAATTATAAAACTGCAAATGAAATTCCTAGTAAATCCTTTGCCTCTCTATTTTTTAGGGGAAATTGCAAGATATATCGAAGCTTTCTCTTGGCTTCAACTAGACCCCATGCCTATGAGTAGGCATGTTTTAGCCCTTTTAGAAAATAAACAAAAGTAAGCGAGGGATTATGCCTTTTCGGGTTTGTGCCACTCAAGATAACTTCCACACAGAAGTGATGAACTTAAAAAAAATCAGTGATTCAAAAGACCTCTTTCTCAATACCAAATTAAGAGGCTCTGCTGAGCAAGGCAAATTCCGCAGAATAGTGTATTGGATCCTTTCTCTTTTTCCTAAGGTGCATATTGCTCAAACAGCCCCTTTAAAAGTCGCTCGAGAGGTGAGTAAATTCGCAATAAAGCACCAAAAATTCTTACTCGAGAATGATCGAGCAGTTTTAATGGATGTTGTTGGGAGGCTTAAAATTAAATGTCGCAAATACGTCCATGGAAAAGAAAAAAAAGCGATTGATGAGATAATCGCAAAAATTAGAGGTTTGCAAACTAAAGAAACAAAATCTGAAAAAGCGCCCCCACCGCCCCTTCCCATAAGCGCTAAACCCGAAAATTTGCTTAAAAATGAGAACCAAGCCTCCCTCAAAAATTTTCCTCCAGAAGTGCTTAGCCATATATTTAGCTATCTTACAAGTAAAGACTATGAAAATTGCGCCCAAGTGAAGAGAGAATGGTACGCTGTAATGGTAGAAGAAGCTAAAAGGAAAGAATTTTTCTTAATTAAAAGCTTTATCCAACTTTTAATAAAAGGTTTAATTCCACACCAAAATCTCAGGCTTAGCCGGAAGGCTACAGAAAATACCCCACAAGAACTGATAGACTATCTAGAAAAAGTGTTAAATGACCTCAATTTTTCAAATGTGGCAACCCTCTTTCAATTGAAAATTTCTCTGCTGGGTGAAAAAATAAAAATTTTAGCTATGTTGGGAAACGGGAAACTTTTCTGCAAATCTTTAGAAGCCAAAGCCAAAAGCATAGAGTTACCTTGGCTCTTTAACGATATTTTTAACACAGGTACTGTTAATGACCCCTGCTATACCCATAGAAAAATTGCAAGGTTAATCGAAAAAAAACAATATGAAAAAGTTTTTGAGGTCGCTGAGATAATCAGCACCCTTCAGAGTGCTAAGCCTGGGGTCTCCTTTGAAAAGGCAATTCTCGGCCACGCCTGCTATAATTTAATAGAAAAAGAGCAATACGAACTAGCGGCTAAAATCTCTGAGAAGTTCATTTCTCGTGATACAATGCTCGGATTAATATCTGAGGCATTCATAGAGAAAGGCCAATACGAACTAGCAGTTAAAATCTCTGAAAAAATTGCTCCATGCAAGGGAAAAGAACTTGAAGAAATATCTTTAAAATTAATAGGAAAAGGTCAATACGAACTAGCGGTTAAAATTTCTGAAAAAATTATTTCCCGAGGAAGAGAACTCACAGCAATATCTTTAAAATTAATAGGGAAAGGCCAATACGAACTAGTGGTTAAAATTGCTAAAAAAATTACTCGTCCCGAATTTCTCGAAAATATATCCTTTAACTTATTAATAAAACACCAGCTCAAAGAAGCAACAGAAGTTGCATGCATGATTCATGATGAGGTTATTAAAAGCCTTGTTTTAAGTAAGATTTTCTCTATCTAGCAGGTCAAAATAGGCTGATACTCGTGATGTTCTCCTACACCTTATATTTGTAGCGGCTTCGGTGAGTTTCAGAAGAGGCCTAATGTAGGTGCATCGGGCTAGGACAGGATGTTTAAAACAAGTTGCTTGGCGTACCAAGCATTGAACTAACGTTATTTCATCATTTGTAGCCTGCATTTAATCCTATAAAATTCTTTCACTTAAGCTTCATCCCTCTCTTTTGAATCCTTTTTTAAATTTTTAAGATTTGTTCAGTATTTTTTGCCTACCCCATTTGGGAATGGCAGAAAGCAAGGTAAAACCCAGCTCCTCTAAAAAATGGATTAAAAAAAACTACAAACATACAAAGCTCGTTTTTGAAATAACTTTTTTGAAATAATTCTCTCTTCGCCTTAATATGCAATCAAGTGACCAGGAGGAATGCGATGCCAAAACCCTTAAAGCGCGTGGCTGTGACCGGAGCAGCAGGCCAAATTGCTTATAGTCTGCTATTTAGAATTGCAAATGGAGAGATGCTCGGAAAGGATCAACCGCTCGCTTTGCATCTTTTAGAAATACCCGAAGCTCTGAAAAGTTTAGAGGGAATTAAAATGGAATTAGAGGACTGCGCTTTTCCTCTTCTAAAAGAAATCCAGCTGGGCTCCGATCCTTTCCAGCTATTCGGCGATGTCGATTACGCCCTTTTACTTGGATCTAAGCCTCGCGGTCCTGGCATGGAGCGGGTGGAATTGCTCCATGGAAACAGCAAAATTTTTGTCGACCAGGGAAAAGCTCTCAATGTCAGCGCCAATCGCCAGGTAAAAGTATTTGTAGTGGGAAACCCTTGCAATACAAATTGCCTGATAGCCATGAAAAACGCCCCTCATCTTCCGCGTCAAAATTTTCATGCCATGACCCGTTTAGATCAAAATCGCGCAGTTGCCTCCCTAGCGAATTACGCCAAAACAGAGATTCAGGCAGTTAGCCAACTTGCCATTTGGGGAAATCACTCTTCAACTCAAGTCCCTGATTTTTATCATGCTCGCATTCACGAGAAGCCAGTGCTTGAAGTGATTAAAGACGAAGAATGGCTAAAAACAACCTTTATTAGAAATGTTCAGCAAAGAGGGGCCGCCATTATAGCGGCTCGGGGCAAGTCTTCTGCTGCTTCCGCTGCGCATGCGCTGATTGAGGCCGTGCAAGCCTTGATTCTCCCTACACCCGAAGGGCAATGGTTTTCTTCGGCTGTTTGCAGCGATGGAAATCCTTATGGAATCCAAGAGGACCTCATTTTTTCTTTCCCCTGCCGCCTCGACCAAAAGGGAGGCTGGGAAATAGTAAAAGGATTAGAACTCAATCCATTTTTAGAAGAAAAAATTCGCTTAACAGAGAAAGAGTTGATTGAAGAAAAGAATATCGTTATAAAACAGTCATAAAAACTTGGTGAGGAGAGAGCAAAATGGGTAAGGTTCTTTTTGAAATAACAGAGGACAATCTCGACACAGGGTTAAGGGGATATCCTGTCGGTTATTGCACAACATCACACGTAGATCCAATCAAAGGTTTATTCTATCTCAACTATCCAGTAGCAGACATTGCTTACTGGGAACCTGAGCGCGCTATCCATTTACTATATGCCGGAAAAGATGGCTCCGCCGAGGAAATCGAAGAATTTTCCCAGTCGCTCAAAAAAAATGCGGTTTGTTCTTCAAAGGTGATTGAGCATATTCGCAAGCTTCCCAGTGAAGGCCATCCTATGCAGCTATTTTGTGCCGCCTTATTTATATGCGGAATGGTTGAAGGACAAAATGATTACCAGAAAGATTGCCTTTCGTTGATTGCCAAAATCCCAGAAATTGCCGCTACAGTCATTAATTATCACGCAGGCTGGGGCGAATCCAAGCCTTCCAACCCAGACCTTGGATACATGGAAAACTTCGTGCATATGCTCAATGTACCTCGCGCCTCTCCGGAAGAATTGATCGAAGTTTTTAAGGTATTTAATGTGCTCCATCTCGACCATGGGGGTGGTAACCTCTCAACTTTTGTAGGAAAAGCCGTGGCCTCAGGTTTGCAAGATATGTATGGATCGATTGCCGCCGCGCTGAGTGCTTTAGCTGGTCCACGCCATGGAAGAGCTAATCAGGATTGTTTAGAATTTATCCAAGAAATCCAACAAGAGCTTAAAGATGACATCACCCCTGAAAGTGTGGAGGCTTTAATTCGCAAGCGATTAGCCAATGACCAACTCCTTTTTGGCTTCGGGCATGCAGTCTTACGCGTAGAAGATCCTCGCGCCACTGTCTTTTACACTTTGGCTGAAAAGAAATATCCCGACCATCCCTTGGTTAAATTAACGCATATTTTACGTACAGTAGCACCTAAAGTCCTTGCAGAAAATCCTAAAATTTCTGATCCTTATCCCAACGTGGATGCAATTTCGGGCACGGTCTTATCTGCTGCAGGCTTTCCCTATCCGGAATATTTCACCCTTTTATTCGGCCTTGCACGGGCGGTCGGGATTAGCATACAAATTGTGTATGAACGATGCATCGCACGGGAAGGGAAAGGATTGCCGATTGTTCGTCCAAAATATTTATTTAAATCATCTCCAACGGCTTAATTTTATAGACCTGTTGCTCAAATGAGGACTTATGACCTTAAAAGATATACAATTCATTTTTAATCGGGCTTTATCTCTGAGCTTCTGCAAAAAAAAATGGCTGCTTACGTTTTGTGTGCTGGCATTATGCGGGATTTTGGTCGTTTTTTTTCGCGGGCTGGCTTTAAAAGCAAACCAATGGGTGGTGATGAGCTTGACTTTTCTTCCCATTTTTCTTTCCGCTGGAATTATGCTCTCCCTGGGAATTTTTTTAGCTCGCATTTATCACCACGAGATCAAAAGAAAAGAGGTCAATTATAGAGATATCTTAAATAAGTCGTGGGAAGTGGTCATTGGGGCCACCTATTTTTGCGTTCCCATCATTTTGAGTTATTTATTGCTGTGGATAGTGATGGGAATTTTTATGTTGCTCAATGATATTCCAGGATTAGGAGATTTCTTTGGAGTCGTGCTTTCTTTTGCTCCCTTTCTGCTAAATTTCGGCTCGCTCATCCTTTGCTTATTCAGCCTTTCCCTGTTATTTTTTATGACCCCTTTACTGGCTTTAAGAGGTCTTAATCGGTTGGAAATTTCCCAAATTCTTATCAAAAGGGTAAAAGAAGATATTTTTTCCAATCTCCTTCTCGCTCTTGTGGCCTTATTTCCCCTGATGTCAATTGTCGGCTTGCTTGTTCTATCGGCCGTTTTAACAGGCTCATTGTGCGACTATTGCGATACCCCTACTTACACAATTCTCCAGTGGTTTTTTATTATGATCCCTTTTACCGCTATACTAGCACCCGCAATCATTTTCTTTTTCAATTTCTCCACTGAAGCCCACGTGTTGTTGCAAAAAGAGTTGAAAGGAGAGGCAGCCTAAGGTTGAAATTCTTCATAAATGGAAGAAACGAGTTGCTTAGCATAAAGGGCATGGTATAGAAGCCCTTTAGAACCCATCCCTGTGAGAACCCAGGTGTTGGCCTCTATTCTTTTGTAAAACGGAAGATGGTCTTTTGAAGCTATCCGCACACCTGCATAACCCTTTACGATTCTCATCTCTTTGACGGGCGGAAAAAAAGCCGCTGCTTTGGGGATAATTTCTTGAATAGCCGCTTCAAGGTCAACTTCCAAACTTTTAAATTTTTTTTCAAAAGTTGATCCTACCAAACAGGTCTTGCTGTCGGGAGACATGGTTAAATAGGCCTGCGAGCTTAAAGGAAAAGGCAAAGGCGCTAAGCCACGAGGCCACTCTAGCTCAAGCAGCTGCCCTTTCACTAAGCTCATGGGATCGCGCTTTAAATCGAGCATTTGCACCACATCGCTACCCATAGCCAAAACCACACAATCAAAATGACTTAATTCCTCTAAGTCCTTGACTTCCTGCTGCAGGAAGGTGGCGCCCTTCTTTTGACAGGCTATCCACAACCCCCATAAATAACGATCCGGGTAGACAGCCATTGCTGTCTGAATAAAAATGCCCGCTTTTGCAACCACGCCAGGCACCTGTTGCTGGCATTGGGGTTCAGAAAAAAATTGCACTTCCGGATAGCGCGCGGCGCTGAGTGTAAAATCACTCAATTGCAGTTCCGTTAGGGCTAAACGCAATAGCCCCTTTCGCGTTGCTACAGAAGCGCCCAGGGCTTCTTCAGCGACTTGGATCAGCTGGCATGATTCTTCCCATCCCTCTTTACCCCAGCGATTAAGTTTAGCATGTGCGCCTGCATAAGGGTGAAATAAACCAGCGGCTATTCCTGAAGCTCCTCCACCGATTCCTCTCTTGTCCAAAATGGTCACCTCGACGTGCTCTCGCTGGAGAAAATACCAAGCAGCTGCAAGCCCGCTAAAACCTGCTCCTATGATCGCTATCCGCATCCTTCTCTCATACTTTTAAATAAATGGCCGCTAAAGCAATTGAATTAAAGGCCAAATGAAGGCCAAAAGGAGCCCAAATAGATTGTTGCCGCTCTTTGATGAAACCTAAAAAACATGAAAAGATAAAAAGGACTCCCACAAATTGAATATTTCGAATACCTTGCCTCTCTGCATAATGGAAAAGAGCAAAAACCAAAGAGGTCAATCCAATCGTCCAAAATCTCCCCAGCTTTTGTTTGATCCATGTTTGCAAATAACCTCTAAATAAAATTTCTTCTGCAAACGGGACCAAAATTAAAACGGACAAGCTTGTCACAAGAAAAAGAGCCCCATTTTCTCTAACCGCCATAATTTTTTCCACAGGGGCTTGTTCCACAGCTGGGATGTGAAAAATTTCAAAAAACACTTCCAGAATTTCATTAAAAAGGATGATTAAAGGGTAGCAAATAAAAAGGGTTAAAATCCCTCTTCCAAAATCACGTAACCCCCGTGAGACAACGCTTAGTCCCTGTTTTCCGGCTAGGGCCTCCCAAGTGTCAGGTCCCCAAATATAGCTGTAAAAAAGAATACCACTTACACTCGACAAAATAAACAGAAGGTCCATCCAGCCTAAGAAATGGGGCGGTAATGCTTCCTCTAGGGGAGCCTCTTTTAAAATAGGCACGCCCATTTTTAGTAAAAGATAAGCGCGCAAAAGCACCGTTATGAGCGCATTTACGCCTAAGAAAACCGCAAAAACCCCCACTAATTTTAAAAAGGAAAGGGGCGAGCGATCCAAAAAAAAGGGATCCTCATCTCCAGGTAAGCTATAAAATCCCCAAAAATAAGCGATCCCATTTACGATTAAAGTGGCGAGAAAAAAGAAGGCGATTGCTCCTGCATGAGGAAGAATTGTTTCTTGAATGACCCCCTCCACCTTTACCTCGTTTATTTGGACTCTTTTCTGACGCTGATAATTTCCACCGTTTCTTTAGGCACATCACTGTGACCAGCATAAGAACCGGTTTTCACTTGGCGAATCTGGTCTACCACATTCATCCCGCTAATCACCTGTCCAAAAACGCAATAGCCAAAGTCGCGAGGCGTTTCACCCCGGTGGTCTAGAAAATGATTGTCTGCCACATTAATAAAGAATTGGGCAGTGGCACTATTTGGCTCTGAAGTACGTGCCATCGCGATCGTTCCTCGCTTATTAGAAAGGTTATTCCCCGCTTCATTTTTGATAGGAGCTTTAGTGGGCTTTTGCTGGAATTCTTTTGTAAATCCTCCCCCCTGAATCATAAATCCATCGATAACGCGGTGAAAAATGGTATGATCATAAAATTCCGACTCGACATAGTCTAAGAAGTTTTTTACGGTAAGAGGGGCTTCTTTTGAAAAGAGCTCCAATTTAATTTCTCCCAAAGAAGTTGCCATAATCACGACTTCTTTTTCTGCTTTATTTTCCATTGTTTTTAACTCCTCAGGTGTGGCGAAGCCTAATGGTGTGCCACAGATGAATAATGCCAAGGCGATGCGAAACAACTGCGTTTTCATAAAGGCTCCTTGTATAGTTAATGGGTTTACTAGAAGACGCATTGTATTCAAACTCTCCCATTTCTTTCCTCTAAAAAATAGATTCACCTTGCATTTTAGCCTTCAAAATCAATCCCAAAAACGTTATCCTTAAAGCCCTATTACAAAAGGAAATAAAGTATGGCTGATTCTAATCTTCCCTATCTCGAAAATTTAATGAAAGAGAAACGCTTTTTTTCTCCTTCAAAAGAGTTCCGGCAAACTGCCTGGATAAAAAATGAGGAAGAATACCAGGCTCTTTACCAGAGGTCATTGTCTGATCCAGATTCGTTCTGGCTTGAACAGGCAGATGCATTGACTTGGGCAAAGAAGCCCTCTGTTGCTGGAAAGCATACGTGGGATTCAGAGCAACGTTTAATCCAACACACCTGGTTTGAAGATGGAAATTTAAATGTCAGTGTGAATTGCTTAGATCGACATTTGACTTCATCTACGTCTGATAAAATAGCCATTCTGTGGCAGGGCGAGAGCGACGAAGAAGTTCGAAAAATCACCTATAGAGAGCTTCATCGAGAAGTTTGCCAATTTGCCTCCGTCCTTCAAAGAAAGGGAATCCAAAAAGGGGATCGAGTCTGTTTATATTTACCTATGATTCCTGAACTAGCCATTGCGATGCTTGCATGTGCCCGCATTGGAGCTATTCACTCGGTCGTTTTTGGTGGCTTTAGCGCCGAGGCCCTTATTCACCGCATCAATGACGCCTCGTGTAAATGCGTGGTGACTTCCAATGTTTCCTTGCGCGGTGGAAAAGAGATTTTCTTGAAGAATACAATCGATAAAGCTTTAGAATTATGCCCCACTGTCGAGCACGTGATCGTAGTAAAACGAAATCACACCCCTTGCTTCATGAAAGAAAAACGGGATTATTGGTATCATGAGGAAATGGCGTCAGCCTCATCCGATTGTCCACCTGTTATTTTAAAGGCAGAAGATCCCCTTTTTATTCTGTACACTTCTGGCTCAACAGGAAAACCCAAAGGAGTGGTGCATACGCAGGCCGGATACCTTCTGTATGCCGCTTTAACCCACCGCTATGTATTTAACATCCATGAGGAGGATGTCTACTGGTGTACAGCTGACATTGGCTGGGTGACGGGACATAGCTATGTGATATACGGCCCTTTAGCAAACGGCTCCACCTCCCTCATGTTCGAAGGGATGCCCACTTACCCTGATGCGGGTAGGTATTGGCAGGTGATTGATAAGCACAAGGTCACGGTGTTTTATACCTCCCCCACAGCCATTCGCACCTTAATTTGCTTAGGACAAGAGTTCCCCCAAAAATACGACCTGACTTCCCTTCGTTTACTAGGCACGGTGGGAGAGCCCATTAATCCTGAATCTTGGATGTGGTTTTACGAAAACATTGGAAATAAGCGGTGCCCGATTGAAGATACTTGGTGGCAAACAGAAACAGGGGGAATTATGATTGCTCCTTTTCCAGCTTGCTTTGGGTTAAAACCTGGAAGCGCAGGGCGTCCATTTTTTGGCATCGAGCCTGTCGTATTGCGCTCAGATGGCACCCCTTGCCACTTGCATGAAGGAGGAAGCCTTTGCATTAAAAAACCTTGGCCTGGAATCATGCGAACCACATGGGGAGATCATCAACGCTTTGTTAGCTCCTATTTTACAACTTTTAAAAACCTTTATTTTACAGGGGATGGCTGCCACATCGATTCGGATGGGGATTATTGGTTGCTGGGCCGATTAGATGACGTAGTCAATATCTCGGGTCATCGCATTGGGACAGCTGAAGTTGAGAGCGCTTTAACAAGCTTTCCCTCTGTCGCTGAAGCTGCCGTAGTCCCCTTTCCTCATTCCATTAAAGGGCAAGGATTAGAAGCTTTTGTCACCCTGGTAGACGGCATTTCCCCCACTGCTGCCCTCAAGCAATTTTTATGTGAACATGTTAAACAAGTCATAGGTGCCATTGCTGTGCCCGAGCGAATCCAATTTGCCAAAACTTTACCTAAAACACGCTCAGGAAAAATCATGCGACGGATTCTCCGCAAAATTGCAGAAAATGACTTAGAAAATTTTGGCGATCTCTCCACTTTATCTGATCCTCAAGTGATTTCAGAGTTACTAAAAGCACGAGGAGATCTCGCGCATGTCGGTTGAGGTCGCCTTTATGGATCGCGCTTTAGCTTTAGCTATGCAAGCGCGATTTCTTTCTCCGCCTAATCCCTGGGTAGGGGCTGTCATTGTCAATGCAGGCAAAATTGTGGGGGAAGGTTTTACCCAAATCCCCGGATCAGCCCATGCGGAGATCATCGCTTTGCAGCAGGCCCGAAAGCTGGCTGAAAATAGCACCCTGTACGTGACGCTTGAGCCGTGTGCCCATTTTGGAAGAACGCCTCCTTGTATAAAGGCCATTATCCAAGCTAAAGTGGCCCATGTGGTGATCGCTTTAGAAGACCCCGACCCTCAAGTCCAAGGAAAAGGGATCCAACAGCTTAAAGAAGCAGGGATCTTAGTCAGTGTGGGAATTAGACAACAAAAAGCCGCCGAGCTATTAGAGCCTTACCTTTTTCAACGCAAAACAGGCCGACCGTTTTGCATCGCCAAGGCAGCGATTAGCCTGGATGGAAGAATCGCAGCTTCCGATTACAGTTCAAAATGGATCACGAATGAGTTAGCAAGGGAAGATGCTCAAAAACTTCGAGCCGAGTCACAAGCGATTTTAATTGGTTGCGGCACAGCCAAGCATGATCGCCCTCATCTGACAGTGCGCGCATTCTCTCCTCCCCCCCATACCCCCCCTCTTCGGGTTGTTCTAGATAGCCGAGGCTCGTTAACAGATCCCTCCTCTCCCCTATTTAACATCCACTTAGCCCCTACCTGGATTTTAACGACAAGCGATTGTCCTCAAAAGGTGCGCGAGTTGTGGCACGAGCATGGAGTAAAATCGTTTGTTTTGTCAAAAGCGAAAAATGGGGAGGGGGTTGACTTAAATGAAGCAATGGAGACACTAGGAAGTAGGGGAATTTTGCAAGTGTTAATTGAAGGCGGTGCAACTGTACTGGGGCAATTTATGCGCGAGCAACTTATCCAAGCCCTCCACCTCTATGTAGGTCCTAAAATACTAGGCTATGATGGTATTCCCCTGTTTGGCAGCTATTCTCCTAAAACCCTGATTAACGCTCCGCAATTTCAATTAAAAGAAACAAAACGTTTGGGCGATTGCGTCTATTTGCATTATCGGAGGTAAACTATGAATAATCTTTTTACTGCTACCCAGCTAAATGCTCAACTACTTAGAACCATTTCTTATACCTATTGCGAAGGAGCCGATATTGGCGAATGCTTATCTACCGCAGAACATATTAAAGAAAGCGAGTGGGACAGCTGGTATGAAAACTGGCTGCAAACAGCTCAGAGGATAGAGCAGTCGGCCGAGACTTCCAAAGCTGCCGGAAATTTGATTAGCGCGCGTCAAGCTTACCTACGCGCTTCTAATTACTACCGGACAGCCTTTTTTTTCTTACACGGCCAGCCTGTAGACCCTCGTTTAGTCCAGGCTTATCAATCCCACATTGAAACCTTCGCGAAAGCAGCAGAGCTCTTTTCCCATCCGGTTGAAGCTGTCCGTATCCCTTTTGAAAACACTTCTCTGCCTGGATATTTTTACCGAGCCGATTCTTCGGATGTAAAACGGCCGGTGATTATTGTAAACGGAGGAAATGATACCACTCAACAAGAATGCTATTTAACTTTTGCAAATGCCGCTTTAAAAAGAGGTTATCACGTTTTATGCTTTGACGGTCCAGGCCAAGGAGAATCTCTCATTAAAGAAAACCTCTACATGAGACCTGATTGGGAAAAGGTGATTTCCCCCGTTGTCGATTTCCTCATCAAACAACCAGAAGTTAAATCAAATGCGATTATACTCATCGGTTTAAGCTGGGGAGGATGGCTCGCTGCACGCGCTGCGGCCTTTGAACACAGGCTAGCGGGGCTGATTGCAAATCCAGGCCAATTTGATGCGCTTGAAAACATTAAAAAAAGCTGTCCCGAATTGACAACCCTGCTTGATCACGATGAAAACCTTTATTTGGAAAAATTTATGGCTCAAGCCCTGGCAAACCCTTTCATGGCTTTTAAATTTAAAAGCAAAATGTGGGTACATGGTGTAGAATCGCCCGTTGAGCTATTGCGCGCTTGGCAGGCATATAATTTAGCAGGGATTTCTCAAAACATCCGCTGCCCCTCCCTCATTTTGAACGCAGAGAATGAGCAATATTGTCCAGGGCAAGCAGAAGAACTTTATGAAACGCTCACCTGCCCTAAAGATTACTTTTTATTCCCCAGCTCCGAAGGCGCAGGCGAGCACTGCGCAGCAGGAGCACTCTCTTTTTTCCACCAAAAAGCCTTTGATTGGCTGGAGCAGCTTCTAGCTCCCCATTTTCCCCTCCCCCCAACTGAGAACGAGCCTCTTTATTCGATGTAAGGGTATTGCATGAGTATCTTTTTCCCTGGGCAGCCTGTACTCCATATATTTAAACATAAAGGCTTAATAGGACGTGATCGAAACACAGCCAAGAAGCCCCCGGATTATACTAAACGAGAACTAAAATTTTTTATTAAATTTTTGGTATAGTCTATTCAGTTTTAGAACACATTTCTGAAATCTTTGTATAAATCATCAACCAGTTCAGGCCTATCTTTTATTTTTTCCTAAAGCTTTGTCAAGTTGATGTCAAAAATCACTAGGAAGCTCACTAATACTGAATCCTTCTTCTCCATCAGAAGGTTGCCGCAACGAGCAGGACTTTTGAGTAGGAGAATTAGGGTTAAGAGGTTGATTACCCAAGAACTGTTGAGGTTTCATTGGATTTCTTTTGCTAATACAATAATAAAAAATTTTAGATATTTTTTCAGCGGTTTCAGGGTTGTATTCCCCTTGAGATTCTACTTTTCTTCTTGCAAATCGACAACCATCATACAAAGACAAATGTTTTTTTTCATCTACCACAACGGCGATAATATAATCTAAATTTTTTTCAAAATTTTTTCCCATCAGCTTGCCGAAAGATTTTTCGGTCAAATAATCTATTTCGTCAGCACAACCATGTGTAACTGGTTTATACGCATCGGCTAGATTATACGCACCAAATGGATTATACGCCTCAACTGAATGATACATTTAAACCTCTATTTTAATTTACACCTTTTTTACTGAATGCTACAAATAAGCTATCAACTGAATGCTACAAATAAGCTATCATAAGTTAGGTTAACACTACAAAGAGAAATTTTATGCAGCATACAGGCTTAACTCCTCCTCCTTCACCACCCGCTAGTATAACGGTTGGCTCTTCTTACACTAAAGCATCTCAAGCAAATGAAGTATCTCAAACGGAGGAACAGCAATCACAAAAAGAAGAAGGGCAATCTCCCCCTCCGCCTCCTTCTGTCTCTCACTTGCAAAATATATCCAAGAGAGAAATTGGAAACAATCTAGCCTGCAAAACTTCTTATTAGGCCAATTAGACCAAGCTAAAAAGCGTGAAAGAGAAGAAACGTCTCCATCAGAAAAACAGCAAACATCTGAAGAGGAACCTCAACCGCAAGAAGAAGAAAGAGAAGGAATAGACATAAAGGAAAGCATTGATAACTTGTGTAAAATACGCACTGAGTATAACACTTATAAACAAAACATAGCTGAGCAAGAGAGTTTTTGCACTTAATTTTTTCTAAGATGCAAATAGATAACCTAAATAAAAAGTTATTTACAATGATAACTAAGAAACTAATATTTTGACGGCTGTGTTGAAAAATTCTCTCTAGGATCTTGCTGATATCCCTTGAAAAAAAGAAACTCTTTGTTTTTTCCGACCAAAGAAAAGACCAAGGAGTTTCTGATGCGCGAACGCAACTGGCAGGCCAGACCACTTTGGGGTGGATGGCAGGCTATAATCGCCGGTTTTTAGTAGAAACGGTCTTTTCCAGTTTGAAACGCTTATTTGGCAATCGATCTTTTTCAAAAACGATTGGGGGTCAGATGGTTGAAAGCCGATCTTAAAAGCCGCAATTTAATCTACTATACCTTACAAGCTAGGCGCTTGCTAAACCATGAATAAAGCCTATCAAATAGGCATAGCTGGAATAGCCTACTTGGCGGCTTAAAGCATCGAGCGAGCGCTTGTTGTTACCATTCTCAAAAGAAAGGGGCATAAGAAATCCCGCACCTACTTTAAAGGCAGGGCTAGATGATCCCCATTTAATTTAAAAAAAGAAGCAGGCTTTTAAGGTAATCTCCTTCCGGATGGGCCAGGTTAACAGGATGATCAGGAGCTAAATGGTGACGCCCGATAATTTTTGCGCTTCTTTTAGCCTCTTCACAGGCCTGAAAGACCACTTTTTGAAATAAATTCTCATCGACAAAGTATGAGCAAGAGCTTGTTAAAAGCAACGAGCCCCTTGGCATTTTTTGCATAGCTAAGCGATTAATATCTTTGTAAGCTCGGCAGGCAGAAATTTGATCGCTTTTTTTCTTGGCAAAGGCGGGAGGATCCAGGATCACTAAATCATAATCCAGCTTGGAACTGCGCAAAAATTCAAACACATCTTCACAATAAAATTCGGTTGTACATTGGGCAGGATTAAGCTTCATATTGATTTTAGCGTCTTGAATAGCTTTTTCAGAGATATCCACCGAATCCACCCTTTTGGCCCCTCCAGCTGCAGCGTAGACACTAAAGCCACCTGTATAGCTAAAACAATTTAACACCCGCTTTTGCAAAGCTAATTGACGGATTTGTTGGCGCATTTCCCGATGGTCAAGAAAAAAGCCTGTTTTTTGCCCATGCACAAGGGAAACTTTAAAGCGAAGCCCATTTTCAAGGATTTCAACTTCTTTAGAAAAATGCCCTTTTAAGACTCCTTGAAAAGGTTCCAGCCCTTCTTCTTTGCGGGAAGGAAGCAGGGATTTTTCATAAATAAGCTGCGGGGAAAGAAGCCTTTCTAGCTCCGAGACAATCACGCCTTTTAATCTTTCCATTCCGAGGGTAGAAATTTGAAGCACCAGATTGTCTGCGTATTGGTCTACAATTAAGCCTGGTAGACAATCCCCTTCTCCATTCACTAAACGATAGGCCGTGGTACTCTGTCCCTGAAACCACCTCTTGCGGAATTGAATCGCCCGTTCAAGGTTTTCCCGAAGCGCATTTTCTGCTTGTACTTCCCCAAAAGCAACCATTCTACCGGCTATGGAAGAGTGTTTATTAAAATAAGCTTGCCCCAATAAAGTCTGGTTGGAGGCGTAGACAGGGAGAATTTCTCCATTTTCATAGGAAGGGCTTGAGGCAATTGCTCCTGAAAAAATCCAATGATGATGGTGAAGAATGGCTTTTTCCTTACCTGGCTTTAATATCACCCGTTTTTGTTTCATGCTCCTTTGCAAACTCCTATTAAGAAAAATAGCCAACCGATAAGCAGTGTTATCCCTCCTATGGGGGTCACTGCGCCCCACCATTTCGCCCCTGTGTATGCTAAAGCATACAAACTGCCAGAAAAAACTAAAATCCCCACAGCCAAGCAGTACCCACCCATGATTAAGGCAAACGCAGGAAAAAGTAAATAAACAATCCCGATTAAAATGAGCCCTAACGCATGATACATCTGGTAGCGAACTCCAATTTCAAATATTGCTAAAGCATCAGCTGCAAGGCGATTTTTCAGATAATGGGCTCCAAATGAACCCATTGACACTGCTATCAAAGCAAAAAGTGCTCCCAGTAAAATGAAAATTTTTGGAGATGAAAAAAGATGCATGGGCTCCTCAAACCATTTAAACAAATCAGGGAGTATACTTTTTCTAGGCAATATTCTCTATCTGATTTTCACTAAAATTGTAAATTTAATCCTTTAATATCTGCTTAAGCAATTTGAACAATTGATTAAAATACAAAGCAAAAGTAAATTAAATGGCATTTCCAACAAAAATGATAGCGAACCTAATTTTCAACACTTACAACCGCAAACTCAAAGGAAATTAAAGATGAATGCAATTGGGAATTATCCACAAATTAATCCTTCACAAGTAAGTCCTCAAACTTCTTTTTATATTCGCTTCCAATGCTATAAGCTTAAACAACTTGTCAAAAAAGTTCCCCCTTTTTCTCCCGACCTATCTCAGAATGCCTCGTCGCGAATTGTAATGGATCTGACACCTTATTTTTCCTCTTCTTTAACAATCGAGTATTCCCGACGCTCTAAGCGTAAATTTTTAACCTTTATAGACAAAAGTACTGTTACTTGCTACCCTCTTGATCGTGTTAAAGATTATAAAGTGCGATTCCTCTTATCGAAAATAAGCAGAAGGTCCATTCGGCTACCCATTCATTGGAAGCTTTCTGGTTATTTCAACCAGCGCCACAATCCACACCGAATCCAAATTTTCCTCCAACAATTCTCTAAAAGTGAGCTAAGACAAGTCGCTTCCCTAAATTTAAGCTATAGCAATTTACTTAGCTGTGAGGTAAAAGGGTTAACAGATAAGCTTCCTAACCTGCGTAAATTAGTCTTAAGGGGGTGCACCGAAATTGATTGGAAAAATTTTTTACTGCCCAAGCGTGTTCAAAAGCTAGATATCAGCGAAACGAGTATTTGTGCTAAGCAAATGGCAAGAATTTACCGCTCTTTCAACGAAAGAAGCAATCGCCTAGCTGTGGATTTGATTACTGATAATTGCCCTAAAATTCCCCCTCTCATTTCAGCCTTAACAAGGTATGCGCTTGCCTATCAAATAAATCCCCTTCTTCCCAATCTTTCATTTTTAAAAAATCCTCCTTTTAACCACCCTGCCTTTTTATCCACTTTTTTTAAAAATATCCTAAGCTACTCTAACATGCATAAAAAAACGGTGTTTTACTTTAAAGGATTTTCTCTGCCTCCCGACCTGGAAAAAGAGCTAGAAAAGGCTAAAAAATCTAATCGGCTCAAAAAATTTATCTTAGCATAAAGGAGAAAGTCACCCTAGCTCGCTGGGCTTGCTTCGCAAAGTAAAACTAACTAAGCTAAAATTAGAGAATTTGCTGGCAGAAAATCAAAGTATTTTGGCAGCATGGCAGGATTTTTCACAGGAAATAGCCTGCCAGCTAAGTTAAAAGCAACTGAAGCTTGATAGGAAACCAAGCTTCAACTAGATAAAGAATGCTTTAATTTAAAAGGAACCGCATGCACGAATCCCCTTCTCACCCTTTTATGGAAATTCCTCATACCGAGGCAGTTTATGCAGGCAGGCGATTTTCAGTATACCATGCTGAAATAGCGGATAAACACGGAAAATTAGTCAAACGGGAGGCGATTATACACCCTGGAGCTGTGGTCATCTTGCCTATTGTAGATGAATCCCATGTGGTCATGATCCGGAATGAGCGGATTATTGTAGGAAAAACCTTATGGGAGCTTCCTGCGGGTACCTTAGAGCCTAAAGAATCCCCGCTAGAAGCTGCCTATCGGGAACTTGCTGAGGAGACAGGTTATCAAGCTTCGCAGATTTCCTTCTTAACTTCTTTTTATAGCAGCGCGGGGATATGTGATGAAAAAATGTTTATCTATGCAGCCCGCGATTTGAGGCATGTGGGCCAAAAATTGGATGATACGGAGAAGATTTCCGTAGAAATCCTATCTTGGAAGCAAATTCTTGATTGGATTAGAGCGGGGACTATCCAAGATGGAAAAACCCTTGCAACGCTTCTTTTTTATAAAGTTTATTGCTTTTAATTTAATCGATTTTAAAAAAAGGATTAGGCTAAGTGAAATTAACACTAGCTATCAATTCAACTATTTAGGATAAAAACAATCTTAAGGCTAATCCATATCAAGCAAACTTGGTATAAAGAAAGCTCAACTGTGAAAAAATATAGGATTTCAGGAAATGAAGAAAAGATATCTAGCCTCTAAAATAGGACTATAAAAGAAGAGAACCTCTTAGGGGATTGTGAATTTCATCCCAAATCCTCTTTATTGAAGAAAAAATAAACTAGAAAAAAACAATAAAAAATCTTTATAATTTTTTGGACGTTACAAAAAATGGAAGTTTATTATGACAGTTTCTATAAATCGTGATTTCTTATCCTTACCATGTGAGTTACAATTACAAATTCTTCAAGAATTAAACCCGAAAGATCTTTTAATTGCTGGTTTAGTTTGTAAGAATTTAAAAAATTTAACTGACCACTCTTCAGTATGGAAACATCATTTTCTTCGAAGCTGGAAAAAAATAAGCTGCTCAGAAAATATCAAATTTGGAAAAAACTGGAAGCAAATTGTTAAAAAAAGGCATGAAACAACAAAAAAGGTGCGAGCCAACAAAGGCGAAAAGATCAAGGATGCTTTCAAACATACCACTTATAAATTGCCCGAATTTGTTACTCCTGAAACCTGTGATTTGACAGTCGAAAATAAATTCGTCTTTATAAAAATAAATCAAGGCTCTAGTCAATTATATCGCCTTGAAAAGGACAGCTGCCAGCTCGTCTTCAATAATTGCAAAGATGAAAATTCTCTTTTAATTCATTGCTACGATGAACATATCATGCAGCTCACGCCTCAAGGACATCTCTATCGTTGGAATATGGCAGAAGAGCGCCCATTGCGACCCATTGCCTGTTTAAAAAACTTTGAGGAAGCTTATTTTGACCAAAATTTTCTCTTGTTAGTTTGGCCCCATCGTAAACAATTTGTGATTGTAAACGCAGAAAATGGGACGATATTTTGCGAATCCATTTCTTTTCCTTCTGCAATTCAATCTCTTATTTATCGCAATCACCAGGCTTTGATTCAATGTATGGATGGGTCTTTTTATTTTTTTAATAGCCATGCAGAAGACAGCTCTCAAAAGGCTTCTTTTACTATGTTGGAAGGCGGTATCCCGTTTCCTCTGTCTAAGCATCTTGTGCGTTTTGATAAAAAGCGTGTGATTGTTTTAGGCGAGGATGGCCTTTTACGCTCATGTAAGGTGTGGGACGCAGATACCGGTAAAACTGTATTTGCAGGGGAATTGAAACCTATTTATTTAGATAAAATGCGCGGGATGCAAAGAAAAATTATAACAGCTTTAGAGTATAACGGTGAACAATTCGCTGTGGGATTTAATTCGGGCGATATCATTTTATATAATCCAGATAATGGTGCTAGTATTGTGGAAGCTATTTGCTTTTTTAGTGCAATTCGGCAAATTTACCTCGAAAAAGAGCGTTTTGTTGGAATACCAGAAATATTCGGAAGACTTATATTTAGGAATACTTCGGAAGCATACAAGACACACGGCTGCGTCTATCCTAATAGGCCCGAAGGTTTTCCTGATTATAATTTTAACCTAGCAGGAACCTTTTATAACGAGCGCAAATTCGCTGTATGCAGCAGGGATGGCTGGTTAGATATCTGGGATTTTGCCAAGAAAACTTCTCCTAAAATTATTATTTAGTAACTACTGAATCAACAGAGCGAAGTAAAAGCTTTGATAAACTCCTATATTCATACATATGGCGATTTAAGAGTTCTAGATCTGAGGGTTTTAATTGCTCAATAAGATTCACAGTAGCATTCAGCTGCGCAGATAGGATGTTTTGAGTCAATGCGAGTTTTTGATAAGGGATAGGATACCCTTTTAAAACTTTCTCAAAAGCCTTTTGGGGGTTTGGCGCTAAAATTGACTCTACAATTGCCGAATACTCTGACTTTAAGTTAGAAGGATCGGGTTCTTTTAAATTTCGGAGCTCACTTATACGTTGTTTGGCATCTATTTCCTCACCTTCTAAATTTTTCTTTTCTTTTTCGAGCTGCTCCTTACTTGTCATTTTAAAAACGACATCCCAAAAAATTGAATACTCTTCATCTTTTAAAAGAGCTTTAACTTCTCCATAAATCTCGGGATCCTTTGTTTCCAACTCGTTTCTTAATTCCTCCACCTTATCGAATTTTTTATCAGAAATTAAATGGCCAAGATCAATTTGTAGAGCATCTTCAACCCTCATTTTTATCATTTCTTCACTCCTAGTGAGTTTGGTTTCCTCTAAAATTCCAGTGATCCCGCTCTTTTTTTGAATATTTTGTTTAATCTGCGATTTTAGCTTCTTTATTTTTTCATAAGCGTGGAAAAAAGGAGATTCTTTATAAGTTTTGTAAGCCTCTTCAATTTCTTCAGGTATTATAGATGCTAAAATAATATGAATAGATTGCAAGTTTTCTGACATGGTATTTATAGCGTCCAATTCTTCTGTTGGATCCATTAAATGCACGATTGAAGAAGAAGAATGAATAAATTTTAACCTCTCTAAATCTGGTTGAACACCTTCAACGATGCTCTTTACTCTCATTAAATCATCCATTTTTCTAAAGAAAGGTAGCTGGCTTGGGGTTTGGAAGCTATCGATAAGCCTAGCTAATTCTCCCAAATCTTTTTCCAATTTTCCTACCAGAAAAGTTTTTTCTTTTGAAAGCTCTAAGCAATCGCGCAACTGCTTTTCAATCCGTCTACCCACCTCTAAGGTACCCGAAATAGGACTCAATTCTAGATGAGAAATCTTCCTTAGCGTTTTTATTGCCTCTACCCTCACTTGATTTTCAATGAAATCATCTACTCGATTTAATGCTGAGGGTGCAACTAGAGTATGGTGATTCAAATAATAAAATTGAGTCTTTGGGTTAAGTAAGGCTGGCAAAGCCCATTGATCAAATAAAAGGTCTACTCCCCTATTAACAGGGGTTTTTCTTTCTCTTATGGCTTGGGTTAGATTTCTAAGAGCTGTATTGGGGATTCCTATTTTTTTAAGTTCTCGAGATAACTCGGCTGGTATGGCAGCGCCATTACTTTTTAGGATATTTCTTAGCTCCTCTTTAATACCTTGAATAGAGGCACTAAGAGGAAAGGTTTGAGCCCATATATTTTGTATTTCCCCCTCAATAGATTTTTTCTCCGAAATAATCATTTCGGCTAAGTCTGTAATCCTTTTTCTTGGCAGATTTACTTCCTCTAGCTTGTCAAGCAAAACCGAAGGTATTTCCTCCCGTCTATCCTCTCTCTTGTTGCGTATAGCTTGTATTAATTCCTGTTTAAGCTGAAAGAGATAAGTGTCATTCATTTCGGCAAAAAGCGAGTGATGACATGCTTCTGTTTCACTAAGTTCTGAACCTGTATATAATTGCTTTTGGGCTGGAACCCAATCGACCTCACACTTTGATCCCCAGTAAATAACCGCCATATGGAAATAAAGAAGAAGACGAGCCTGAGCATGCATTTGGATAAGCTCTGGCATAATCTCCCCTGTCTTATCCATCCTGTTGTTATAATTATCCATTTCAGTTATTAGCCTACTCAATTGTATAGAGAGAAACTCTTTGGATTCCGAAAGAACTTTTACAAATTCAGGAATAAATTCGCGTCCATTCATAATCACTTCTCTTTCTCGCTCTCCAAACAAAGTAAAAAGCTTTTGAGGTTTAAAGGCTTTTGTTCTTTCAACCGGCAATTCCATCTCTGCTTCTTCTTCCTCCCCTTCTTTTTCGGTTTTTTTTGGACCAAGGCTTTGTTTACGAGTAGAAGGCGATTGTTTTTTCCGAATTTCTTGAGAAAGAGGGCGCCCTCTTTTTGAAGCAGTACTGGAACTCACATATCCTTCTTTAACCACTCTTTTTTCATTTGTTGAGGAGCTTCGTTGTCTTTTCAATCGAGTGTCTGCTGCATTATCTATCTTAGGAATAGAAGGACCTTTTGTATCTGCAGAATAATGAAAATCTCTTTGGGTTTCTTTTTCCTCTGCTTTTCCTGAAGGAGAAGACGCTGTGACGGGATTGTGTAAGATCGCATTAGATAGGGTACTAGCTCTTGTAATAAGAGAATCGCTTTCTGATTTGTTTAATCCCTTTTCAGGCTGTTGAGTGTCTTCAGGTTGTGAAGACCCCTGTATTTTTGGGGAGCTATCATGGGGTCCGATATTAGCCATAAGGGTCTCCTGTAAGTAGACGGTTTATTATTAATTACGTCTGATAATTTATTTATGAATGTGACTCTTAATCTCACTTAAAGCTCTTTCAGCTCGTCTAATTCCCCGTTGCTTTGCCACTAAGTGCAGCCTTGGCCGAAAGCGTGGGAGTAAAATTATTAGTATGCAAAGGAGAAATGCTTGAATCGGGGGAGTTTCCTTTCTATGACAAGTCGCGCAATTAAAGCCGTGAACCCAGGTGGTCAGGTAGAAAAAGAAAAGGATGGAGGATAAAAGCCCATATAAATCCGTTTCTATGACCTGCCCCATAAAAAGCCTCAATATTGGCAAATAAAAAGATAAACTAATAATTTTAATTATACAATTATTTCACTTTTTATCAATTATTTATTATAAAATTTAAAGGTTAGTAAATTATTTATTTTTATTTTAAAAAAATGGGTATGTTAAGAGGGCTGGAGTTTTTAGCATACAAACTTTGTATGTATAGGAAGGTGTCATGAAGTTTGGAAGAGTGCAGGAAATCAAAGTATTCTAGCAGCATTTTTCGCAGAAAATGGCCTGCCAGCTGAGCTAAAAGAAACTGAAGCTCGATGGAAAACCCAAGCTTCAACTAGGTAAAGGATGTGTTAATTTAAAAGGAAACCGCATGCACGGATCTCCTCCCACACTTTTATGGAAATTCCCCATATCGAAGCGGTTTATATAGGTAAGAGATTTTCGGTATGCCATGCTGGAATAGCGGACAAATGCGGGAAATTGGTCACATGTGAGGCGATTATTCATCCGGGAACCATGGTCATCTTGCCCATTGTAGGCGCATCACATATGATCATGATTTGGAATGCTCGGATTATTGTAGGAAAAATCTTGTGGGAGCTTCCTGCCGTTATTGTAGAGCCTAAAGAATCGCCGCTAGAAACTGCCTATCGGAAACTCGCTGAGGAGACTGGCTATCAAGCTTCGCAAATTTCTTTCTTAACTTCTTTTTATAGCAGCCCGGGGATACGCGATGAAAAAATGTTTATCTATGCAGCCCATGATTTGAGGCATAGGGGCCAAAACTTGGATGATACAGAGAAGATTTCTGTGGAAATCCTATCTTGGAAGCAAATTCTTGAATGGATTAAAAATGCTAGCTATCAATTCAGTTATTTAGGATAAAACAATCTAAGCCTGAAAGGCAGGAAGCAAAGTGGAAAAAAGGAAGCCCTACTTTGAAAAAATATAGGGTTTGTAGAAAATCAGGGAAGGACAATCATGTCTCCAAGTTAAGACTGTAAAAGAAGAGGCCTCCTCGATGGTGAGTTTCATTCCCCCTCACGTTTATGGGTAGGAAAAAGAATGGGGAAAACTATACCGCATCTTCCTCAAACTTTTGAAAATGGCAAAAGCGGAAGATTATGATGGCAGTTTTTACACCCAGCAATTTTACATCCTTACCGTTTGAGTTGAAATTACGCATTCTCTGCAAATTAAATCCGTCAGAGCTTGTCATTGCTGGTCTGGTTTGTAAGAGCTTAAAACATTTAACTGAGGACTCTTCTCTATGGAAAAAACGCTGTCTTCGGCGCTGGAAAAAAATAGCTCATTCCGAAAAGATTAAATTTGGAAAAAACTGGAAGCAAATTGTTAAAAAAAGGCATGAAACAACAAAAAAAGTGCGAGCCAACAAAGGCAAAAAGATCAAGGATGCTTTCAAACATACCACTTATAAATTGCTCGAATTTGTTACTCCTGAAACCTGTGATTTGACAGTCGAAAATAAATTCGTCTTTATAAAAATAAATCAAGGCTCTGGCCAATTATATCGCCTTGAAAAGGACAGCTGCCAGCTCGTCTTCAATAATTGCAAAGATGAAAATTCTCTTTTAATTCATTGCTACGATGAACATATCATGCAGCTCACGCCTCAAGGTCATCTCTATCGTTGGAATATGGCAGAAGAGCGCCCATTCCAACCCATTGCCTGTTTAAAAAACTTTGAGGAAGCTTATTTTGACCAAAATTTTCTCTTGTTAGTTTGGCCCCATCGTAAACAATTTGTGATTGTAAATGCAGAAAATGGGTCGATATTTTGCGAGTCCATTTCTTTTCCTTCTGCAATTCAATCTCTTATTTATCGCAATCACCAGGCTTTGATTCAATGTATGGATGGGTCTTTTTATTTTTTTAATAGCCATGCAGAAGACAACTCTCAAAAGGCTTCTTTCACTATGTTGGAAGGCGGTATCCCGTTTCTTCTGTCTAAGCATCTTGTGCGTTTTGATAAAAAGCGTGTGATTGTTTTAGGCGAGGATGGTCTTTTACGCTCATGTAAGGTGTGGGACGCAGATACCGGTAAAACTGTATTTGCAGGGGAATTGAAACCTATTTGTATAGATAAAATTCGAAGAACCGTGAGAAAAGTTATCACCGCTTTAGAGTATAACGGTGAACAATTAGCTGTGGGATTTAATTCAGGCGATATCATTTTATATAATCCAGATAATGGTGCTAGTATTGTGGAAGCTATTTGCTCTTGTAGTGCAATTCGACAAATTTACCTCGAGAAAGAACGTTTTGTTGGGATACCAGAAGTATATGGATTGCTTGGATTTAGGAATACTTCGGAAGCATACAAGACGCACGGCTGCGTCTATCCTAATAGGCCCGAAGGTTTTCCTGATTATAATTTTAACCTAGCAGGAACCTTTTACAGCGAGCGCAAATTCGCTGTATGCAGTAGCGATGGCTGGTTAGATATCTGGGATTTTGCCAAGAAAACTTCTCCTAAAATTATTATTTAGTAACTACTGAATCAACCAACCATTTTGAACCTTCTCTTGTTAGTATGGTTGGAAAAGCAAAATTTTTAACAGAAATAAGGCCTTTTTCAATAAAGCTTAGCTTTGCCTACAGCAAAAAAAGCCGGCTTGCGTTAAATCAGAGTTCTTTTAAGATGTCTCCTAGGAGTCATTAAAAAAGAGATCTCCGAAAGCTGTAAAAGGGTTAAAGCCTATGCCTTTAAGAGTTTTTGGTTGGTGAAATGGCTTGCCATACAAACAAACCGAGATTTTTCAAAAAACGGCCACAGAAGGACAGAAGCCGATAAGAAAGCGCTCCAATGATCATTCCCCCCAACGCATATATTCCACCTTCTATCGTTAAACTCACTCCAAAGGCAAAATCCTTGAATGTTCCTTCCGCAATTGCCGGATCGAGTTGGGAAAAGAAAATGAAGGGTCGGCTAAAGGCATTGCTTTCTTGAAGATGGGCTAGAGCAGTGCTTAAATGATGAAAACGAACAAAGGTATGTTGCATCAGTTCTCCCTGCCGAATAAAATCTGGATCCCCGCTCGCTAAAAATTTAGCGATTAATTGGTCAATCGTTTTCCCAGAGAGATGAGCGGCTTGGGCAAGGGCTGTTGTCTGAATTTTAAGTTCGGCCACATGGCCAGCCAGACGTTGGCTATATTGTTGAATGAACGACGGAATTTGAGAAAATAGCAGCGCTCCGCATACAACGCATAGGCGATCAATGATTCCCCCAATCCACTTATGCATATTACTTTCCTTTTTTCTGTCTGCTTCTGTATAAAACGTAACAAAACTAGAAAAAAGAGAAAAGCTCAATTAAATATTAGTCCCTCCAATTATTTAGTGACATAAATTCCCCATTATGGTGAAATGACAGGCAAAGCAAGGTCACATACGATGTTTAGCAACCTAATCCACAGTTTATCCTTTTTGCGCGCTGCTTTGGTCGCTTCTGTCGTCTTTTTCGTCGTGCCTTAGGGCACATATCCTTTTATTCCACCCACTTCTTTTTTTTTGACACATGAAAACTCAAGCATGTTTATGCCTTTGAGAAATAGGATTTTGATTCACTTTATTTAAGATAGGATAATATGAATGTTTTTTTCAGCCGGACTACCTGGATGACGGGTTTGGCTATTTTTTCCATGTTTTTTGGCGCCGGAAATGTTGTTTTTCCTTTAGTTTTAGGCCAAATGGCCGGCGATCAAATTTTTGCTGCATTACCTGGTCTACTTTTAACTTCCATTGGCGGCCCCTTGTTTGGTTTATTTGGCACTATACTCTATAAAGGCGATTACAAAGCCTTTTTTTCACGCACGGGGAGAATTCCTGGCTATTTACTCATGCTTGTCTGCGCAGGCCTACTCGGTCCATTCGCCGTGATGCCGCGTTGCGTCGTATTGACTTATGCCTCTTTTCAGCCCTATTTTCCTGAACTTTCTTTATTTAGTTTTAGCATTTTATTTGGAATTGTGGCTTTAGCCTGCACTGTTAAACGGGACACCATTTTGTCCTTACTTGGTGGCTTTTTAAGCCCTGTGCTTCTAGGCTCCTTGGCTTTGATTATTTATCAGGGAATGAACTCTTCGCCGAGAGATCTGCCCTCTTTTACTCAAAATCCTTTAAAGCCTTTTGGGAACGGGCTTTTAGTAGGATATGATACGATGGACCTGATTGCCTCTATCTTCTTCGCTTTTACTGTTTGGAAGCTCCTTCGGGAACAATTTCAAACTACCGATATTCAAGATTCTCGCCTCGTCAAACAAACCACTATTGCAGCCGGATGTTTAGGAGGCCTATTCTTGGGCCTCATTTACGTAGGACTCAGTTTAGTAGCTGCGCTGCATAGCCCAGTCATCAATGATGTTCCTCCTGAGTCTCTTTTGAGCACGCTTTGTTTTCACCTCTTAGGCCCTTTTCAAGGAGATATTGCTACGCTTGCTGTCGCTTTAGCTTGCTTAACTACTGTCATCAGCTTGGGGGTGACTTTTGCGGAAGTCTTACAAAAAGAATTTTCCCAGCTCCAAATCTCCTATTCTTTTGCCATTATCCTGATAATGCTTTGGACAACCATTTTTGCAAATTTAGGATTTAGTCAGTTGATGTCGATTATCCATCCGATCGTTTCTGTCTGTTACCCCGCCATCATCGTGTTGACCTTCTGCAACGTTATGCATAAGCTTTATGGATGGACCACGGTTAAATTACCTGTTTTTGCCACGTTTGCTGTAACCCTAGGGCTTGACTTTTTCAATCGGCTAGGATAGGATACTAGGCTAGTATTTAATTTTTTAGCATAAATCATAAGCAGAGGCTCTAGATTTTTCCACGCAGATGTTAAATCTAGAGCATTGCAATAGCTCGCAATAGCCATGAAACTACAAAAAAAAGCCGTGGTCATTCACTCTGGAGGGATGGATTCAAGTATTTGTTTAGCCTTAGCTATTCGCCGTTTCTCGGTAGAAAATGTGCTTAGTATCTCTTTTATCTATGATCAAAGGCACTCGAGTGAATTAGAACAAGCTAAAAAAATCTGCCAAGTTTGGAATGTGGATCACGTGGTTTTATCTATTCCCTGCTTAAAGGAAATTACCACGAATGCTTTAACGGATGCCTCTTTACCGATTGAAGGGGGAAATGGCGCTCCACCTAATACGCTTGTCGTAGGAAGAAATGGCTTGATGGCGCAGTTAGGTGCCATCCATGCCCATAAATTAGGAGCTCATTGCATTTATATGGGAATTATTGGCGTGGAAGGAAATCATAGCGGCTATCGGGATTGCACCCGCTCCTATATGGACCTTAAACAAGCCCTTTTAAGATTAGACTTAGACGATGAATTATTCACGATTGAAACACCTTTAGTCGATATGAGTAAAAAGAAAACACTCGAATTAGCAAATGAAATGGGCGTTTTAGAATTCCTCTTAAATGAAACGATTACCTGTTATGAGGGAATTGCAAAACTTGGATGTCAAAAATGCCCAGCCTGTGTCTTGAGAAACGAAGGAATTCGACAATTTAGCGCCGAAAATCCTTCCTTCAAACTTCCTTACCCCCTCTTTTGAAAATTATTTTTCAATAGAAAAGCTCATTCGCAACTCATGTGGTTTCCCCCATTACCTGCAGATTGAAAATTTTAAAGCCGTCTTTCCTCTTTATCTGTTGAGTGCATTAAAAAGCTTATATTGGGGAAAAGCTTCCCTATACTGAAAACAGGCCCACTCGCTAAGGCATCAAGAAAGGGACGATTATCAGTTTTCTCTAGTAGCTATCGCAAAACAGGGCTCAAAGAAAATAAGTGTCTGTTTGCACAATGTATGCCAACATACCTGCCATAAATATTTAAGTAGATTTACTTAGCTACAAATCAAAAAAAAGCTTAGCTATTTAAAACTTATTTAGAGTTATGTAAGAGAGCTAGTCTTCTTTACGTAATTTTTTCTTTGGTCTTTCCTGGCTTTTTGTCTTTTCTGCCTGGACCTTTCTTTTTCTCTTGCAAGCGGTAGTCGCATTTGAACCGGCATGAGAAATTTGAAGCGTTTCCTCATGGGCCGAAGGAGACGCAAATTCTGTGGATAAATTAGCCCTAGCTGGGCGAGATTTTTTAGGCAAAGTTTCCGAAGAAGTTAAAGCTTTCTTCCTTTTTCTCGCCCTTATAGGTAAGGTGGGGACAGCTAAAGCTTCTTGAAATACCTTTTCAACCTCCAGGTGTTTTTGCGCTTGAGCTAAATTTAAGGGAGTTTTGCCCTGTTTGTTTAAGAGGTTTATCTCAGCTCCAGCTGCTAGTAGGGCTTGCACAGCGGGCAAGTTGCCCTCTAAAGCTGCGGCATGCAAAGGAGTATTACCGTCCAAGCCTTCAATGTTTAAAGGAATATGGTATTGCACAAAAAGTTTTATGGCTTCTTCTCCCATTGCAGAGATGGCGATATGCGCTGGGGTCTGCCCTTTTTTATTGTGCGTATTTATTTTAGCGCCTTTCTTTAAAAGCATTTCAAAGACCTTTAAGTTTTTGAAATAAGCCGCAATGTGTAAAGGACTATTCCCCATTTCATTTAAGAGATTTATTTTAGCTCCGCCCGCTAGCAAGGCTTGCGCAACGGGTAAGTTGCCCTCTGAAACTGCGAGATGTAAAAGACTATTGCCGCTCAAATCTTCCAAGTCTAAATTAATAGAGTATTGCCTGAAAAGATTGATGGCTTCTATCCCCATTGTGGAGATAGCGATATGCGCAGGGGTCTGCCCTTTTTTATTTTGAATATTTAGGGTAGCTCCCATTTTTAAAAGTGTTTCAAAGACCTTTAAGTTTTTGAAATGAGCCGCAATGTGTAAAGGACTATTTCCCATTTCATTTAAGAGATTTATTTTAGCTCCAGCCGTTATTAGGGCTTGCGCAACAGACAATTTGCCCTCTGAAACTGCAGCATGTAAAAGAGTGTTACCGCTCAAGTCTTCCAAGTCTAAGTCAACAGAGTATTGCTTGAAAAGATTAATGGCTTCTTTCCCTATTTTGGAGACAGCGATATGCGCAGGGGTCTGGCCTCTTTTATTGGGAATGTTTATTTTAGCACCTTTCTTTAAAAGTTTTTCGAAGGAATTCTTCTGGTTTCCCATAAGTGCAGCGATATGCAAGGGAGTATTTCCTACTGAGTCTAACAAATTAAGCTGCGGATCATTTTGGATAAGCTTATCGAGAAAAAGATTGAGAATTCTGTAATCTTCTTTACAGGCAGCTAAGTGTAGGGGGGTAATTTCGTTACAAGCTAAAGAAAAATCAGCTTGGTTATTCAATAAGATGCTAACGGCTGAAAAATTTGAGTGCTCTATCGCTACCCATAGCGGTGTTTTGCCACCTTTGCTTCTGGCATTGATCTGGGCTTTATGTGCTAGGAGTAAATCTATGTTTTTTGCGTCACTCTTAGTAGCAGCAACATGCAAGGGTGTCTCTCCTGCTTCGTTGGCTATATTCACTTTTGCTTTTTTTACTAATAATAAATTTATGGACGCTTGCTTGCCACTTTTTATAGCCAGATGCAATGGGGTCTCTCCTTTTTCATTAATGGCATTGATCCGGGCTCCATTGTTTAATAATACCTCGGCAACCCGCTTCTTTGGATTTTGCACGGCAAAATGTAAGGGTGTTTGTCCTTCCTTAGTTTTTTTATTTACTTCTGCTTGCTTCTTTAGTAATAGTGTTACAATAGACCAGCTGTTACCTTTAGCAGCTAGGTGCAAAGGGGTCTTTCCTGAATTTGTGGCTGCTTCAACATCGGCTCCTTGCTTCAATAGCCAATCTACCATCTCTAACTTTCCCTTTTTTACTGCTAAATGCAAAGGTGTTCTCCCAGAAAGAGTCATAGCATTGACTTCAGCTCCTTGTTTTAGCAGCGTATCTCCAATTTTTAAATTTCCATTTTTTACGACTAGATGCAAAGGTGTCATCCCCTGATTGGTTTTTGCATTAATTTTCGCTTTATATTGTCCTAGTAATTCGACCATGCTTTGAAAGCCTTTATCCGTGGCTAGATGCAAAGCGGTTTCTTTGTTTTGATTACAAGCTTCAATATTAACTTTTCTATTTAGTAGAAATTGCGCCGCTTGCTCATTTCCTATTTTTGCTGCAAGAAGCAAAGCCGTTTCACCCTTCTGAGTTTCTGCTTCCATATTGGCATTTTTTTCTACTAGCAATTCGACAATCGGCTCATTTCCTTTTTTAACAGCTTTATGCAAGGGAGTCTTTCCCTTTAAAGTAGGCTTGTTGATATCTGCATGCCTTCCAAGAAGGAATTCGACCATTTTGAGATGAGCATTCTCTACGGCCAATAGCAAGGCTGTTTTCCTGTTTGGGGTAGCTTCATGCATATCAGCCCCTTTTTCTAATAGCAATTGCACAATCTCGATATAGCCCCTTTCTGCAGCCAAGAGTAAAGGTGTTTTTCCATCTGGGGTAGCTTTATGCATATCACCCCCTTTTTCTAATAGCAATTGTACAATCTTAAAATGACCTTTTTCTGCGGCCAAGAGCAAAGGTGCTTTTCCGCCTGGGTTAGCTTTATGTATATCTGCACCTTTATCTACTAGCAATTGCACAATTTCGAAATAGCCTCTTTCTGTAGCCAAGAGCACAGGTGTTTTTCCGTCTGGGTTAGCTTTATGTATATCCACACCTTTATCTACTAGCAATTGCACAATTTCAAAATAGCCTCTTTCTGTAGCCAAGAAGAAAGCTTTATCCCCAAAGTAAGGGATTTTCTTAAGCCTAGAGAACATCAATTTTGCAATGTCAAGATACCCTTTGCTTAAAGCCGTTAAAACTACAATTTCAATACAAGTTAGAATGTGCCTGTTTATTGTCTCTTTATGTTTTAGGGAAACTGAAGGCGTTATAGATGCAACTGCCCAACTTAACAAAAGGTTTACAACGCCTAAAAGCCCTCCTTGCACCGCTTCATGCATAGCATGCTCAAGAACAGGTTTTCCTATTCCCAATAAAGCCTCCAAGCTGACAGGCTCTGGCTCGTAAAATGAATTCAAACGGCGGGGTGGTTGTAAAATTGGTACCTTCTCAGTGAGCCTGATATTAGAGGAGGAGAGGAAGGGATAAGAATTTTGAAGGGCAAAGGATGGAGGAATTAGATTTAAAATTAACCTTACTATTGTGGGTTGTTTATGCTGGATAGCTTCTATAAGAGAGGCGAAGCTATAATGACCTAACCTAGGCGATGTCTGAGCAAAGCGCTGGTGACGCCTTGAAGAGCGAGTTTTGAAGAAAAAATTAGTGATAACAGTGCAAACCAAAGGAGTTTCATATACTTTTTTTTGAGAAAAAAAGTTTAAAAATTCCTCATTAGTCCAATGTTCGCAATTTAAAAGCGTAGCTTCCAAATTTATTTTTTGTGTGTTTGGATAATAAACATGCCGCGAGTGAGGAAAATAACGGCTGGAAGATTTAAGCTCCTGGAAAAGAAGAGGAATCTTTTGCTGCATGCTTCCATTTCCGTCAGCACATCCTAATAAATGATAGAGCTGGCGTGAGGTATAGACGAACAAATAGCGGAACCTTTCTTTAAAAGCCTCTTCTTTTATTTGGTGCCAGTTTCGGGAAGCAAGGCATAATTGGCCTAAATCTCCAAAGGGAATAAACTTTGCAATATTTAACATTAATTCATTAGGCAATTCACTAAATAAAGAATGTTCCCTAAATTCTGTGTGAGTATTTGCAATAGGTAGCATAGGTTTTTCCTGGCTAAATTTAAAAAAGTTACTGCACAAGGTAGTATTTTTTGCTGTAAATTGCAAGTTTCATTGCAAGACGCCATCCTATCCGGAATCCATACCGCGCTCTTCGAGGATTCGTGGTGTAATAAATTTGGTGGACAATGCCTTAAGCACAGAATAGGCCCAAAGAAATTCCTTGAAAAGGAAGTGACCCTCACCTATCAAACAGAAAAGCAAGAAAAGCAAAAATCTTAGAGGGTTTCCCTGATGGGCAAGCTAAAATGAGGAGAGTTTGCCATCAAAAATTTTTACGGCTGCGCGGTAGGTTAAAAGTATAGGATTTGCTATATGCGTTAGCAAGTGTCAAAATGGGGAAAATGCCCGGCCTGCGTCTTGAGAAATGAAAGAATTCGACAATTTAGTGCCGAAAATCCTTCATTCAAGCTTCCTTATCCCCCTTTTGAAAGCTATTCCTCAACCGGGAGAATCAATCCACAAGCCATGCGCTTGCCCAAACTGCCTGCAGGGTGAATTTTAAAGTCGTCTTCATTCTGATGAATGACAACAGATTTACCTAAAATACTGTTGGGGCCATTCAGAGTAATCACCCTATCCAAACGTTCATAAAAAGCGTGCCCCTTTTCATTGGCTTCTAAATTTCCGAGATCGCTAATGTATCTTTCGGTATTTTCTGCTCTAGTTTTAGGATGGGCGGGCTCATAAGGACCTCCTGCTGAAGAGGCGTCAGGAGCGCTGCAGTCTCCAAATTCATGCACGTGAAATCCGTGCTTTCCAGGGGGCAGTCCTTGAATATTGGCGACAATCAACACCCCCTCTTTAGTTTCTGTAAAAGTGATACTTCCCCAAGTTTTATGTCCCTGGGTTGGATTCACTACCGCATTTGCTTTTTTGATAAGGTGTGGGGCTTCAGCCTTTCGGTCTGACGAATGACAAGATGTCAAAAGAAAAAGACACAATCCATAAGCTAACAGCTTTCTCATGATTTTCTTCCTCCACAATTAATCTCTGTCTATTTAGTCATGCCATTATTCCTACATTTTCAACAATAGATTAATCTAACAGCGCTTGAAATTCTTCTTCGGTAAGAATCTTTAAATGCAAGGATTTGGCTTTATCCAATTTGGATCCTGGATCTTCTCCTGCTAGGACGTAATCTGTTTTTTGGCTCACAGAATTGGTCACTTTGCCTCCCCGTTCTTTAATTAAGGTCGCCGCTGTAGGGCGGGTGTAATGCTTTAAAGTGCCGGTTAAAACGAAGGTTTTCGAACCGAAAGGATGACCCTTATGAGAAACGGATATAACCTCTTGGGGCGAAACTCCTCGCTGGAGTAGGAGGGCGATCTCTTCTTGATTGTAGGGGTCCGCAAAATACTCTACCACGGCAGCTGCCACTTTTTCACCAATACCTTCGATACTTAAAAGCTCTTCTGCCGAAATTCGCATAAGGGCGTGGATATTACCGGTTCTCTTGGCGAGTAATTCGGCTGTCCCTTCTCCCACATGTTTAATTCCTAAAGCCATAATAAATCGGAGAAAAGAAACATTTTTCGACCTTTCAATACTGGAAAACAGATTTTCGACTGATTTAGCTTTAAATCCTTCAAGCTGAGCAAGCTGCTCGCGAGTCAAAGCATAGATATCGGAAGGTTTTTTAACAAATTTCAATCTCACAAGCTGCTCTACCACTTTTTCGCCCATATGCTCAATATCCATGGCGGATTTCCCTGCAAAAAAGATTAGCCGGCGTAATTGCTGTTCTGGACAAAACAAGCTATTGGGGCATCTAACCGCCACTTCTTCATCCAACCTAGCAATGGGCGTTCCGCAACTTGGGCAATGGGTAGGCATACTCCAAGGAATGCTAGCTAATTTGCGTTTTTCGAAATTGACCGCCACCACTTTAGGGATAACATCTCCCCCTTTTTCAATAATAACCGAATCGCCTTCTCGAATATCTTTGCGCAAAACCTCTTCTTCATTATGCAAGGTGGCCCGCGCAATCTTGCTTCCTGCCAGAAAAACAGGTTGAAGTTCTGCGACGGGGGTTAAAACCCCTGTACGGCCAACCTGCACAGTGATGGTATGAATGTGTGTTTCGGCTTGTTCCGCCGCAAATTTATAAGCGACTGCCCAACGAGGGTTCTTCCCCGTCACGCCTAACCGTTTTTGCTCAGCCAACGAGTCGAGTTTGATCACGACACCGTCAATCTCAAAGGGAAGAGTTGACCGCAATTGCCTGACTTTTTCTACAAATTCCCAGATCTCTTCTAAGGTGTGACATTTGGCAATTTGGTTTAAAACAGGTAAACCATAACTTTTTAAAAGAGCGTGGCTAGCAAATTGGCTGGGCAAATCGCCTTGCGATCCCTGGGCGATCCCGTAAAAGACCACGTCTAGCTTTCTACGGCGGGTTTCGTTAGGATCTAAAAGCTTTAACGAACCTGCTGCTGCATTTCTAGGATTGGCCCAAGGGTCTTCCCCTTCTAGCTCTTTTTCCGCGTTCAACTTTTGAAAAACTTGTTTGGGCATGAAAATCTCTCCCCTGACTTCCAGAAAATCTGGAACAGAAGGGCCCACTAATTGTAAAGGGAAAGCGGCTACTGTTCGCAAATTAAGGGTGATATCGTCCCCTCTTCTTCCATCTCCTCGAGTAATGCCTCGCACAAAAACCCCTTTTTCAAAATGAGCGGCAATAGCGATGCCATCCATTTTAAGTTCGCAAGAAAAAGCGATTTCTTGTAAGCGAGCTAATTTTTTAATTCGCTTAATAAAATCCTCCACTTCCTCTTTGCTATAGGTGTTAGCTAAAGAAAGCATAGGAGTTTGATGGGGGATCGTTCGGAACCCCTCTGTAAGCATCTCTCCTACTCGCTGAGAGGGGGAAGCAGGCGAGACCCATTCGGGATGCTCTTTTTCCACCTGCTCTAACTGGTGCATTAAATGATCGAATTCTTCATCGCTAATGAGAGGGCGATGATCCACGTAATAAGCTTTATTGTGTAACCAGATTTGATTGCAAAGCTCCTGGTAGCTTTGGTAGCTTGAGGGTTTTGTCATGGGATAGCTGTATCATTATTTTTCGTTTTCTTCTAAGCGGAATTTGGTGGTCAATTGCGAGATAAAATTGCGAAAAGCTGCGGTGTGGCGAAGCCCTTCTAGCCATTCGTCGTGCATAATATCGTCAATTTCAGGAAGCGCATCTACTTCTTCTGCTTTTTGCAGGTAATGCAAAGCGGTAGCGTGATTTCCTATTAAAGAATAGAGGCAGGATAAATTATAGTAAACAGGAAGATGACCAAGAGCGATGGCTTGCGTAAAAGCTTGCCCTGCTTTTTCATATAAGGCAGAACTAGAATCGGCTGTAGAAACATCATCTACCAGCAACGCCCAGTGGACAAACGTCAATCCCAAATCGTTCCAAGCCATTTCATCTTCAGGATTTTCAGCCACAAGCACTTCAAAGTGTTCCACAGCTCTTTGAAAAAATTCAAAATCATCCACAAGTTCTCCCAAATGGGAATAGGCAAGCGCCAGATTGTAGCGCGCATGCGCATAAGAAGGATGCACTTGGATAATTTTAGTTAGCACTTGAATCGCCTTTTCATAACAGGCTGCGTCTTGATTAAAATCTCCCTGAAAATCCAAAGCACAGCCGTAGTTGTACCAAAACTCCAAATCTAGGGACTCATGCGAATAATTGTCTCCATAGATTTCAATGGCATGTTCAAATTTTTCAATAGCAGCTTCAATATACCGCTTATCGCTTGTCATTTCGGCCAGCTTCATCAAAACAACACCCCAATCATTCCAAAATTGGGGAAAAGGAGTATCTGTAAATTCAATCACGCGAGAATAGAAGCGAACAGCTTTCTCAATTACATGCTTATCCTGCTTCAGTTCTCCTAAGGAAAAGTGGGAAACGGCTAAACCATACCAGAAAAGAGGATTGCTGCGATTCAACGATAAGGCATACTGAAATTTGCCAATAGCCTGAATGTAATACACTTCATCATTAAAATAATGGCCGAGCTCATTTAAGCACTCCCCATAAACAGCCCAGTAATGAGAATTTTCCGAATCTATTTCCACGCTTTGCGCAATTTTGTCTTCTGCCCGCCGCAAAAGATCCAAATTTTCTGTCAAAGATCCCAACGTCACAAGAGTTTCACTTAGCTTGCTTAATACAAGCGGATTGCTAGGATCTAACTCATCCGCTTTGGTAAACTTGTTACAAGCTTGGGCAAGCAAATTGAGGTCTTTGCGGTTTTTGCCTGAAAATAAAAATAACATCCCCCATTTAAACCAAAGCACAGGGTGATCGGGATTAATTTCGGAGGCTTGTTCAAAACATTTTTGGGCCTCTTCAAAAAAAGCTTCGTCCGCAGAAATTTCAAATAAATGTTGAAGGCAGCTTGCTAGATTAAACCAGCCTTGAAAAAAATCTGCTTGATTATGCACAGCTTTTTGATAAATTTCGACAGCTTCTAAAAACATGTCTTGACGGCCAACTAAATAGCCTAAATCCACAATCGCATTTCCATAATCATTCCAAAATTCTTTATAATTCATTCCCAATTCAACGGCCTTGGTGAATTTTTCAATCGCATTTCGATAATCGATCGCTTCTCCCGAAATTTTACCATGCTGCGCCCCACACAGCCCCCATTCCCAATAAAATGCCCCTAGTTCATGTTCGGTACATCCCTCGGAAGACTGTAAAGCTTTTTCAAATTTTTCTTCAGCTTGTTCAAAATGGGAAGTATCCTGATAAAAAACCCCTATTTCTACTAAAATAGCTCCCCAAGCACGCCAAGCCAGAAAAAATAAAGGATCTAGCCCCACAGCTTTGCTATATGCAGCGCAAGCGGCTACTAGATCGTTTAAATTATGATGCTGCGCTGCATAGGCCAAACCTTGCTCATAATAAATTTTTGGAGACTGAGGAGCGATTTCTGTGGCCAGCTTCAGGGAAGCTTCCCCTTCTCTTTTGCCTTCTTTTAATAACGCTTTACCTTCCATCACAAATAGCGACGCCAGCTGTTCTTTTTCCTGGTCTGCTAAGCAACCCCAGGCGTCCTCCTTTCGAAAAGGATCCAAGTGCTCAAAAGTTTTAGTATTCAAAACTTCTTGCAAAACTTTTTTGATTAAAAGAGAATTTTTCATAAGATCTTGAGAGGAAAGCCTAGTGAATGTTGGTTAATTTGAAACATGCCATTACGTCTCAAATCATAAAAAAAGCAAAGTTTTATTACAATATTTAAAAGTTTATCATAATTAATTACTTTTGGCAAAACATCTGAAACATTTTGAATAGAGATTTTACATTTGATCTAAAGAGGTTTTATGAGGTTAAAAAAGTGGACAATTGGAATCGACGTGGGGGGCACAAAGATTGAAGCAGCTTTAGTGGATACAGAAGGCTCTATTCTTTTTCATTCCAAATCTCTCACCCCAGCAAAAGAAGGCTTAGAGGCTATTGTGCATCAAATCGGAACAACCATCCAAAACCTGCACCGTCAGGCTCCAGAGCCGGTTATGGGAGTAGGGATTGGAATTCCTGGCCAAATCCACTCTGCCTCTACTGTCCTTTCAACCCCTAACCTCCCCTTCAAAAACACCCCTTTAAAAAAACTCTTAGAAAACTTCACTCCACTTCCTATTTATATAGATAACGATGTGCGCACTGCTACCCGCGGCGAATGGATTTTTGGAGCGGGGAAAAATTGCTCAAATTTTGTTTGCATGTTTTTAGGGACTGGCGTAGGAGGTGGAGCAGTGATTAATCACCGTATTTTCTCAGGGAGCACTCATACTGCCGGAGAAATTGGGCATATGACAGTAGATCTAAACGGTCCCCTTTGTACATGCGGAAATTACGGCTGCGTGGAAGCCTATAGCGGCGGATGGGCAATCGCCAAAAGAGCTAAAGTAAAACTAAAGGAATATGGCAAGCCTTCCCCTCTATTGGAACTCGCCCAGCAAAACTTAGACAACATTGATGCGGCCCTTGTCTTTGAAGCCGCTAAGCACGCCGATCCAATCGCCATGGAAGTGATCCGTGACGCTTCTAACGCTTTGATTGCTTGTGCTAGCACGATTGTAAATATTTTAAATCCCAAACGGCTGATTATTGGCGGAGGAATCTTATCTGGCTATCCCCACTTCCTTGAAGAAATTCGGGCCGGCATCCAAATGCGCGCGCTAGCCGCGGCTTTGCAAGAGTTAGAGGTAGTGGCAACCGCCACACAAGGGAAGGCTTCCCTGCTTGGAGCCGCCGTCCTAGCACTCGAAAGTCAATTCTCAGACTTGGTTCCCCAGGAGAAAATAAAGTGTTGATCCAGGTATAAAGATATGCTATATTAAATGCTCATATTGACCATGAGGAAATCGTGAGAAAAAACACACGGCGCATCCCAAAGGACTACGACGGAACTGAAGTCACGACTCATCAAGTTAGCGATGTTTTAACTGCTGTCCTAGCAAGGATTCATGAAAAATATCAGGAACATCCCGACCTAGTCCTTGCTGCTTGGCCAGGTATAATCGGACCTAAACTAGCTGGAATGACCCAGGCCGTTTCTTTTTCTGACGGCATTTTTGTCGTCAAAGTCAAAAATTCTACTTTGTACAGTTTGCTAAACCAAAATGAAAAGCCTAGAATTTTACGAATTTTAAGAGAAAAGTTTCCAAAAGTCATGATCAAAGGAATTATGTTTCGGATGGGCTGAGCTCCACTTAAGCATGAGACTAAATCATTTATCAAGGTTGTTGAATGGCTAACGATACGCTAAATTCAGAAGATAATAAAATAGCCCAAAAAGCTTACGATGCAAGCTCTATCACAGTTTTAGAGGGACTGCAAGCTGTACGTGAACGCCCCGGTATGTATATTGGCGACACAGCAAGCAATGGATTACATCAACTTGTTTATGAAGCCGTAGACAACTGTATTGATGAAGCCATGGCTGGCTATTGTTCCGCGATTTATGTCACCTTACACAAAGACGGTGCCGCGACAATTGAAGATAATGGACGGGGGATTCCCATCCAAAAACATGAAAAAGAATCGCTTAAGCAAGGTCGCGACGTCTCCGCTCTTGAAGTCGTGATGACAATTTTACATGCGGGGGGGAAATTTGATAAAGATACCTATAAAGTATCTGGAGGATTGCACGGCGTAGGCGTTTCTTGCGTGTGTGCCCTTTCCAAGAAATTGGTGGTTCAAGTTTACAACCAAGGCTCTATCTATGAAATGGAGTTTTCGAAGGGACAAGTTGTTCGCCCTCTCTCGGTAGTGGGAACAACCACGAAACGAGGAACAAAGCTTACCTTTCTTCCCGACGAAACCGTCATGACAGTCACCTCCTTTGACTACGACATCTTGGCCAAACGTTTGCGAGAACTCGCCTTCTTAAATAAAGGGATTAATATTTATTTTCACGATGAACGGGATCCCAATAAAGACGATGTCAATTTTTGCTATAGCGGAGGACTCCTCTCTTTTGTTTCCTACCTAAATGAAAACAAAGAGCCCCTCTTCCCCACTCCCATCTACTTCCATGGCTCGCGTCAAGGAGATGACGGACCTATTGAATTTGAAGGATCTATGCAGTGGAATGATGGCTACAACGAAAATATTTATTCTTATGTCAATAATATTGCCACGCGCAGTGGAGGAACACACTTAACAGGTTTTTCGACAGCCCTCACGCGCGTCCTTAACAACTACATCAAGAATCACGGCCTTCTCAAAAGCGATAAATATTCGATTACTGGCGAGGATATGCGCGAAGGCTTAACAGCTGTTATTTCTGTTAAAGTTGCCAATCCCCAATTTGAAGGGCAAACCAAACAACGTTTAGGAAATAGCGATGTAGGATCTGTGGTCCAACAAATCGTGGGAGAAGAACTCGCCATCTATCTAGAAGAAAATCCTGCGATTTCAAGGGCTATCGCCGACAAAGCCATTTTAGCGGCCCAAGCCCGTGAAGCTGCGCGCAAAGCGCGCGAACTCACTTTGCGCAAGTCGGCTCTCGATAGTGCTCGCCTTCCAGGTAAATTGACAGACTGCCAAGAAAAAAATCCGGCACTCTGCGAAATTTACATTGTTGAGGGAGACTCTGCGGGCGGCTCTGCCAAATCGGGACGGGATCGCCGTTTTCAAGCCATTCTTCCTATTCGCGGCAAAATTTTAAACGTGGAAAAAGCTCGTTTAGAAAAAGTTCTCGGAAACCAAGAGGTTGGCACCATGGTGGCAGCTCTGGGATGTGGAATTGGGCGGGATGGGTTTAACGTGGAAAAGCTGCGCTACCATAAGATCATCATTATGACGGACGCTGACGTTGACGGCTCTCACATTCGCACCCTACTGTTGACCTTTTTTTATCGCCACATGCCGGGACTGGTGGAGAATAACCACATTTATATTGCGCAACCCCCTCTTTACCGCGTAACTCGTAAAAAGACGAGCCGTTATATCCGTTCTGAGAAAGAAATGGACGACTATTTGCTCGAGCTGGGAGTTAGCGATATTAAAATAAGAGTAAAAGAGACAGAACTTCAGACAGAAAGAATGCAAGAACTCATCGAAACCTTGCTGGAAATGGAAGCCTTTGTCTCCCGGATTGAACGCAAAGGCGTCTCCTTTAGAGAACTTTTAGCTTCAAAAAATGCAGAAGGAAAACTCGCCCGCTTTCAAGTCAACCTGTTAAGAGGTTCTAAGTTTGCTTATTCCATCCAAGAATTTGAATCCCTTAAGCAACAAGATGAAGAAGAGCAGCAGCTTCGCCACCAAGAAACTTTGGCTTCTATTCCTGAGTCTGAAATTACAGACGAGATGCGCACCTTCCGCCCTACCCGCTTTAATTTTATCGAGTTATACGAAGAGACTTCCTTGCAGAGCTTGCTCGATCGCTTAAGTTCTTTTGGGTTTAACTTCGAACATTATCTCATCGCTGACGGCCATTTATTGGACATCGTGGAAGATGGGGGAAAAAGCACCCCTTTTTCCACCCTTGGGGAAGTGTTGGCCTTCATTCGTGAAAATGGAAGAAAAGGGATTGAGATCCAACGTTATAAAGGCTTGGGCGAAATGAACGCCGACCAACTCTGGGAAACCACCATGGATCCTGAGCAGCGCACTCTTGTACGCGTTACCCTGCCTGATATGGTTGCTGCAGACCACATGTTTACAATGCTAATGGGTGAAGCAGTACCGCCACGGCGTGCTTTTATTGAGCAGCACGCTTTATCAGTCAAAAATCTAGATGTTTAATCATTGGTTATATTCCAGGAGAAATAATGTCTTACACTGAAAACGAGATTGTCGTTCCTCGTAATGTTGAAGATGAAATGAAGGATAGCTATTTGCGCTATTCGATGTCAGTGATTATAGCCCGCGCTTTGCCGGATGCGCGCGATGGCTTGAAACCCTCTCAGAGGCGAATTCTCTATGCCATGCGCCAACTGAATTTAAGTCCTGGTGGAAAGCATCGTAAATGTGCCAAGATTTCAGGTGATACGTCTGGTGACTACCACCCCCATGGTGAGCAAGTCATTTACCCAACCCTTGTCCGCATGGCTCAAGGTTGGCTCATGCGCTATCCCCTGATCGATGGTCAAGGAAACTTCGGCTCGGTGGACGGCGACCAGCCCGCCGCGATGCGTTATACAGAAGCCCGCTTAACGCATGCTTCCGTGCAACTCATGGAAGATTTAGATAAAAACACAGTCGAAATGGTTTCAAACTATGACGAGACCAAAAAAGAGCCGACTGTTTTTCCTGCTAAATTTCCTAATTTGCTGTGCAACGGTTCCTCTGGAATTGCGGTGGGCATGGCGACGAATATTCCCCCTCACAACCTCAATGAATTAATCCAAGCAACCTTGCTGGTCTTGCAAAATCCTGCCGTCTCGATCGATGAAATCATGAAGGTTATGCCAGCTCCTGATTTTCCCACAGGAGGGATTATCTGCGGCTACCGTGGAATTAAAGAAGCCTTTCACACAGGGCGTGGACGGCTCCTTTTGCGCGCCGTAATCCGCGTGGAAGAAAATGAGGAAAACCCCGATAGGCAACGGTTGATTGTGGATGAGATTCCTTACAACGTCAACAAGTCCCGCTTGATTGAACAGATTGCCGATCTTATCAACGCCAAAACCATCACCGGGATTTCTGATTTACGCGATGAATCGGATAAAGATGGGATGCGCATTGTAATTGAGCTAAAACGGGGAGAAATCACCGAGGTGGTCCTCAACCAGCTATTTAAGTATAGCGACTTACAAATCACTTTTGGTTGCAACATGTTGGCCTTAGATAAAGGCCTGCCAAAGATCATGAACATCAAGCAACTCATTGCAGCCTGGGTTGACCATCGCATTGAAGTTGTCCGCCGCCGAACACGTTTTGAATTGAATAAAGCAGAAGCGCGCGCCCATATTCTAGAAGGCTACCTAAAAGCCATCCAGCATATGGACGATGTGGTTCGGATAATCCGAGCCAGCAATAACCGCGAAGAAGCGCGCGATGAACTGATTAAACAGTTTGATCTCACAGAAAGGCAAGCCAATGCGGTTCTAGACCTCAAACTTTATCAATTGACTGGCTTAGAATACGAAAAAATCAACGAAGAATACCGAGAGCTCTTGCAAAAAATCGAGTACTACCGTGCCGTTCTTGCTAGCGAAGCGATGGTGCGGGATATTATTCAAGATGAATTGCAAGACATTCAAAAACACCATCGCACAGGGCGTAAAACCCAAATTATGGCGGCTGAAAGCGAAGTGAACATGGAAGATTTAATTGCCAATGAATCTGTCATTATCACCATTTCCGAAGATGATTATATTAAACGGATGCCAGTCGACACTTTCCGGGAACAACGCCGTGGCGGGCAAGGAATTGCCGGCATGCACTTAAAGCGAGAAGAAGATGCCATTAAAGGACTTTACGTCGCTTCGACTCATGATCATCTGCTAATTTTCACAAACCTTGGCCGCTGCTATTGGCTAAAAGTTTGGCAAATTCCGGAGACAGGCCGAAAATCAAAAGGAAAGCCCTTAATCAACCTTCTGGAAGACATTCGCCCCGATGAGAAAATTGCAACTGTCTTGCGCGTTTCCAATTTCGAACAGCAGGCTTATATCCTCATGGCGACTAAAAAAGGAATTGTTAAAAAGACAGGGCTTGCTGAGTTTAGCCACCCTAGGCGCAAAGGAATTTGGGCGCTAGACATTGTGGAAGGCGATGAAGTCGTGGCAGCAAGGTTAGTCTCTGAGGCGCAACAAATCATGCTCTTCACCTACCTGGGAATGGCTGTGCGGTTTGACCAAGGCAAAGTGCGGCCCATGGGACGTACCGCTCGCGGGGTAAAAGGGGTGACCCTTAAGGATGACACCGACTATGTGGTAGGCTGTGAAGCTGTCAACGGCACAGAAACGATCTTAATCGTGTGTGAAAATGGATTTGGTAAGCGTTCTAACGTGGAAGATTTCCGACAAACAAACCGAGGAGGCGTGGGCGTACGCTCGATCATCACAAGTGAAAGAAATGGAAATGTGGTGGGCGCCTTATGTGTGAAAGATGAAGATGGCATGGTAATGATATCGGCTCAAGGCCAAACGGTGCGGATCAGCATGAAAGATCTGCGCGTGATGGGACGCAATACCCAGGGTGTCAAATTAGCTAACTTAAAAGAGGGCGATTACCTGGTTGCCATCCAAAAATTGGAAGTCTCCGACGACATGGAAAACAATAAAACAGAAACTCCAGAGCCTAGCCCCTCTCTTCCTATAGAGACAACGGGCGGAGCTGATTTTGAAGAGTCTGGCTTTGAGGAAACCATCGAAGAAGAAATCAAAGAAGAAGAACTAGCGACACCTTTTGAAGAAGGCGAAGAATAAACAACCGATTGGCTGCAGAACCTATCTGCAGCTATCCCTTTCGATACATCATGCACACAATGAAAAAACATCCTTGTTTCATTACCTTTGAAGGGGGCGAAGGCGCTGGCAAAACAACCCTTATCCAGCATGTTGAAGCCGACCTTAAGCAACTTGGCTATGATGTTGTCTCTACCCGTGAACCTGGTGGATCCGCTCTCGGAAATACTATCCGGCAATGGCTATTGCAGCAAAACTCTAAAACACCTATCAGCATTAAAGCAGAGCTTTTACTTTTCTTGGCAGCGCGCGCTCAGCATATAGAGGAACTGATTCTCCCTTCTCTTGCAAAAGGAAAAATTGTGTTATGCGATAGATTTAACGATTCCACGATTGCTTATCAAGGAGTCGCTCGGGGACTGGGCTTAGAATCCGTTCAAAAATTATGCGAATTTGTGTGTGCCAGCGTGGTCCCTGATTTAACCCTTTATTTAGACATTGATCCCCACCTAGGGTTAGCAAGAACACAACAGGCAGCTAAAGAAGACGCTCCCATCGGTTCTATTGACCGGATTGAATCTGAAAAATTGGAATTTCATGAGCGTGTTCGCAAAGGATTTATTAAACTCATTCACCAAAACCCCGAGCGTTATCATGTCATCGATGCAAGCCAGTCACCTGAGCTCGTCTGGCGCGATGCGCGTGAAACTATCAGCCGTTTACTCAGTGACTATGATGCTTGAAACCTACTTTTCTCATCTTCACGGCAACGATCCCATCAAGCACTATCTCATCAAAATGATCAAAAAAAACGCCATTAGCCAATCCCTTCTTTTTGCAGGGCCAGAAGGCGTGGGAAAAAGCCTTTTTGCTAAAGCGTTTGCAGAAATTCTGCTCACAGATGGCTCATCAGATCAACGCGAGCAAGTCAAAGCAGAGACTCATCCAGACTTACACATCTACCAGCCAGAAGGCAAGCTCGGCATGCATAGTATTGATGCCATGCGACAACTCACTGAAGAAATCTATTTAGTTCCTTATCAAGCCAAACGTAAAGTCTTTATTATTCATGAAGCTGAACGCATGCTTCCCTATAGCGCAAACGCCCTTCTGAAAACCTTTGAAGAACCGGCTCTCGATAGCGTGATTATTCTTCTGACCTCCTTGCCAGAAAATTTGCTTCCAACCCTGAGATCTCGCTTTCAAACCCTTTACTTTCAGCAAGTGGAAACAAGCCATCTTATTCCATTCGTCCAAGAGCGCTTCCAAAAAACAGAGGCTGAAGCTCAGGCCATCGCTGCCTCATCTAAAGGATCTTTTGCACAGGCTACGCGCCTTTGCTCCCAAAAGAGCTATTATCCCGATATTCTTCTCCCTCTATTAGCTGCCGGCCGATTTTCTTCTTATGGAGCTCTTCTCGAAACCGTTCGTCAGTTGACAGAGCAGCTTGAACAGTCCAAAAAGCAGGCAGAAGAGGAGATGCGCCAAGAATTATCCAGCCATCTTGAAAATTTAACAGCCATCCAACGAGAATCTCTTGAAAAAGAAATTGAAGGCTTTGTTTCCGTACAAACAAACCGTGAAACCACTCATCTTTTAGATTTTATTCTCAGCTGGTACCGCGATCTAGAATTGATGCGCGTGAAAGCAGATCCCAATTTCCTTTTTCACAAAGAAGCTTATAAACAGCTAGAACAGTCTGCCCAACAGGGCAACCGCCTTTCCCTCGAACAGGTGCAAACAGCGATTAACGAAGCTAGAAAAGCCTTAGAGCGCTCCTCATCCATCGGCATTACGCTAGAAAATTTATTCCTAAAGCTCCATTTTTATTAAAATTAGGAAAAATCAGAAATTTTATAAACCCAAACCACATGGGAAAATACCTTTCAACATAGCTGATTGCTCAATCGCAACCGCTGTGCCCAGAAGCTTTCTTCATTAATCCAAAAATGCCCTTTTCTTCTTAAAAACTTAAAATTGCTAGGTTTTAAAAGCTATAGCCTATCCCCCCTCCAATTTTAGCTCCCCCTATATCTACCCATTTATGAAAATGAACGGGTTGATAAAGGTAGTCGAAAAACATATCGAGGAATAAATGCGGCCGTAAATAAAAATTAATCCCACTTTTAAATACACCCCCTACAGCTGTTTTATGCTTATGATGACCTCCGCAAGGGGTTTTATTTTTCACATGGGTCATTGCAAGGTTAGCCCCCACTCCTATGTACCACTCTAATCGACAGGAAAGAGGGTAAATCCATTTTGGCCCAACGCTCAAGTTGAAACTTCCCATTTTTGACGGACCACATTTGCTTGCTTTTCCATGTGTTGAAAAAAAGTCAGCATTCGCCCATAACGCGACATGGGGGCAAATACATTTGGAGACTTCGAATTGATAGTTGGGAATCACATCCTCATATAGATGGCTAAAACGGCTATTGGCTGGAAAAAGAGCGGCGGTACGATATTTAATTGCCATTTCTGCCTGAGCGAAAATCGGCAGACATAAGCAAACCAAAAAGAAAAGCCATTCTTTAGAAATTTTTTTATTCATTTACAATCCTCACCTTAACACGCTGACTTTCCTTGTTATTGGGATAAACAGCCGCGATTTCATACCCATGCACGAACTTTTTTGACTTCAAACAAATTTTATAGATCAAAGGAGAATGAGTATCCACTCTAGCTACAATTTTCCCTTGATGGTAGATACGATAAAACAAAACGTCTGGAGAGTTGGGAGCTTGCCATTCTGCCGTAAAAGAATAATATTTCCGGTCAAGGGATTGGCATTTTTTTACACGTCCTGTAAATAAAGAGGGAGGAGGGGTAAAATTTGTGCGCACAGTGTTGGAAATGGCTGAAAGATCCGCAAATTCATTAGGTGTGGCTAAATACTGATAATCGATATTCGCTGTATAAAAATAAGCGTTATCCGTGGGAGGATAGTCATTAATGGTCGCTTGAAAGCTCACTGTAGACACCTCTCCTGCATCCATATCCCCGATCGGAACGCCCCCTTCCAGATCCTCCGAACTTACAGGAGCCCCATTTACCAAAACGGTATTTGGAACAAGCGTATGGCCAGATGGCAAAGGATCTTTCAAAATAACGTTACGAGCTATCCCTGGCCCTACGGAATCGATGTTCACGGTAAATGTTACAGTCTCCCCTACCCAAGCATCGATAGATTCCTCCGCATTAACCTGTTTATGAACGGTGAGGTCTGGAATAAGCAAGGGGAGTGTAATGGAGACAGTGTTTGTAACTGCTTCAAGGCTGAACATGTTATCTAGACAAGTTTGATACTGGTAATCGATGATTCCCAAATTATAAAACACGTTGCCATTAGCGGGATACTTGGTAATGAGAGCTTCAAATTCAATAATTCCTGATTGGCCGATGGGCAGCTCTCCTAGAGGGAAACCCACGGTGAGATCAGGATCTGCCTGTAGGGCTTGATTGAGCTTAAAGCTGCCGGGTACATACTCCAGGCCATCCTCCAAGATATCTTTAAATATAACTTTGATGGCATCACTTGTCCCGTTATTTTGAAAATTGCAGGTGAAAGTGACGGTATCGCCTACATTAGCTTCAATCGACTCTTCTGAGTTGACTCGCATTGTGGCAGCAATAGTAGGGGCACCCACCTGAATTTGAATGCCCAAAGCATTGATGGTATAGTCGTCCCCTGTCGTGGTTCCAAGAGCGTAAGCAGATCTTTGATCATGTGTAAGCTGATCGGAAATATCAATGCTTGTAATATCATATCCTTGCCTACAGCCAGACAAAATATTTCCTGTTGCTGGATCCGCATTGAAGTTACCAAAGCTCCCTCTTGTATCTAAAAGGCCCGAGCCATTTTCATCAAGCTGAGTTAACGCTGAACTTTGATTGGTCGGAAGAAGCGTATTGATTTGCGAGCCAAAAAAATTTTCCTCAGGATTGTTTGTACCTGACAACGAATTATTTTCGGTTGTCAGGGGTAAACTGCTCCCAAATAACATGTGGTCGCCACTTTTATTGGCGTCTCCTTCAATAGCACTAATAAATAAATTGCCTTTGAGCGCTCCCGAAGGAGGAGCACAAAAACCCGAAACTTCCGCCGGCGCATTTGTCTCATAGGAAGCTTGTTCACAACCTACAAACAATGTCATGTTATACGTTAACATCGATCCATTTCGATAAACAACCGCAAGAGTCCATCCTGCCGCATTATGGGTATCATCCAGCGCAGAAATAGTAGCCGGTATGCCTCCTACCGTATATTTTCCCCCGCCACCTTCCTTAACGTAGGGGGTGACATCTGCGCTGCGCACGTAATTTCCACAATTTGAATAGCCTGGAGTCGTTGCAGTTTGGCTTGAGCTTGAATCGGGGGTAATGGTGAAACTTGCATTTTTAGGCGTGATGAGAGTGATAGGGGTATCCGGTTCATTGCCTGTAATCTCATTTTGGAATCCATAGCTGCCTGACCAAATCAGTTCGGCATAAAGCACTGTACTGCCCTCTGGTAAGTCTAAAAAGGCAAACGAGCTATTTTTCTCCCACTCCAAGGTTGTACCTGATGGGTAATTTCCTATCTTTTGAGTGGTGTCTACAGTAATAAACGCCCCGATTGAGTCACTTGTTCCCGGTTGATTTTTACCGGTTTGCTTACTTAATCCCAATGTATTCCCTGTGAAAAGCATGCCCCCATTATCTGTTATCTCAAAACGCTTGATATAAGTAGCTTGCAGTGAACCGAGGAAAAAGGAGAATAAAAAGGTGAAAAAGATAATCTTAAAATAAAATGGATCAACACGTCGCGGTAAAGGCGTTATACGCATGTTGAAAGCCTCTTGTTTAATATGTCATTCATTGAACATTGCTTTAACCCTAACTTTTTTACAAACTATAAAATAATTATTTTTTTTAAAACAAATTTCTCGATCTTACTGAAAAAGGTTTAAGCTCCTGCCTTAAATAGACCTTTTCTAGAGGGAAAAAGAAAAGTTTTAATCAAAATTGTTTTTTTGCTCTGAGCCATTTAGCAGGATTTTGGCATCTAAAGCAGGATGATTTGCTGAAAATAATCCCGCTCCAAGAAAAGAAAACTCTATGCGGCAAGTAGCCTTCTCTTAAAGCTAGGAGGAATTTTCCGCCCCATTGCAGAAGACTTAAATTTTAAAGCAAAGGGATAACTTTCCCCAAAAAGCCCCTATGAACAGTATGAGGCTAGTAAGAGGAGATAAAAACATTTATTTATCCGAAAAAAGTTTAGATAGACAGGAAAGAAAAAAATTACAAAAATAAAAGGAATTTGAAAAAGGATAGGGAAAGATGAGCAGGACTCCAGAGAAGAAAATTTCTACTCTTTTGATTGCAGGAGCATTGAGCATAGGAGGCGCTCTGTTAACGCTCAGCTATAAAATTGGCACTTCCCACACAGCCCAAAGGTATCCTTTAAGCCATATTTTAATTTCCCTAGCACTCATCCAACCATTAAATTCCCTTCAAGTGAATAACCGCCCTAAAAAGCCTTTTTGGGATAGTCAGGAAATTTTCTCGGAGTCATATGTGAATCGCTCCCCCCTTCTTGCGTCTGATAAAAGTATAGGCAATTCTCCAAGTGCCTCTCCCGCTGTAAAATTCCCTCTTTTTATTGGAGGGCGGGCTTTTACCCGATTTCCCCTCTTAAAAGCGTTTGTCAAGAGAGGGACTTTTCTGCTAGAGGCCATTTTTTTCGAAAACAGGGGCAAAACCAAAATTCAAATTCTCTCCACCCCTATTTTTACAGCTTCTCTCTTTATTCCATTATCAAACACACCCTATAGCAAATCATGATGAAAACTACCGCTCAATTTCTCTTTTTAGGAACAGGAGGCTCCATGGGGATCCCCGTTATCGGTTGCCGCTGTGAAGTGTGTTCCTCCCCTTCCCTCTACAACAAACGGATGCGCCCCTCGGGATTAATAAAAGTGAATGATAAAAAAGTTTTGATCGATGCAGGACCAGACCACCGCAATCAAGCCCTTATTCACCACATTGATCGCTTGGACGGGGTCATTTTTACCCACGCCCACTACGATCACAGCGGAGGCATCGATGACTTGCGCGTCTATTATATGCATACTCAACAGGCGCTAGAATGCTTAATGTCGAAGGCTACCTATGAAGAACTTAAATATCGATATGCTTACATCTTTCAACAGCAAGAATCTTATAAACTTATTACCCAAATGCGTATCAGCTTTTTAGAAAGCGAACGGGGAGAAACCAATTTTTCATCTTTAAGACTCCGCTATTTTACTTATGAGCAAGGAGGAATGGCTGTAAATGGTTTCAAATGTGGAAATTTATCCTTTGTCTCCGATATCCGCCATTACCCTGAATCCATATTTGAAGATTTAGCTGGAACGGAAATTTTAATTATCAGTGCTTTGCGCTTTAATCCCTCCCCTCTACACTTAACAGTCGATGAAGCCTTAGCCTTTTCAGAAAAAGTGAAAGCCAAACAAGTTTGGTTTACCCACATTGCCCATGAGCTCGACCACGACCAAACAAACGCCTATCTTCCATCTCATGTACGCCTAGCTTATGATGGCCTTTCCTTAAATTTTTCGCCCCAATTCGCCTAAATGTTTTCACACAAGGAAGGACTTCCAAAATCTTCTTTCCCATTAAAAAAAGAGTTGAATCTTAACTATCATTGCGCATCTACTAGAAAAAATAAGAGAAAATGTTTAAATTGCTTTTCTGCAACTTTGGAGGAAAAAAGTGCAAAAGGAACCTAAACTACCCACTCAAGAAGAAAATTTCCAAGAAAAGAAAAAAGCTTTACTTGTGTCTACCTACAACGGTAACGACCAGCGTGCGATTTGTGAAGAGCATTTAGATGAGCTCGAATTACTTGCCGAAACATACGGAGTAGAAATTGTCGCAAAAGTCCCTTGTCTTATTCGCAAGATTGATGCTGCCACTTTCGTGACTCAGGGCAAATTAGAAGAATTAGTGGTTCTCAGTAAAGAACGTGAGGCCGACCTTATAATTTTTGATGATGAAATTTCTCCCAGCCAACAACGCAATCTGGAAAAATCTTTCCAGTTAAGTGTGATGGATCGAACAGAAGTGATTTTAGAGGTCTTTGCTCAACGCGCCAGAACAAAAGAAGCGCGCTTGCAGATTGAATATGCGCGCGTTAAGTATCAAGCCCCCCGCTTAAAGCGATTGTGGTCACACTTATCCCGCCAGCACGGATCAGGAGGAGCCGGGGGAGGTGCTTACCTAAAAGGAGAGGGAGAAAAGCAAATTGAAATTGATAGGCGCCTCATCAAAAAACGTTTAGAACAATTGCAAGCAGAGATCCGCGAAGTTAAAGAACATCGAGAAATTCAACGCGTTGCCCGCACACGTTCCACCATCCCTGTTTTTGCCCTAGTGGGGTATACCAATGCAGGCAAATCGACGCTTTTGAATGCTTTGACCGAGGCCGATGTTTTTGTGGAAGACAAGTTGTTTGCAACATTAGACACGACTACTCGAAAATTTTCTTTATCCACCGGGCAAGAAGTCCTACTTATCGATACAGTGGGCTTTATTCGCAAGCTTCCTCACCTGCTGGTCGCTGCTTTCAAAAGCACGCTGGAAGAGGCCATCCAAGCCGATATCTTATTGCACGTGATTGATGCCACCCATCCAATGGCTCTGGAACAAGCGAGGACAACCGTGGAGGTCTTGCGAGAGCTAGGTGCAGGCAATAAACCCATTATCACAATTTTAAACAAGATCGATCAAGCTGAACAAAATGAACTAGCTACCCGTTTAAGATTAGAATATCCTCGTACCATCCCTATTTCAGCTTTACATCACCGCGGATTTGAAGAACTTGAAGAAATGATGCTTCGAGAGCTCAGCCAACAAAGGCAAACCTTAACTTTGCGAATTCCTCAAAGTGAATATGCTCTTGTCAGCGAAATCCGGAGAAGTGGGAATGTGATCTCTCAAGATTACGAAGAAAATGATGTGCTGATAGAAGTGGATCTTCCAATTGCCCTGGCAAATAAATTAAAAGATTACGTGAATTCATGAATGAAGTGGATGCTTCTTATTCCGTTTTGAGTCTTCCTATAGCCGATAGGCCCCGCGAAAGGCTTCTAAAGCATGGGGCAGATGTGCTTTCATCTGTTGAGCTCATTGCTGTCTTGCTTGGAAGTGGGATGAGAGGGATGCCTATTTTGCAACTTTCTCAAGAGATTATGAGCCGCTTCGGCTCTTTGCAAAATTTAGCCGACGCGACAGTCGAAGAACTATGTCAAATCAAAGGATTAGGCATAGCAAAAGCGATTCAATTGAAAGCCGCCTTAAATTTGGGAAAGCGCTTATCTCGAACGCAAGCTTCAGCTAAATTTCAGATTAAAACCCCTTTGCATGCTTATCATTTGATTAAGGACGATCTTGAAAAAGAGATGAAAGAACATTTTGTCACCATTTTACAAGATGTCAAAGGGTATGTGATTTGCTCTCCCACTATTGCGATTGGAACTTTAACAGCCACCCTTGTCCATCCGCGCGAAGTTTTTTATCCCGCTATCCGGCACCGGGCTGCTGGCATGATTCTAGCGCATAATCATCCCAGTGGAGATCCAACTCCCTCCAAAGAAGATCTGGAAGTGACCAAAACCCTGGTAGCCGTAGGCCGCCTGGTGGGGATTTGCGTGAATGATCACCTCATTATAGGCAAGGATCGATATGTCTCTTTACGAGAAGAAGGTTTTGATTTTTCCCGTTCGCTTAATTAAATACCTGTTTTCTAGTTGTATTAAGCCAATTTTTTTTCATCTTTTTAGCGTCTAGCTCGATCCGCAAATCCTCAAGAACTCCCAATTTGGCTTAGGCTATCTAGTCGTTTCCGCCACTCAGCAAGCTCCTCAGGTAGCTTTTCCCTTATTTCCTCATAGCTGAGCATTAGTTCATCCTCGCTGACATAAGTGGTTCTTTGGTCAGAAATTTGAAGCTGCTGGCCTTTAACTGAAAAGCTGTCCTCATTAACAAAACAAGCTTTAGCGGTTAAAGGAAATACTTTGATGCCCATTTTTAATAAAGCCTTTTTATTGACTTTTTTTGGGATAGCAGAAGTAGCAATAGAAGCGTTCTTTTCAATTATTTGGCTGAAAGCAGCTAACGCTTTCTCATTAAACGCACCTCCTTGTTGTGCCACGGCTCTTAGAACATGAGTAGCAAACCTTTCAGCCTCAACATAGCCCTTCTCAACAATTTGGATGAAAACATCTACCACTTCTTTAGGAAGCCCTCCTGCTTGCATTGCCACCGCTTCTAAAGCCTCGGCAGCAAAGCTTTTATCATCCGAGTCGCCCTTCTCAAGAAATTGGACAAGGGCAGCTAGCGCTTCTTTAGGAATCTTTCCTCCTCGTAAGGCCACTATTCCTACAGCATAGGTAGCAGAGCTTTTATCATCCGGCTCGCCCTTCTCAAGAATTTGGATAAGAGCAGCTAGAGCTTTCTCAGCAGGTCCGCTTGCTTGTTTTGCCATCGTTAATACAGCATAGGCAGCATAGATTTTAGCATCAGGATCGCCCTTCTCAAAAATTTGGAGAAGTACATTTACCGCTTCTTTAGGGAGCTCTCCTGCTCGCATTGCCACTATTCCTAAAGCATCGGCAGCAGATCTTTTAGCATCCGGGCCGTCCTTCTTAAGAACTTGGATGAGAGCAGCTAGCGCTTTCTCAGTAAGTTCGCCTGCTTGTTTTGCCACCGCTCCTACAGCATAGGCAGCATAGATTTTAGCATCCGGATCGCCTTTCTCAAAAATTTGGATGAGGGCGTCTACCGCTTCTTTAGGAAGCTCTCCTGCCTGTATTGCCACTACTTTTAAAGCATCGGCAACAGATCTTTTAGCATCCGAGTCGCCCTTCCTAAGACCTTGGATGAGAGCATCTACCGCTTCCTCAGTAAGTTCGCCTGCTTGCATTGCCACTACTTTTAAAACAGCGGCAGCATAGATTTTAGCATCCGGGCCACCCTTCTTAAGAACTTGGGTGAGAGCATCTACCGCTTCCTCAGTAAGTTCGCCTGCTTGCATTGCCACTACTTTTAAAACAGCGGCAGCAAAGCTTTTATCATCCGGGTCGCCCTTCTTAAAAACTTGGATGAGGGCATCTACCGCTTCTTTAGGAAGCTCTCCTGCTTGCATTGCCACTGCCTCTAAAGCCCCGGCAGCAGATCTTTTAGCATCCGAGTCGCCCTTCTTAAAAATTTGGAGGAGAATATCGAAGGCTTCTTTAGGAAGCTCTCCTGCTTGCATTGCCTCTACTTTTAAAACAGCGGCAACAGATCTTTTAGCATCCAGGTCGCCCTCCTCAAAAATTTGGAGGAGGATATCTACCGCTTCTTTAGAAAGAGAAAGCTCTCGTGCTTGCTTTGCCATCGTTAATACAGCATAGGCAGCAGAGCTTTTATCATCCAAACCGTCCTCTCCAAGAACTTGGATGAGGGCAGCTAGCGCTTTCTCTGCAAGCTCTCCTCCCTGCTTTACCACTACTTTTAAAGCATCGGCAGCAGGGCGTTTAGCCTCAGGTTCACCCTTCTCAAGAACTTGGATGAGGGCAGCTAGCGCTTTCTCAGCAAGCTCTCCTCCTTGCTTTACCACTACTTTTAAAGCATCGGCAGCAGATCTTTTAGCATCCGGGTCGCCCTTCTTAAGAACTTGGATGAGGGCAGCTAGCGCTTTCTCTACAAGTTCTCCTCCTTGCTTTGTCACTACTTTTAAAGCATCGGCAGCAGGGCGTTTAGCATTCAGGCTCCCCTTCTCAAGAACTTGGATGAGAGCGTCTACCGCTTCCTCAGGAAGCTCTCTTCCTTGCTTTGCCACGGCTCTTAGGACATAGGCAGCAAACGCTGCGTCAGCAGATTCGCCCTTCTCAAGAATTTGGATAAGAGCAGCTAGCGCTTTCTCAGTAAACTCACCTCCTTGCTGCGCCGCCGTTACTAGAGCATTGATAGCACAACATTTAATATAACCATCGCCTCTCTCACCAATTTGGATGAGAGCGCCTACCGCTTCCTCGGGAAGCTTTCCTCCTTGCTCCGCCACCGCCCTTAGAACGTCAATAGCATTCTCCTCAACAGCGGGATCGCCAACAGAGTTTTTAAGAATTCGAGCAATGAAGCTTACGATTTTTGGAGCTAACGTTTGCCCCTTTATTATGATGTGGTGCAAGCTCCTTAGCATACTTTCCCTACTTTGCGGCTCGGATAACAATTCTCCGATCGCACACGTTACCTGCGGGTGATTAAGAAGATTTTTATTTCTAAGCAACCGTACACAGACTAAATCTAACAAAGAGAGGCGGATAATATAGTCTTTTACAAGCTCAATAAAGCCTTTATACTGCCTCACTATAGTGGGATTTTGGCACTCCTCAAAGCACTCCGCAATCAAATTGAGCTCGCTTCTGACAGCAAAATCTTGAGGCGCAGCAAAAAGATCATCAAAAAAGAATTGAAGCGTCTCCGCATAGCGCCGATTGCTTGAAGTAGCGAGGGAAAGATAGCCGGCAATCATGCGTAAAACGAGTGCGTAGCGGGGCTCAAACTTGTAATTGCGTACAAATTCTTTGCATGCTTGTCTTTCTCCTTTAAGGTATTGATTAACAACTTTTGAAGCAGTTAAAAACTCTTGGAAGGTTAAGTGGATGAAATATCCCTTTTCTTCAGCTTTAGTTTCTGCTTCAGGGATACGCATCAATCCACAATCTGCAAGCTCATTGGACGAGATTTTGTTACCCTTAAAGTCTTCGATTTCTTGCTTGCTTAAATAAAGGGTGTCGTTTTTCATAGCAAAGTCAGCCATTTCTTCAAAAACGGTGGCAATTTTGGCTACTTCTGGATTTTGACGCAGGTTTTTTTCTACCAAAATTTGCTCTTTAGTTTGTTTCGATTGTCCTTGATCAATCTTTCTTAAAAGAAACCACTTATACATCCAGCTAACTACGCGGGCATAAATAGCGCTCATCGTAATGGCTTGATCAGAATCAAAAAACTCTGGGTTTTCGTTACAGAGGCAACACAACAAGGTTAAATGAATAGGAATGTGCGCAAGACTTGAAACGTTAGGAGAATTCTTTAAAAGGCGGTGAAGCTTTGCTTTTTTCTCTTTTGCTTGAGATTGTTTAAAAAATTTATCGATATAACGATCAACCCCTTCTTTATCAAAGCCTAAAAGCTCTAGCTCACAAGAACGGTTAAAAGAGCAGCTTCCAGGCCTTGAAGTGATTAAAATATGAGGAAATAACTCTTTTAGCTTTTGAAAGGCTTTAGCAAGGCTGGTGTTTGCTTGGGCTTCTGAGGAAAGCTCATCATAACCGTCTAGCACCAGCAGGGTCTTAGCTCGGAAAGCAGCATTGTTGATACATGCCACAATAACGCTACGATCAATTTTTCCTATATATTCTTTCGCAATCAAATCAGCGGGAGTATACTCTTTATCAGCGGGATATTTCCTTAGAGTAAGATTTCTTAAAGGAATCCAAAAAAGGCAAGCAAAGAGGTCGTGCCAAAGATCCTTTTTTGCCCAACGATAAGCGATGTAGTGACAGAGAGTACTCTTGCCAATTCCAGCGGCACCTTGCAGGTAAATTCTTTTATCTTTTCCCTTAAGGCTTGCGTGTTCGAAAAGGTTTTCAATTTCAATATTTTTCTTAGGTTCGAAGATGGTTTCATAGGTCGGGATACGGCCATCTTGGATATAATTAGAATGCTTATCCAGTTTTTGATCGCATGTTTTTCTTTCTTGATTCTCAATGATCGCTAAACGCACATAGATTTCTTCTAAAGGGACCTTAAATTCCCACTCTTGACTTGATTTAATCCTAAAAATAGAGAGAGTTTTTTGAGAAAGGTAAAGGTTTCGAAGAGAACTAACCAAAAGTTGGGGACTTAGTTTTACCTGAACCAAACTATGTGTAATGTTTTCGTTTTCAAAAATAAGCGCTAATACTGTTTTCTTCTCATGATTTAAGATATCTAGGCTGGTCCCTTTTTTTACTAATCCTTCGACACTTTTACAATAACGGTCTTTGGCTTTAACCAAAGAAGATTTACCCCACCCCATGATTGCTAAATGCAAAGGGGTGTTCCCCTCTCTATCTTGCTGATCCAGCTTGGTTTGATCTGCATTTTGGCCTAGCAAGTATTCTACATTCTTTTCATTTCCTGCAAGGGCCGCTAAATGTAAAGGTGTCTGGCTATCGCTGTTTTTAGCTTGCATAAAAGTAGAGTCGTATTCTAGCAAAATGGGGACGATATCGACACCATCTCTTTGCGACTGACAAGCATGATGCAGAGCATTATTCTGAGAGCTATCGAGTTTTTTTACATCTGCTCCTTGATCAAGCAAAAATTGCACCACAGGTGTAAATCCATTCTTGATAGCTACATGTAAAGGCGTTTCTTTGATCCCTTCCCCGGCTAAGTCATTGAGTTGAAATTTTATGCTTGGTCTTTCAGAGAAAAGATAACTAAAAATACTGAGATTTTCCTGAGCCGCAAAATAATGCAGTAAGTTTTCTCCCTCTTTTAAACTTTTCTCTAAGGTGTCTAGGTATTGATCGAGTGTTTGTCGATCAAATTTATCTCCCTGGATGTTAAGCGTGCCATACAACTCATAAGCTGTGGCTAGATAAAAGACCCCATGCAGCAAAGCTTCCCCTTTGGCTTCTTTTAAAAGTTTATGCCCTTGCGCCATTAAATCTTTTAGGCAAGAGGGGCACTTGAGTTGCAGCAAGTCCTTTAAGCGCTTGTTAAGTTCTGCCCCTGGCAATCTCGGGGTGGGCGCCCCATGGTAGTGAACAACGGCACAAGCTTGCACAGTCAGCTGAGCATTTTCCCCTACTAACTGGGGATTTTCAGCGCTAGCCTGGGGGTTAGCAACCCCAAGCTGAGTTGGCAAATCGGGATAAAGAGCCCTAAATGGTTCTTTAAGGCTATGCTCGCAGAAATTAACCCCATCGGTAGGCCCTAGCTCCGAGGGGCTACTTACTTTGGGCTATTTTTACGTAGGTCTGCTGCTATTCCTCGAACTGTTTCTCCAGAATAGCCCCCGCCAACTAGAGAAAAAGTGTCACCTTTCTGAACCGCATCCCTTGCCCATGCTTGTTGCGCCCCCATCACCATGCCTATTGCGCGTTCATCTAGCTGGCGGCCTATATCTACAGCAATACCTCTAGTCGTTGGCCCCAGGGGCGGGAGAGAGTGGAGGGGCGCTGTAGAAGAAATAACAGATGTCGAGCCTTCTATTTCTTCTTTCACAGCTTGAGTTAGCAAAGGGATGCGTGGATTACCTCCCCACAGGTACCCCTTTTGCTCTAGCCTAGAAGCGTACACTAAACCGATTAGTTTAGCGCTAAGCGATAAGTAGAGTTTTTTTTCATTTTCAAAATCGAGCTTTTGTTGCCCTGCACTTTGGATTAACTCCAGCGTTTTTTTAGGCTTCTCGGCATCTGAAATGTGAGGGTTGAACTTGATGTGCTGAATGATTTTTACTTGGCTGTTTAAAAGAGCTAGTTCTTCTTGTCCCAAAGTAGGATAAGCATTCCCTCTTACCTCTTCAGATTTAAGGTAGGTAAATTTAGGCAAGCCCTTTCCTATTCTACCTTGGGCTAAATATTGGATGATTACATCATTAAGCGCCGCATCGCGCCCATTAAAAACGAGGTTAAAAAGCCGCTGCCCATACTTGGCGGTATAGTAGGCCACCTCTTCCGGCGACTTATTTTTGTGGAGGAATTCTTTAGTATGCAGCAGCTTAAAGCCTACTTGCTGAAGAGCTGAGCCCAGGAGAATTTGTTGGGAAAGGGAAAAATCTTTCACCCCACTTTGTCCCTTCACCACATGGTACACAGCCGAACGGCAGACATAAGCCTCGTTGGCAAATGTGCTGGCTAGGATTTGATGGCGGTGGTAGTCAACTTGCAGCTGAGCTGTTCTTATGAGGTTTTCGTGCAGCGCCTCTTGCAACTGCCTGTATTTTTTTTCTGCTAAAGCGTATTCCCTCTGCTTTTTTTCGATAAGCTCTTGGGTGTCTTCATCATCGCTCTCCCCACCTAATCTTTCTAACACGGCCTTTACTTTATGGAGTTTGGCCTTTTCTTCCCCTAATTGATCAATTAAAGGTTTTTTCTCTTTTCTTAAATTTAGGATTTTTTCGTGGCAAGTGGCACATTTTTCTAAATACTCTACATACAACCTATTGAGAGCCGCAATAGAAATATCTTGCTCGCGCACTGGTAGAGGATCTAATCGCCTTAGCTCTTGTGTTTTCTTTTCAAGAACGACCTGGTGGCGATTATGGAAGCTTTCAACCTCTTGAAAAATAGTGTCACAATCTTGTTGACAGGGTAAGATGTGAGCCTCTAGGCTATCTTCAGATAACTCTGAGGGGAGTGTTTCGCTTAGCTCCTTTAGTATTTCACTTAGCACTTGCTTTACTAGCTCCTTAAATACTTGCCATTCCTCCTCTTCCAAGCTTTGGCGCAGAGAAAATAAACTGGCCGCTATTTCTTGCACGTGCTTTGCATGTTTATACTCTTTAAATTTTTGCGTAAATTCTTCGTCCGAAAAAAGCCTTGCTCCTTGAATGGAGGGATTATTTTCTTCGTTGTTGAGAAATTTTGGATAGTTTTCTTGATCATTTGCTAAAGTATCTAGATAGGCATTTGAATCTCGATGAGAAGAAGAAGTCATTTTAAATAATTCTTCCGAGATGCTATAAAAACCCTCAATCACCGCATTAGTGATCCGCCCTTCAAAATCAGGCCCTTTCACCTTAATTCTCTCTGCTACGCAATCAAAAAAAGAGCTTTTTCCTTTAAAGAGGGTATGAATAGAAGTGTCAATATCAGAGGTTAATTTGCGACTTCCAGGAGCTTTAATCGCAATCAAACATTTCTCGGAGCTTTCCAAGCCTGTAGGTAAACGAGCTGTCTTCTGCGTGACGATAAATTGGTACCATACTGACGTAAAGGTATACCCACCCTCAGCTGTTTTTGCGATGCTACCTGCTATTTCGGCGGCTAAATTAAAATAATTGGCGGGAAATATTCGCAAGATCGCTTCTCGGTAGCTGGCATAGTCGACGACATCGCGATCCCTTATACAGGCTTGCATCTGCTGGGTAGCCTGCAGTGGCGGCTCTCCCGGCTGGATATCCATCACATATTTTCTTTTAAGGGTTTCCCAATCGCTATCTCCTAGCTTCTCAAAGCGTTGTACTTCAGGAAAATCTTGCATAGACATAATGGCCTCCTTCGCAAAAGTTAATTCAATCTTATTTTATGAAAAGAAATAGCCCTTATTTTTATTCCGCTATTAAGGCTTTTCGATGGCGAAGGGGATCAGGAAGCTTAGAAGTATGAAAAGCAGTGTCTGGTTCATTTTCTTAGTTGTTTATAAAACACAAATGTTTAGTTTTTTTATTTTTTAAGCAAGTTTTTTTAGCTATTTTATTAACATTCGGGGTATTTTCCCCAGAAATTTAAAACAGCAGTTAATTTATAAAAATTTAACAAAATTTTAACGCCAGTTCTCTAGTTATGTTAAGCCAACTTTTTTTTCATTTTTTTTAGTGTCCAGTTCGATCCATAGATCCTCAAGAACTCCCAATTTGGCTTAGGTTATCTAACCGTTTCCGCCACTCAGCAAGCTCCTCAGGTAGCTTTTCTCTTATTTCCTCATAGCTGAGCATTAATTCATCCTCGCTGACATAAGTGGTTCTTTGGTCAGAAATTTGAAGCTGCTGGCCTTTAACTGAAAAGCTGTCTTCAGCAAAAAAACAAATCTTAGCGATTAAAGGAAATGCTTCGATGCCCATTTTTAATAAAATATTCTTATTGACTCCTTTTAGGGGATGGGCATATTCAGAATTAAAATAGCTCTCCTTGCGGTCTTCTTGTAGGAGTTGAATGAAAACATCTAATGCTTCCTTAGCAGGCTCGCCTCCTAGTTCTACCACGGTTCCTAGGATATCGCGATCGCCCTCCTTGAGAGCTTGGATAAGAGAATCACTTATCATTTCCTTAGGGAGATTATCCAGACGCTTACCACCCAGGCGCTCCAACACTCGTAGAGCATTGGCAGGGAAATTATCCGGAAGCTTACCACCGTGGTGCGTCAACACTCGTAGAGCCTCGGCAGTATAAATTTTGGCTTCAGAATCGCCCTCTCTAAAGGCTTGAAGAAAAGCATCTATCACTTCCTTAGCAATCTCGCCTCCGTCACATGCCACTGCAACTAGTGCTTTGACAGCATCCCTTTTGGCAAAAGGATCGCCCGCTTGGAAGGCTAGGAGGAGGAGAGCATCGACAGCATCCTTTTTGGCAATAGGATCGCTCGCTTGGAGGGCCTGGATAAGGAGATCATCGAGAGCATCCATTTTGGCAAAAAGATCGCTCGCCTGGAGGACCTGGATGACGAGGGCATTTAACGTTTCCCCAGCTAACTTGCCTTCATGTTCTGCCATAGCTTCTAGGACCTCGGCAGCGCACCTTTTGGCATCAAAATCGCCCTCCTTGAGAACTTGGATGAGAGCATTTAATGCTTCCTCAGCTAACTCACCTTCCTGACCTACCGCTCTTATTAGAAAAGCGGTAGCATGATATTTGGCATCAGGATCGCCCTCCTCCTTGCAAATTCGGATGAGAGCATTTAACGCTCCCCCTGCTAACTCGCCTTCTTTTCCCGCCGCTGTTCCTAGATACTTAATCACACGCCTTTTGGCAGCAGAATCACACTTCTTGAAGTTTTGGATGAAAGCGTCTAACGTTTCCTCAGCTAGCTCGCCTTCATGTTCTGCCTCTACTTTTAGGACCTCGGCAGCACACCTTTTGGCATCAGAATCACCCTCCTTGGGAATTTGGATGAGAGCATTTAATGCTTCCTCCACTAGCTCAGCTCTTTTTAACTCACCTCCTTGAACTGCCACCATTATTAGGAAAACTGAAGCTTTGCTTTTGGCATCAGAATCGCCATTCTTGAGAATTTGGATGAGAGCATTTAATGCTTCCTCAACTAACTCACCTCCTTGTTCTGCCACAGTTATTAGGGTATAGGCAACACTCATTTTGGTATCAGAATCGCCATCCTTGAGAATTTGGATGAGAGCATTTAATGCTTCCTCAACTAACTCACCTCCTTGTTCTGCCACAGTTATTAGGGCATAGGCAGCACTCCTTTTGGCATTAGAATCGCCCTCATTGAGAATTTGGATGAGAGCATTTAATGCTTCCTCAGCTAACTCACCTCCTTGTTTTGCCACATCCTCTAGGACATAGGCAGCATGCATTTGGGCATCAGAATCACCTTCCTTGAGAATTTGGATGAGAGTAGCTAAAGCTTTTTTAGCAAACTCGCCTTCATGTTTTAACACGCCTTCTAGGACATCAGCAGCATGCATTTGGGCATCAGAATCACCTTCCTTGAGAATTTGAATAAGAGCATTTAATGCTTCCCCAGCTAACTCGTCTTCTTGTCGTGCCACTGTTTCTAGATGCTTAATCACACACCTTTTGACAGCAGAACCACACTTTTGGATGGGAGCATTTAATGCTTCCTCATCTAACTCGCCTTCTTGTCGTGTCGCCATTCTCGCTGTTCCTAGACGCTTAATCACAAACCTTTTGGCAACAGAATCGCTCTTCTTGAAGACTTGGATAAGAATATCTAACGTTTCCTCAGCTAGCTCGCCTTCATGTTCTGCCTCGGCTTCTAGGACCTCGGCAGCACACCTTTTGGCATCAGAATCGCCCTCCTTGAGGATTTGGATGAGAGCATTTAATGCTTCCTCAGCTAACCCGCCCCCCATCATTACCATGCCTAGTAGGGCATCGGCAGCACACCTTTTGGCATCAGAATCGCCCTCCTTGAGAATTTGGATGGGAGCATTTAATGCTTCCTCAGCTAACCCGCCCCCCATCATTACCATGCCTAGTAGGGCATCGGCAGCGCACCTTTTGGCATCAGAATCGCCCTCCTTGAGAATTTGAATAAGAACATTTAATGCTTCCCCAGCTAACTCGTCTTCTTGTCGTGCCACTGTTCCTAGATGCTTAATCACACACCTTTTGACAGCAAAACCACCCTTTTGGATGAGAGCATTTAATGCTTCCTCATCTAACTCGCCTTCTTGTCGTGTCGCCATTCTCGCTGTTCCTAGACGCTTAATCACAAACCTTTTGGCAACAGAATCGCTCTTCTTGAAGACTTGGATAAGAATATCTAACGTTTCCTCAGCTAGCTCGCCTTCATGTTCTGCCTCGGCTTCTAGGACCTCGGCAGCACACCTTTTGGCCTCAGAATCGCCCTCCTTGAGAATTTGGATGAGAGCATTTAATGCTTCCTCAGCTAACCCGCCCCCCATCATTACCATGCCTAGTAGGGCATCGGCAGCACACCTTTTGGCATCAAAATCAACCTCCTTGAGGATTTGAATAAGAGCATTTAATGCTTCCCCAGCTAACTCGCCTTCATGTTCTGCCATGGCTTCTAGGACCTCGGCAGCGCACCTTTTGGCATCAGAATCGCCCTCCTTGAGAATTTGGATGAGAGCATTTAATACTTCCTCAGCTAACCCGCTCCCCATCATTACCATGCCTAGTAGAACCTCGGCAGCACACCTTTTGGCATCAGAATCGCCCTCCTTGAAAATTTGGATGAGAGCATTTAACGCTTCCTCAGCACCCTCATCTCCATCTACTAACACTCCTAATAAGGCATCGACAGCATGCCATTTGTCATCAGAATCGTCTCCCTTGAGAACTTGGATGAGAGCATTTAACGCTTCCTTAGTACACTCACCTCCATTTTTTACCACAATTCTTAGGGCATCGACAGCATGCCATTTGCCATCAGAATCGCCCTCCTTGAAAATTTGGATGAGAGCATTTAACGCTTCCCCAGTAAACTCACCTCCATTTTTTACCACAATTCTTAGAGCATCGGCAGCATGCCATTTGCCATCAGAATCGACCTCCTTGAGAACTTGGATGAGAGCATTTAACGCTTCCCCAGTAAACTCACCTCCATTTTTTACCACAATTCTTAGAGCATCGGCAGCATACCATTTGGCATCAGAATCGCCCTCCTTGAGAACTTGGATGAGAGCATTTAATGCTTCCTCAGCACACTCACCTCCATTTTTTGCCACAATTCTTAGGAGGGCATAGGCAGCACACATTTTGGCATCAGAATTTTCCTCCTTCTTGAGAATTTGGATAAGAGCAGCTAAAGCTTCTTTAGCAAACTCGCCTTCTTGTTTTGCTACTGTTTCTAGATGCCTAATCACATAACTTTTGACACCAAAATCACCTTTATTGAAGGCTTTGATGAGAGCAGTTAGCACTTCCCTCGTAAACTTGCCTCCTTGTTGTATTCCTATTAGGGTAGTGATAGCATTTATTTTGATAGCATGATTGCCTTCCTTAAGGATTTGGATAAGAGCGGCGAGAGCTTCTTTAGCAAACTCGCCTCCTTGTCTAACCACATCTCCCAGCGCAGAGGCAGCACAAATTTCCGGATAAAAATCGCTCTCCTTATAAGGCTCCCCCTCCTTATAAGGCTCCCCCTCCTTAGAGGATTGAGAGGCTTGAATGAGAGCAACTAGCATTTCTTTAGAAAAATTACCTCCTTGCTGTGCTACGGCCCCTAGGGCCATGGCAGCCTCCATTTTGACAATAGAATCGCTATCAGGGTTCTTAAGAATTTTCACAATGGATTCTACTATTTCTGGGGCTAACCTTTGGCCTGTTCTTATGATTTCGGATAAGTTACTTAGCATATTTTCCCTGTTATATGGATCGGATAAAAATTTTCCGATCGTGCGCCTTATTTTAGGATGATTAAAGAGATTTTTATTCCTAAGCAATCTCCCATAATCTAAACGTAACAAGGAGAGATGGATAATGTAGTCTTTCGCAAGCTTAATGAAGCCTTTATACTGCTTCACTATAGTAGGATTTTGACACTCTTCAAAGCACTCTGCAATCAAATTGAGCTCACTTCTAACAGCAAAGTCTTGAGGCCCAGCAAAAAGGTCATCAAAAAAGGACTGCAGCGCGTCCGCATCCGCATAGCGTCGATTGCTTGAAGTAGCGAGGGAAAGACAGCCTGCGATCATACGAAAAACTAGGCCATAGCGGGGTTCAAATTTATAGGCTCGCACAAAATTTTGGCATGCTTCTCTTTCTCCTTGGAGATACTGATTGGCAACTTTTGAAGCGGTTAGAAATTCTTGAAAAGTTAAGTGAATAAAATACCCTTTTTCTTCAGCTTCAGGGATGCGCACAAGCCCACAATCTGTAAGATCATCAGATGTGATTGTACCGCCTCTAAAATTATCGATCTCTTCTTTTTTCAAATAAAGGGTGTCGCTTCTCATGGCAAAATAAGCCATTTCTTCAAAAACGGTAGCAATGTTGATAACTTCTGGATTATTGTGGCGAAGATCTTTCTCTGAAAGAATACTCTTCTTGGTTTGTTTGGAAAGTCCTTGGTCAATCCTTCTCAACATAAACCATTTATACATCCAATTAACTATCCGTTCATAAATAGAGGTCATGGTAATGGTTGGAGTAGAATTAAAAAATTCTGGATCTTCATTAAATAGGCAGCACAGCAGGGTTAAGTTAATGGGAATGTGAGCAAGGCTTGAAACGTTAGAAGAGCTCTCTAATAGACGGTAAAGGTTTGCTTTTTTCTCCTCTGCTTGAACTTGTGTGAAAAATTTATCGATATAGCAATCGACCCCTTTTTTATCAAAGCCTAGAAGCTCTAGCTCACAAGAGCGGTCAAAAGAACAGCTGCCAGGTCTGGAGGTGATCAAAATGTGAGGAAATAGCTCTTTTAGCTCCTGAAAGGCTTCCGCGAGACTCGTGTTTGCTTGGGCATCTGAGGGGAGTTCATCATAACCATCCAGCACAAGCAAGGTTTTTTCTCGGAAAGCGGGATCGTTTATACAAGCTTTAATCACTCCTAAATCTATTTTTCCTGCATATTCTTTTGCAATCAGACGAGCTGGGGTACATTTTTTATTAGCGGGATATTTCCTTAAGGTAAGATTTCTTAAGGGAATCCAAAAGAGACAAGCAAAGAGGCCTTCCCAGAGATCCCGTTTTGCCCAGCGATAAGCGATGTAATGGCAAAGAGTGCTCTTACCAATTCCAGCGGCACCTTGGAGGTAAATCCTTTTACGCTCTTTTCCCATAAGGCTTTTGTGTTCAAAAAGCTTTTCAATTTCAATATTCTTCTTAGGCTCGAAGATGGTTTCATGCGTGGGGACCCGATCATCTTGTAAGTAATTAGAAAGCTTATCCAGGGTTTGGTCTCTTGCTTTCCTTTCTTTATTCTTAATAATGCCTAACCGCACGTAAATCTCTTCTAAAGGCACTTTAAATTCCCACTCTTGGCTTGCTTTAATCCTAAAAACCGAAAGAGTGTCTTGAGAAAGGTAAAGGTTTTGAAGCGAATTGACGAGACGTTGTGGATTTAAGGCTGCCTGAACTAAAGCCTCTTTAATGGCTTCATTTCCGCTCTTCAAAGCAAGCTCTAATGCCGTTTTTTTCTCCTTATTTAAGTTATTTGGGTTAGCCCCTTTTTCCACCAAAGCTGCAATGATTTGGCAGTAATGATCTTTGGCTTTAGGGGAAGCTACCCCTCCCGCCATGACAGCTAGATGCAAAGGGGTATTTCCATTTTTATCTTGTTGATCAAGCTGGATTTGATTTGGCGGCTGGTATAATAAGCATTGAACGCTCTTTTCATTTCCTGTCATTGCCGCTAAATGTAAAGGTAAACGCTCGTCGCTATTTTTAGCTTCCACAAAAGCAGGATCGTACCCCATCAAAATGCGGACAATATCGGCGCAATCTGTGGGAGAGCGACATGCGTAGTGTAAGGCATTATTCTGAAAGCTATCGATTATTTTTAAATCTGCTTTTAACTCAATCAGAAGAGAAAGTAGCTCGCTACAGCCTGCATAACAAATTTGGTGGATCAAAAAATCGGGGCGGCTTTTGAATTTTTGATTAGGGTCCATCCTCTTTTCTCTAAGTAACCAATAAATCAGTTCAATATAGGCCGCGTGCTTCTCTTGAAAAATCCCTTTAGGATGAGCATCTGTTTGTGGAAAAGCTCCCTCGGCGGCAATTTCTAAAAACGAGCCTTCCTGCTCTTGCAGTTGTGGCAGCCTATTAGCAGCTAGTTTTTTTGCGACATTGGGTAAGCCATGCTTAAGAGCATTCATAAAGCATATTTTAAGTGAGGGATTATCGAGCTGAAAAAAAGCAGGTTCTTTTTTGCTTAATAAAAGGCAAGCGCATTGATCTTGCATCTTAAAATCTAGGCTATCTTGCTCAAGCAAAACTTCCAAAGGGGTGTGGTGGAGTACATCTGGCAATTCAGTATGCGCCCCGCAGTTAATAAGTTTAAGCAAAATGGCAAAATGCCCCTTGTCAGCTGCTAAATGAAGAGCCGTGTACTTATTATCTGCTTGTGGTAGGTTTAGAATTTCTGGAATGTCTTTATGTTTAAGCAAAAGGTCGACGATTTCCTCTTGTCCATATTCAACAGCCACATGCAGCACGGTCTTAGCATATTGGCCATCCCCGACTTTTTTGATATCTGCTCCCTGTTCCAGCAAAAATTGCGCAATTGAGATAGAACCCATCCTGATAGCTACATACAAAGGTGTCTCTTTGATCGCCTCTCCTGCTAAATCATTGAGCTGAGATTTTATGCTTGTCCTTTCAGAGAAAAGATAGCCAAAAATGCTGAGATTTTCCTGGACCGCAAAATAATGCAGTAAGTTTTCTCCCCCTTTTAAGCTTTTCTCTAGTGTATCTAAGTATTGATCGAGTATTTGTCGATCAAACTTATATTCCTGTATGTTAAGCGTACCATACAACTCATAAGCTGTAGCTAAATAAAAGATGCCATGCAGCAAAGTTTCCCCTTTGGCTTCTTTTAAAAATTTTTGCCCCTGCACAATTAAATCTTTTAGGCAGCTGGAGCACTTGAGTTGCAGCAAATCCTTTAAGCGTTTGTTAAGCTCCCCTGCTGTCAACCTAGCGGGAAGCGCTGCTTCATGGTATTGAATGACAGGATTAGATTGCATAAACAGGCTGGCTTTTTCCTCTACGCGGATTTGGCTACCCCTAACCTGGACTTTAATAGGCCCCGGCTTGGTTTGAAAAGCGGGATAAAGCGCCCTGTAATCTTTAAGAGTGTGCTCATCGCAATTAGGCCCATCAAAAAAATGTTTTTCTGATGGGCGCTTTACTTTGGGCTTTTTTTAAACATTCCTTCCACTAACTTGTTAAACCCTTCTTCAGAAGGGCCTGCCACAACAGCGGATTGAGAACGAGGGCCCTGTGTCATGTGACTGACCGCAGCTTCTCCTTGTGGAAAAGCCGCCACTAAGTTTTTAGCATCTTCGCCTAGCTGATGATGTTCATCTCTAGCAATTTCTCTCCTCCTACTAGATTCTGAAGAGTTGGGATTTTGAAGAGGCTGTGGGTTGGAAATAGCAGGGGTGGAAATTTCTTCCTCTTTCTTCTCTTCTGTTTTATATGGCGAAGGGACCAGCGGGTTTTTACCCCATAAGTACTTTTTACTCTTTAATCTAGAAGCGCATACCAGGCCGATTAATTTAGCGCTAATCGATAGGTAAAGTTTTTTTTCCTTTTCAAAGTAACGCTTTTTTTCTTCTTCAGTAGCAAAAGGGCATAATGTTTGGATGAGTTCAAGCGTTTTTCGAGGCTTTTCCACCTCTAAAATCGCCTCGTTTAGCTTTATTTGATTAATGATCTTTGCTTGGCTATTTAGCAGGGCTAACTCTTTTCGGGTAAACGTGCTATAGGCATTGCGCCTTACCTGCTTAGATTTAAGATAGGTAAATTTAGGGAAATCCTCCCCTGTTCTCCCTTTCACTAAAGATTTGAGGATATCTTCCTCAAGTTCCGCATGGCGGCTGCTAAAGACTAAGCTAAAAAGTCTTTCTCCATACTTGGCAGTATAATAAGCGATCTCCTCGGGAGGATATTTTTTAGGAGTTAATTCTTTAATATGTAGGAGCTTAAATCCCACTTGCTGCAAAGCTGAACCTAGGAGAGTTTGTTGCGAGATAGACAAGCTTTTACCGCTTTGCTCATTCACCACATGGTATATAGCTGAACGGCCCACATAGGCTTCATAGGCAAATGTGCTGGCTAAGATTTGAGAAAATTGATAACTTACTTGCAGCAGAGCTGTGTCTAGAATATTCTGCCGCAGGGAAGCTTTTAACTCTTGGCACCTTTTTTCTAATAAAGCGCAGTTGGTTTGAAATTCTTTAACAAGCTCTACGATACGCCGATGCGAACTCTTTTTATCTAATTTTTCTAATGCATTTAACTCCTCATCTAAGGCTTGCTTTTTTGCCTCTAGCTCATTTTTTAAAGGCCCTTTTGCGCTTTTTAAAGTGAGGATTTTTTCATAACACTCTGCGCACTTTTCTAAATACTCCACATAGAGTCTATTCCGAGCCGCAATAGGGATGTCTTGCCCGCATACCGGTAGAGAGTCTAATTGCTCTAACTCTTGAATTTTAGCAGTTAGCCTTGTTAAATGGTGAGCATGTAATTTTTCTACCTCTTGAAAAATGGTGTCGTAATCGCACTGACAGCTGGCGATGTGGGCTTCTCTTTCCTGTTTTGGCAATTCCGATCGGAGGATTTTGCTTAGCTTTTTCTTGACCAGCTCTTTAAAGGCTTGCCACTCCTCTATTCCCAAACTGCGGCGCAGAGAAAATAAACTGGCAGCCATTTCTTGCACGTGCTTTTTATATTTAAACTCTTTAAATATTTGGGTAAATTCCTCTTCCGAAAAAAGCCTTTCTCCTTGAATGGAGGGGTTATGTTCTTCCCCTTGTAGAAATTTTGGATAGTTTTCTTGATCATTTGCGAGCGCATCTAGGTAGGCATTGGAATCGCGATGAGAAGCAGAAGTCCTCTTAAAGAGCTCTTCGGAAATGGTATAAAAGCCCTCAATCACCGCGTGGGTGATCCGCCCTTTAAAATCGGGCCCTTTCGCTTTAATGCTTTCGGCTGCCCGCTCAAAAAAATAGCTTTCTCCTTCAAACACAGTAAAAATAGAAGTGTCAATGTCGGAGTTTAATTTGCGGCTTCCAGGAGCTTTAATCATCACGATACATTTTTGCGACTTTTTTGGACCTGTAGGCAGCTGAGCTGTTTTCTGAGTAACTATAAATTGGTACCAGGTGGCCGTAAAGGTATACCCCCCGTCCCCTGTTTTTGCGATGTCACCTGCTATTTCGGCAGCTAAATTAAAATAAGCAGAGGGAAATATCCTTAAGATCGCTTCTCGGTAGCTGGCATAGTCGACTATATCGCGATCCTCTATATGTTTTTGCATCTGCTGGGCAGCCTGCAGCTGTGACCCTTCCGGGCGTATAGACATGACATATTTTCTTTTAAGTGTTTCCCAATCGGTATTTTCTAACCGTTGGATTGCAGAATAATCTTGTGGAAACATACCTCCCCCTAAAATTGGATTCCATCTTATTTTATGGTAAGAAATAGGCCTTATTTTAATTCCGCTATGAGGCTTTTCGATGGCGAAGGAGAGGAGGATGAAGATTAGAAGTTGGAAGAGCTGTTTGTCTAATGCACTCTCATTTCCTTATATAAACTATAATAACTCACTTTTTACTTTTAAATAAGTTTTTTATTTAGTTTATTAACATTCAAAACATTTCCGAAAAAAATTATTTTTTAATTAATCCACAAAAACTTCAACAAAAAAAATCGCCAACTAATTAATAAATTATTTTTACATAAAAATACTCATAGTAGTCTAAAAAGAATAAAAGGAACCAACATGCTGTTCCTTCTAATCCGCAAAGGAAGCTTAGAACCTGCAAAATAAGCTTTCTGTTAAAGGTCAAATTGAAGATTAGATTCTTATATCCTTGTAGCCACAATAAGTTTTTTTATATGGGAAACCAAACCGCAAAAAATAGGATTTACCTATCTATGAGTAGAATCCTGCTCGTCATTTGTTAAATAGATATAGAGGCTTTTAAGGCGCTTACTTAAGGATTAAAAGGCCTTGTCTTCCTGCCTGTGCTCTAAAAATAATGGCAGCAATCCCTTTTGGCATCAGATTCGATCTGTAGGTTCTTGGGAACTCCCAATTTGGCTGAGGCTATCTAGTCGTCTCCGCCATTCGGCAAGCTCCTTAGGTAGTTTTTCCCTTATTTCCTTATAGCTGAGCGTTAACTTATCCTTGCAGAAATAAGTTGCTCTTTTATCAGAAATTTGAAGCTGCTGGCCTTTAATTGAAAAGCCATAATCAATAAAAAAACAAACTTCAGTGATTAAAGCAAATGCCTGGCTACTCATTTTTAATAACGCATTTTTATCAAATTTTTTCAGGACGGTGGCGGCATAAAACCTAGTTAGCTCAACATCTTCTTTGAGGGCTTGGAGGAGGGCGGCTAGCACTTCTCTCGGAAGTTCGCCTCTTTGTTTTGCTATTTTTTTTAGAGCACTAGCTGCATACCTTCTAGTTTTTCCATCGCCTTCTTTAAAGACTTGGATGAGAGCTTCTAACGCTTCTTTAGAAAACTCGCCTCCTTGTTTTGCCCTTGCTTTTATGACATTAGCAACATAAACTTTAGTCATACTATCGCCTTCTTTGAGGGCTTGGATGAGAGAGGCCAGCGCTTCTTTAGAAAACTCACCTCCTTGTTTTGCTATTATTCTTAGGGCATTAGCAACAGAAAATGTAGTCTCTATATCGCCTTCTTTGAGAACTTGGATGAGAGCGGCTAGTGCTTCTTTCGGAAGCTCTCCTCCTTGCTCTGCTATTGCTCCTAAGGTATCAGCAACAGAACGTTTAATCTCTCTATCTCCTTCATTGAAAGCTTGGATGAGAGCGACCAGCACTTCTTTCGGAAGCTCTCCTCCTTGTCCTGTTGTTGCTCCTAAGGCAGTAGCAGCAGAATACTTAGTCTCTCCATCGCCCTCTTGAAGAGCCTGGATGAGAGCGGCTAGTGCTTCTTTAGAAAACTCACCTCCTTGTCTTGTTATTGCTCCTAGGACATTAGCAGCAGAATACTCAGTCTCTCTATCGCCTTCTTTGAGAGCTTGGATGAGAGCGGCCAGCGCTTCTTTAGAAAACTCACCTCCCTGCCTTGCTATTGCTCCTAAGGCATCAGCAGCAGAGCACTTAGTCTCTCTATCACCTTCTTTAAGGGCTTGGATGAGAATGGCTAATGCTTCTTTCGGAAGCTCACTTCCTTGCTCTACTATTGCTCCTAAGGTATTAATAGCAGAATACTCAGTCTCTCTATCGCCTTCTTTGAAAACTTGGATGAGGACGGCTAGCACTTCTTTCGGAAGCTCTCCTCCTTGTTTTGCTATTTCTTTTATGGCATTAACAATATAAACTTTAGTCAGACTATCACCTTCTTTAAGGGCTTGGATAAGAGAATTTAGCCCCTCTTTTGGAAGTTTGCCTACTTGTTTTACTATTTCTTTTATGGCACTAACAACATAAACTTTAGCCAGGCTATCGCCTTCTTTGAGGGCTTGGATGAAAGTGGCCAGCACCTCTTTAGAAAACTCACCTCCTTGCTTCACTATTGCTCCTAGGGCATCAGCAGCAGAATACCTAGTCTCTCTATCGCCTTCTTGAAGAGCTTGGATGAGAGTGGCCAGCGCCTCTTTCGGAAGTTCACCTCCTTGCTTCACTATTGTTCCCAGGGCATCAGCAGCATAACCCTTAGTCATACTATTGCCTTCTTTGAGAGTTTGGACGAGAGCGGCCAGCGCTTCTTTAGAAAGCTCACCTCCTTGTCTTGCTATTGCTCCTAAGGTATCAGCAGCAGAATCTTTAGTCTTACTATCGCCCTCTTTGAAAGCTTGGATGAGAGCGTCTAGCGCTTCTTTCGGAAGTTCGCCTCCTTGGTCTGCTATTGCTTCTATGGCATTAGCAGTACAAACTTTAGTCTTACTATCGCCTTCTTTAAGAGCTTGGATGAGAGCGCCTAGCGTTTCTTTCGGAAGTTCACCTCCTTGGTCTGCTATTGTCCTTAGAACCCTAGCAGCAGAATGTTTAGTCTTACTATCGCCTTCTTTAAGAGCTTGGATGAGGGCGTCTAGCGCTTCTTTCGGAAGTTCACCTCTTTGTTCCGCTATTTCTGTTAGGACATCAACAGCAGAATCTTTAGTCTTACTATCGCCCTTTTTGAAAGCTTGGATGAGAGCCTCTAACGCTTCTTTCGGAAGTTCACCTCCCTGTTTTGCTATTTCTCCTAAGGTACTAGCCGCATAACTTTTAATCCTACTATCGCCTTCTTCGAAAGTTTGGATGAGAAAGGCTAGCACTTTTTCAGAAAGCTTACCTCTTTGTCTTGCTATTTCTCCTAGGGTACTAGCAGCAGAATATTTAATCCTACTATCGCCTTCTTTGAAAGTTTGGATGAGAAAGGCTAGCACTTTTTCAGAAAGCTTACCTTCTTGTTTTGCTATTGCTTCTAAAGCCCTAGTAGCAGGAACGCTAACAATAGAAAAGGTTTCTCCGAAAGCTTGAATTAGAGCAGCTAATGCTTCTTGTGGAAGCTCACCTCCTTGCCTTGCTATTTTTTCTAAAATAAAGGCAGCATACCTTCTAGCATCAGGATATGTTTTAGAATTCTTAAGTTCCTCCACGATTAATCCTACTATTTCTAAAGTTAAGTTTAGTCCTGTGTTCGAGATGCTTAGTAAGATTCTTAGCGTATTTTCCTTTGTCTTGGGATCGGATAACAGTTCTCTGATAGTATGTAAGATTTCGGGATGATTAAGAAAATTTCTATTCCTGAGCAATCTTCCGAAGTCTAAATTTAGCAAGCAGAGATACTTAATATAGTCTTTTACAAGCTTAATAAAGTCCGCGTACTGGTTCACTAAGGTAGGATCTCGACACTCTTCAAAGCACTCTGCAATCAAATAGAGTTCACTTCTGGCAGCTAGGTCGTGAGGCTCAGCAAAAAGGTCATCAAAAAAGGACTGGAGGGCATCCGAATCCGAATAACCCCCATCGCTTGATGTAGCGAGAGAAAGATAGCCAGCAATCATACGCAAAACTAGGCCATAGCGAGGTTCAAACTTATACTGCCGTACAAAATTTTGGCATGCTTGCCTTTCTCCTTTAAGATATTGATTGGCAACTTTCGAAGCGGTTAGAAATTCTTGGAAGGTTAAGTGAATAAAATACCCTTTCTCTTCAGCTGCAGGGATACGCATAAGCCCGCAATCTGTAAGCTCGTCAGAGGTGATACCAGCACCACTAACTTCATCAATCTTTTCCCTGCTTAAATAAAGAGTATCTTTTTCCATGGCAAAAAAAGCCAGGTCTTCAAAAGCAGTGGCAATTTTGGCCACTTCTGAATTATGACGCAGGTTTTTCTTTTCAAGAATTTTCTCTTTGGTTTGTTTATATTGATTCAGGCCAATCTTTCGTAAGAGAAACCATTTATACATCCAGTTGACTATCTGCTCATAAATGGCAGTCATCGTAATGGAATGATTAGAATCAAAAAATCCTGGGTCTTCGTTAAAGAGGCAACAAAGCAGAGCTAAGTTAATAGGAGTATGCGCTAGACTCAAAACCTGCGGAGAAGTGTTTAATAGATGATAGAGTTTTACTTTTTTCTCTTCTGCTTGAACTTCTTTAAAAAACCTATCGATATAACGGCCAATCCCTTCTTTATCAAACCCTAAAAGCTCTAGATCACAAGAGCGGTTAAAAGAGCAGCCTCCAGGCCTTGAGGTGATTAAAATATGGGGAAATAACTTTTTTAACTCCTTGAAGGCTTTAGCAAGACTGATGTTTCGTTGGGCATCTGCACTAAGCTCATCATAACCATCTAAAATAAGCAGGGTTTTTTCTTGAAGAGCAGAATTGTGTATGCAAGCTTCGATCACCCTAGGATCGATTTGGCCAGCATATTCTCTAGCAATCAGATCAGCAGGAGTATACTCTTTATCAGCGGGATATTTCTCTTTAGTAAAATTTCTTAAAGGAATACAAAAGACGTAAGAAAAAATCTCCTGCCAAAGATCTCCTTTGGCCCAGCGATAAGCGATATAATGGCATAAGGTGCTTTTGCCACTTCCTGCAGCTCCTTGGAGGTAAATTCTTTTAGGGCCTCTTTTTGCAAGGCTTTCGTGTTCGAAAAGCTTTTCAAGTTCAATATTTTGCTTAGGCTCGAAGATAGTTTCATAAGTCTGGATACGACCATCTTGTAGGTAATCAGAATGTTTACCAAGTGCCTGGTCGCGTGCTTCTCTTTCTTCACGCTCAATCATGCCTAAACGCACATAAATTTCTTCCAAAGACACTTCCAATTCCCACTCTTGCTCTGCCTTGATTCTAAAAATGGAAATTTTTTTTCGAGAAAGGTAAAAGCTTTGAAGAGTGCTAGCCAGAATTTGTGGGCTTAGTTTTGCCTGAACTAAAGCCTGTGTGATAGCTGCATTTTCAAAAGCAAGTGCTAAAGCCGTTTTATTCTCTTGATTTAAGGCATTTAGGTCAGCCCCTTTTTTCACTAAGGCTTCGATGATTTTGCAATAGGGGTCTTTGCCTTTAATAGAAGATTCACTCCACCCCAGAATCGCTAAATGTAAAGGAGTATTTCCCTTTTTGTCTTGCTGATCCAGCTGGAGTTGACCTGTAGTTTGGTTTAACAAGCATGCAAAACTCTTCTCGTTGCCTGTAAATGCAGCTAAGTGTAAAGGGGTCTGGCCATCTTCATTTTTAGCTTCCATAAGAGTTGGTTCATATTGTAGCAAAAGCTTAACGATATCGACGCAATCCTTTTGTGACTGACAAGCGTGATGCAGAGCATTATTGTGCAAGCTGTCGAGCTTTTTTACATCTGCTCCATACTCAAGTAAAAGCTGCACAATAGATGTAAATCTACCCTTAACAGCTACATGCAAAGGAGTTTCTTTGGCCAAGTTCTCGGCTGAGACTGTGAGGTAAGTTTTTATATTTGGCCTTTTTACAAAAAGATAAATAAAAATACTCCTATTTTCATGAGCCGCAAAGTAATGTAGTAAGCTTTCTCCTTCTTTTAAGCTATTTTCTAATTTATCCAGGTACTCATCCAGCAATGGCCAATCAAACTTATATTCTTGCATGTTCAAATTGCGATATAATTCATAAGCCGTGGCTAGATAAAAAACGCCTTGTAGAGAAATCTCTTCTTTTATTTCTTTTAAAAGTCTGCGCCCTTGCGCAATTAGATTTTTTATACAGCCAGATATACAGCCAGGGCATTTTAGTCGCAGCACATCCTTTAGCTTTTCGTGAAGTTTTGCTTCTGACAACCTAGAGGGGCGCGCCCCATGATAGTGAACAGCCAAACTAGAGTGTATATTCTGGTGAGAATGTGCCCCTTCTAGCTGATTACCTTTAACAATAGCCAGAGGCCCGATAGGATCAAGCTTGGTGGGCAAATGGGGGAAAAGGTCTATAAATGACTCTATAAGGCTATGTTCACAGCTGCCAGACTCCCCAGAAGGCCATTGTTCCAATGAACTACTTACTTGGGGTTGTTCCTCATGCATCCCTGTTGCTAATTGTCGAGCTGTTTCTTCATCATAACCAGCCATAAGGGTGGCTTGAGAATAGTCGTGCTGAACCGCCTTGCTTACTCTAGCTCCTTTTTTACCCATCACCAAGCTTTTTGCATATTTACCGAGTTGACGGCCTTTATCGCTAGCAAACCCTTCACTGCTAGGTTGAGGAGGGCTATATTTTTGAGAAGATTGGCGAGCAGAAGGAGCAACTGGCTGGGTAGCGGCAAGCACAGTACCCTTATAGTTGTATTTCCTCTTAGCCAAGTCATAAATTCCTATAATAATATTTCCTATCACAGGAATTAGCAGCACAATACAGCGGGAAAAGCTTTTTTGCTGCAAGTAGGTGTAATAATGGCTGTTTGAAATACTTGCTTTTTGCTTCGATGGAAACACCACATACTTTTGGAATAAATCAATCGAGTTAGTGATGGTACTCAAGCCTGGGATATAGTCAGATATTTGGTCTGCTTTTAATAAAAAGCTAGCATTTATGCGCATCTCAATTATACCCAAGTGAATTCAAAAATTGGAAACAAGGACTCCAAGTGGCCTAAATTTATCCTCAATACGTTTACTAAAGCACAGGCCAAGTGCAACCCCTAGAGTAAAACCCGATAATAGGCTAAAAAAACCAAAAATTGCAGCTCTGAACCCCTTAAATCCGGGACAAAAGAGATTGTAGATGCTCGCTCCTTCATTTATTTTCCAAACCCTCTCAATGGAATTTAAACGAGGACTATAAGGAGGCAAAAAGTAAAGCCCTATTTTAGCATTATCGCAAAACACGTAGACTTTCTTCTTCTCGAGATAAATTTCTTCAATTTTTCGAAAAAACTAATCGCTGCATTTGCACTCAAAATCTTATCAGCTTGGATTATCAGGTTATGAGAAATCACGTCCCCAGCTCTTGATAAAATTCAGCTTCAATCGGCCACTATTTGCACACCTCTCTTTGCAAATTCCTTTTTTAACCCAAGCATGTGATGGCTGTTCTCTATGTGTGGGATGCATACCACCCACACAACCCAAACTTTACCATAAAAGAGTATAGTTTCGATTCCATCTACGATGCGTTTATCCCGCTTTTTTTGCCGAGCACGTTGCTATAGTCGTTCTCCTATTAAAAATCTACACTAACAATTTGAACGTAATCAAAATTTTTTGGAAGAAAAAATTTGATTCAAAAACGGTATGTTTTTGCATTCTTAAAATAACCCAAGTTTTTTGAGAACATTTCGTTAAGCTAAGGCTGTCTAGTCGTTTTCTCTATATAATTGCTTTTTTATTATTTGTTCGTAGTTTGCCTTGAGCTTAATGCCTATCAAGTGCTTGATCGTGTGTTATTCTTTCTTGAGTTTCCATGATTGCTAAGCGTACATGAATCGCCTCTAAACGCAATTTAAATGCCCCCTCTTGCTTTGCTTTAATCCTAAAAAGCGAAAGAGTTTTTTAAGAAAGGGAAATATTTCAAAGAGAGGTAATAAGGTGGTAAGGATATTAGGTTGCCTGTAATAAAGCTTTTATAATAGTTTCATTTCCGTTTTTATAAGCAAGCTCTATGGCCATTTTTTTCTCTTGATTTAAGATACCTAGGCTAGCCCCTTTTTTCACTAAAGCTTCGACGGTTTTGCAGTAGGGATCTTTCTTTTTATTAGAAAATATTCCCTCCCCCATTACGGCTAAATGTAAAGCGGTATTCCCCTCTCTATCTGATTGATCTAGCTTATTTTGATCTGTAATTTGGTCTAGCAGACACTCAACAATCTTTACATTTCCTGTAAGTGCCGCTAAGTGTAAAGGTGTCCGCCCTTCGTTATTTTTAGCTTCCATAAGAGTAGGATCGTATCCCAGCAAAATGCAGACAGTATCGACACAATCCGTTGGAGAGCAACAAGCACGGTGCAGCGCATTATTCTGATAATGATCAAGTTTTTTCATATCGACTTCTAAATCGATGAGCAGGGAAAGCAATTCACTACAACCCGCATAGCAAACTTGATGAATCAAAAAATCGGTACGCTGTGTGAATTTCTGATCGGGATCTATTTTCTTTTCTTTAAGTAGCCAACGGATAATGGAAATATAAGCAACACGCTTCTCTTGAGGAATCTCTATAGGCTGCGGAGATAGTGTGCGCGTTCTTTGAAAAACCCCCTCCGCAGCGATTTCTAAAAACGAGGGCTCTTGCTCTCTTAACTGAGGCAACCCATTTACAGCCAGTTTTTGCGCAGCCTGTAACAAACCCTGCTCGAGAGCATTTGTAAAACATCGTTTGAGTGAGGAATTGTCTAGCTGGAAAAAAGCAGGGCTTTTTTTGCTTAATAAAAGACAAGCACATTCATCTTGCCTCTCAAAATCTAGGCTTTCATGTTCAAGTAAAATTTCTAAAGGAGTACGAGAAAGCACATCTTGCTTTTCAGTATCAGAACCATAATTAATCAGTTTAAGCAAGATGGAAAAATATCCCTTGGCAGCTGCTAAATGCAGAGCTGTATACCCATTGTCCCCTTGTGGGACGTTTAAAATGTCTTGAATGTCTTTATGCGCAAGCAAAAGGTCGACAATCTCTTCTTGCCCATTCTCTACAGCTATATGTAGCACGGTCCTAGCATATTTGCCATACCGACCTTTTTTAATATCTGCCCCTTGCTCAAGCAAAAAACGTGCAATTGCTGCGGAGCCACTTTTGATAGCCATATGTAAAGGGGTTTCTTTGATCAAGATCCCTGTCAGGGTGTCGAGGTGTGATTTTATATTTGGCCTTTCAGCGAAGAGATAGATAAAAATACTTCTATTTCCCTGCAGTGCAAAATGATGGAGTAAGTTTAGTCCATCTTTTAACCTTTCTTCCACGCTGTCCAAGAATTGATCGAGAGCTTGCCGATCAAATTTATAGTCTTGTATGTTAAGATTGCGATATAATTCATAAGCAGTGGCTAGATAAAAGACGCCATGTAAAGAAGCCTCCCCCTTTTCTTCTTTTAAAAGTTTGTGCCCTTGTGCCATTAAATCTTTTATGCATCGCGGACAATTCAAGCTTAACAAGTCGTTTAGCCGCTTGCTAAGCTCTATTTCTGGCAGTCTAGAGGATGGCGCTGCATGGTAGTGAACAACGGCAATCGCTTGCACATTCAGCTGGGCATTTTGCCCTATTAACTGGGGGTTTTCAACATTAGCCTGGGGATTGGCAAGCCCAGGCTTAGTTGGCAAGTCGGGATAAAGAGCGATAAATGGCTCTATCAAACTATGTTCACAGCACTTAGGCCCATCAGGAGGCCATTGTTCCGATGGGCTGCTTACTTTGGGCTTTTTCCCATTGCCCCTGCTAATAAGCACTGAGCTGTTTCTTCATAACCTGCCATAACGAAGGCTAGAGTAGAGTCTTCTTGAACCGCATCGCGTGTCCTGGCTTCTATTTTCCCCATTACTATGCTTTTTGAATTCCCGCTTTGATGGCGACCTATATCTATAGCGACCCCTTCAGTATTAGGCCCGGGAGGGCTGTAATTATGAGAGGAGTTGGGAACAGAAGCAGGGGTTGGCTGAGCGGCCATAGGCGTGGCCCCCTTATGGTTATCTTCGCTCTTCGCAAACTCATAACCTGCCATAACGAAGGCCTCAGAAAAATCTTTCTGATTCGCATTACATGTCTTGACTTTGCTTTTCCCCATTACTATGCTTTTTGAACTCCCGCTTTGCTGGCGGCCTATATCTATAGCAACCCCTTCAGCATTAGGTTTAGAGTGGCTGCAATTAGGAGGGGTGCAATTTTGAGGGGCGTTTGGAACAGAAGGAGAGGCAGGCTGAACGGCCGTAGGCGTGGCTTCCTTATGGCTATCTTGACTCTTAGCAAAATCATAGATTCCTACCATAATATTTCCTATCACAGGGATTAGTAGGACAAGACAGCGAGAAAAGCTTTTCTGCTGTAAATAACTATAATAATGGCTTTCTGAAATAGCTGCTTTTTGCTTCAGCGAAAACACAACACTTTTTTGGAATAAAGCAACCAAGTTAGTTACGGTACTTATCACTGGGACGTAGTCAGATATTTGGTCAGCTTTTAATAAAAAGCTAGTATTATTTGTCAGCATGGTAATTGTCTCATTTGGTTGTAATTGTTAAAGAAATAATATATTCGTAAGGTAGGTTAAATGTCAATGGTAAAAAAAAGATTTAATTACAACTTACGCGTTGTAATTTTTTTAACAATCTTTTTTCTCTCAGGAATACAGCAAGCCGCCCTTAAACGTTTTGCCTGCAGAGATAATTTCTAGAAAGCTTTTTTTTTGAAAAATTTAAAGCTATTTTTTGCAAATAACTTTGATTCTGAGCCATTTTTAACTTTAATGGTTTGTCTATCCTCATGAAAACTATGGTCGAGTTCTGAGGTAAGTTATTTTTTACCCAAGAATCAATCCTAGCGACTCTTGGAAATTTTTTAACCTGCGCTTTAAAGCTCATGACAAAATGTGATTGCTCGGCTCCTTTCTTGCCTTTGTAGAACTTTTTCTCACTTACATACCTCGCAGCTTTTAATTTAGGCCATTCTTTTGTATTTGCTATAGTGTGCAACATTCAAGAGCTAGTACATGCGTGGCTCGCTACATCTATGTTCTTTTTCTAATATTGCAAAACTACTAGACTTATGCTCTTTAAACGCGTTCTTCAAAGTATCCATGAACAAGGCTTCTATTTTCCCTTTTAACTCGTTCCCCTTATCCTTAGACGGGAGCACATAATCTCTCTTTCATCAATCAAAGCAGTTGTCTTCTGGGGGAGAGCGAATTGCATCTGCTCCGTAGGCCACCTGGTGGGGATTTGCGCGAATGATCACCTCATCATTGGAAAGGATCGATATGTCCCCTTACGCGAAGAAGGCTTTGATCTTTCCTGTTCGCTTAATTGAGGCTCTTTCCTTTTTTTTACCTTGCTTTATGCCTACCCTATTTAGTATGTCCAAAAGCAAAGCAAAAATCTTGCACACATCCTACAAGGTTTGAAAGAAAAGAGGTTTCGAAAGAGGACTAAAGATGACGCCAGTTAACGATAATGAATTTAGTTCAAATACGAGCTAAAATAGGGTTCACCCGGTTATGGATATGAACATGTTTTACCATTTGACAAATACTTGAAGGGGTTTGAAACCTACTGCTGAAAGCCGACCTACCTTCATCTTTAAAATAGCTTTTAAATATATGTTTTTTTATTTACTTGTCTGCGGCGCGCTGTCAAATGTGGGGAATTTTAGGATAAGAAGAGCGAAACCTCAATGAAAATTTGAATTGCAATTAAAAATTTCAACATAGAGGGACTCTCATGAAAAAGAATCTCATTTTTGAGAATAAAAATTCATCGCATCAATTTAAAGATAATTTAAGTTAATTTATCGCAAAAATAAAAAAGTAATGCAGTCGAATATTCAACTGCATCGACGAGATCCCAAAGCCAACATCCATAGCAATTTTAAATCTGGTTTTCCCTAAATAGGCCAACATCGAGACTTCAGCCCCTGGATATCCCATATGCGGATGGGTAAGTTAACTTATCTTAATCCCTTGAAAGGCAAATCCATCTTTAAGCTCAATGTTTGCAATTTCCTCAAAAATATCTTTTAATCCAGCAACTTCGTTACTCAGCCTTCGTGCGAGAAAATCTAAATCGTGTGTTTCTCTTCCAATTTCGATATATTTGGAGAGAAGGATAGCGCCTTTCAGGACAAAATGCTGACGGCATTTCGAATTAGCCAAACGCACTAAAAAGCGCTCAAGCGTCAGATTTTGCCAAAGATCTGCGGGATCGCAATTTTTTCTTTTGCGATAGCTCGCAGTTTTGCTTTAAAAGATTTTTCTAAACCTGATGTCAAGTTGTGCACGATAAAATGTACGGGTTTATGTTAAGGCGCAAGGCTTTTGCATAGGTGCCTAATTTCTTAGGATCTGGTTTGTATTTAGTGCACTGAAAATATCTTTGAATGGCTTTGATTGCGATTTCCTTGATAAGATAGCGAAACGCATCCACCACGCAACGTTCCCTATCAAAAATGTGGAATTATATTCACCAAGCGCAATTTTGATTTTACCTAACTTAACATTGCGCATTCTGATGATTCTTGTGTTAGGTCTTTTAAGGGGATAGGACTCGTGCGGTACAGCAATCCAAACCTCTCGCATAATTTGATCGGTCAAATCATAGTAACAGAGCGCAGAAATTAAACAAATAACCCCTCGGGAATACTGACTGCCACCAATGCCAAGTTTTCCCACTGGAACTCAACTTCGGTTTCGTATTGAGAGAAGCGATAAGCTCCTGGATAAATCCTTTCTAAGGTGCCTCTTTTTACTAAATAAGCCAGAGCATGTCTAGGGACACCCTGTTTTTCTGCCTCCGATGAGGTAAAAAGAGGGACATTGACAAACGGCTCTAATTTTTTTAAGCGCTTTAATTGCCTCATTTCATAATTCTACGAAACCTTCCCAATCAAGCTAAGTGGATAGCTTTCGAAGAATTCATGCAGAAAAAGCCCAATTAGTATATTTTAGCGTTTGAAGACTATTATCTGGCTGCTTGCTGCAAAAATTTTTAAGCTCCTTTGCGCGAGATATCCTTGAGAAGATTATTTTGGGCATGGGGTAAGAGGATTTTTCTGAAGCAAAGTGAAAATTTTTCATGAGCGCTTCTTTTCCTACCGTTTGTGCTAAAAAAATTTTAAGGATGTACATTCTTTTATTTCGGCCCCCACATAGCTTTTGATAAAAACTCCCTGAATTACTAAAACTAGTTTTTTATGATACAATCTTCTTATTTTTTAAATCTTAAATATAAAGAAAGAGATAGGGAAATGAATAGTTTAATTACAACGAGTGAAGCAGCTTCTGAAGCTTATAATCCACCTATAATAGAAAGCGGATTAATAAACAAAAAATTGCCACCTGAGCTTTTTGCACAAGTCCTGAATTATTTAGATAGGATGTCCCTTCAATCGGCTGCTGGAGTCAATCATCTTTGGAATGCAGTATCAATAGATACCGCTAAGCGCAAAGAATTTAACTCAATAAAAGGCTTTGCAAAATGGTTGGGTGAAAATTTGCCAAAAGATTCCTGTGCAAGCCAGATAGAAAGGCTTTTGCACATTGGAAGTAATACAAAAATTTTAGGTGGTGTAAACCTTATGGCAGTTAAATTATCAATTGATGAATTAAAAGAAGAAATTTTAGATATACTAAAAGTGTTAAGTGAAAAGGATTACACACGTTTAAGAAAGATCTCTGCGGGCAAAATTAATTCAACTTTTTTGGAAGGCATATTTCATTTAGCCGAAGCTTATCGGATAATAGAAATTGCCAAAAAGGTATCCTCCGAAAATAGTGACAGCTCTGTCCTTAAGAATGCTTGTGAAATATTAGTACATCATCGAAAAGTAGATAAAGCGGTAGAAGTTGCTATGATGATACCTCCCGGATATAGTAAGAATTCTACGCTTGAGGATATTTCTAAGATGTTAGCACACACCGGAAACACAGATGAAGCCGTAAAAGTTGCCATGATGATAGCTCACGAATATAGCAGGAATTCTATGCTTGAGGATATTTCTAAGAGGTTAGCACAAATCGGAAAAACAGATGAAGCTGTAAAAGTTGCCATGGCGATAGCTCTCGAATATAGCAGGAATTCTACGCTTAAGGTTATTTCTAAGAGGTTAGCACACACCGGAAACACAGATGAAGCTGTAAAAGTTGCCATGATGATAGCTCACGAATTTAGCAGGAATTCTATGCTTAAGGTTATTTCTAAGAGGTTAGCAAAAATCGGAAACACAGATGAAGCTGTAAAAGTTGCCATGATGATAGCTCACGAATTTAGCAGGAATTCTATGCTTGAGGATATTTCTAAGAGGTTAGCAAAAATCGGAAACACAGATGAAGCTGTAAAAGTTGCCATGATGATAGCTCACGAATTTAGCAGGAATTCTACGCTTGAGGATATTTCTAAGAGGTTAGCAAAAATCGGAAACACAGATGAAGCTGTAAAAGTTGCCATGGCGATAGCTCAAGAATTTAGCAGGAACTCTACGCTTGAAGATATTTCTAAGATACTAGCATAAAACCGGAAACGCCGAGGAAGCTGTAAAAGTTGCCATGAAGATAGCCCACGAATATAGTAGGAATTCTACGCTTGAGGATATTTCTACGATACTAGCATAAATTAGAGATATTCCTAAAAAGTAATAATAGTAGTAAAAATTGCAATAAGAGAGTCTCTCGATTCTTTTGTGTAAATCGTTTCAGCTATTTTCTAAACCTAGCCTGTCTTCGTAAGCCAGTGCTAGACGTGCAATGACTGTTTTCCATTCCCAAGGGGGCATTGTTCATGAAATGGTTTTATCATCAAATGCGCTAATGCTTCTTTGATGCTTTTTAACGGCAATTGGTTCAACTTCCGATTTACGGTCTCTCGGAATCCCAAGCTCAATTTCTCCATAATTGCTTTTAAGAGCTTTCTTTGAGAGGCCATTTCTACTGTTTACTGAGCAATGGACCTTGAGGAGAATGCTTTTTGTAACCAAGATGCCCCTCCATTTCTTTTTGAAGCATTTGTTCAAGCATGCCTCCAATCAAACGCTGAATAAGGCCATTTTTCTGCGAGGTTGTCCTGTTGCTTTGCATTTAGCTAGCGCAGCTTGCAGATCAAAATTCTGAGGAAGGGACATTTGTCTATCTTCATAGTATGTAAATATAGCTGCCGCACCTTTGCTTCATTGTGGCTTCAATTTTCTCCTGAAAGGAAAAATAAAATTTATCTCCTCTTCAAGTTTATGAACTTAACCCAATATTCGATTGACCCAAAATAGGATAAAGCCAAAACTTAAAAAACCCTTCCAATATTTAAGCCTTCTTTCCCAACGGACAACAAGCCTTCTAAACTTCCTTTGGAGCCAAGCTATCGCTCTTTCGACTTGCCAACGCTTTCTTAACACCCATGAAGCGATCTTTTTCCAGCTTTCCTATCTTCCTATACGAAATTAAGGGATAGATCTTTCTTTTAAGCAGCTTTTCTCTTAGCTCCCTAGAATCATAACCTTTATCTGCTTCAAAAATAGGCAATAAGCCCATTTCTTCAGAGAATGTAGTCACCAGGCCATCTACTGAATCAAGTAACTTTTCTACTTGCTGTCTCTCATCTCCCTTAGCACTGGTTATTTCAAATGCCACCTAACTTCCTTCATTATCTACTAATAGATGAGTTGTGACTCCTTTTCCCTTGTAGCCATAGTCAACCAGCTCACCTCCTCCTTTCCCCGCTGAAAAAAGGCCATCCGCAGCAAGGCGATCCCAATCTAGCATTCCTTCTAAGTGGGCAATTTCAAGCAGAGCTGATAAAATTTTATTAAGGGTGCCATCTTCTTGCCAAACTCCTGACCATCTATGAGAAGCAGATCTCGATCCCATTGTTCTCCAATGGAAACATCAGCCCAACGGCCCCCCCATTAATCAAACTCCAAAAAATTGTATTGCAGACTTTCCTCTAAGTAGGCCATTCCAGCCAATAACTCCATACTTGCTTGATAGGCTCTTGAGCATAGTTTAGCAAATGTCTAACTTCCTGCAATGTATAGCAGATTAAATTAACGTTAGTTCTCTAATTGCGCTTTAATCCAACACTTTTTCATTTTTCACTTCTCAATGTTCAAGCCTTCAAGCCTCAAAAGTCTCAAGGTTTTTCTTTCTTTATTTTTTTGCCCCTCCTCACCTAAGCATGGTAGAGACGAAAAAATAAAGAAAACCAGCCTAAAAATTCACTACTTTCATCGTATACTTTAAAAATAACAATCCCACAGTTTTCTACGGAATCTATTTGAAAGCTTTTTTCGCAGGCTTTCATCCCGTTATGCTTTGCGATCGACTCAGGTGGACAATGTTCGAAGCAAACTCTTAAGGTCCAACTGACTTTCCGTCCTTGCCTATTCTAGGCGGTGTTAGTTAAAATAAAAGTACATAATTAATCGAAGTTTTTTCACAGCTTTTTCTTTTTTAGAGTGAACAGCTGTAGCCACATAAAGCCTTTTATACTCAGTCTGTTCAGGAAGTTTTTAGCCCATCTCTTGGCATAAGGGCTCAGCTAACCTAATTTGGCTTCATTTTCGCCCCAACTTTCGTTTGCTCAGATGAGTAAGCCTTTCCTTATTTCTTAGGGCGTTTCTCCTTATAAGAACACTTACTATACTTTAATTAAAATTTTGCAGGCAGTTTTTTTGACAATAAAAAATTAATTAAGATTTATTAATACAATTGTAATTAAATCGAATCATAAACTAAGGTTCTTTATTAAGGAGGTAATAAAAAAAGGAATAAAACACAATGAAAGAATGTCTACCCACCAATAGGCAAAAAGAAAAATTAGCTCAAACTCCAAACCTTTTTTTACTCGAGAAAAAGCTAGGAAAGTAGCTTTACGATACACCTGGGAAATGGCACTTAGCAGAAAAAAAACTGATTTAGCAATCTCTTATGCTTTTTAATCCTTCCTGGGGCGCTCTTGATGGCATGTCGATACTACTAGGAATAAATTTTGGACAGGATAAAAAACAAAAAAGTGGCCTATTTGCGAGTGATAAGAGGCGATTTTCAATTGCCGCTCTAACGCTTACAGTGAAAGTAAGATTAAAAGCAAAGTCAATAACATGTTGGCTGCAAGAATTTGCTTTACTTTCCTATTTTTCTTAGGCTACCTAAAAAAGTAAATATTTGAAAGTTATTAATTTAAGAGGTAAAAATGAATACCCACTCTTTTTTATCCATAGAAAGCTTACCCAATGAATTGCTCTCTCCTATTTTAGAGGCTTGCGTAACCCCTTCTTTATTTAGCGTCTGTAGAAGCTGGCGCATTCTGCTAGTGAATGCTGTCATGCCAGCTCTTTATAGAAAAATAGCCGCTTTTCATATTCCCCGCCTAAGGGATGATACCCAAATAACGGCTATTTTGAGTAAATTTTACCCATTAAAACCTAACCTTACTCCGGCAGAGAAAGTAAACCAAATTTTTAAGCGAGTTTTTAACTTGGCTCACTCTTTATCTCCTCAGGGATTCAGACAGACAATAGAAGAAAGAAGATATTTGACACTGGCTAACTATTCTTTTTATCTTCTTAACATTAATCGCCTTTTACTTTGGAAAAACCTTCCTGGTGGGGAGGAATACTTAAACCGTAAAGAAGTTAAGTCTTTACCCTTGGAAAAAAAAGGAGAGCGTCTTGGGGAATGGATAAGGGAAAATTGCCAAGACTTAACCGAGCTAAATTTGGTTGAGATAATAGGCCTAAACTACTTACCGCCAGAAATAGCCCAACTGTCTCGGCTGGAAAAGCTTGATTTAAGCAGCAACCAGCTCACTAGCCTTCCAGCAGAGATAGGGCAGCTGCCTCAGCTGAAAAGCCTTTATTTAGAAGATAACCAACTCACTAGCCTTCCAGCAGAAATAGGACAGCTCTCTCGGCTAGAATGGCTTGGCTTGCGAAAAAACCAGCTCACTAGCCTTCCAGTAGAGATAGGGCAGCTGTCTCAGCTGAAAAACTTTGATTTAAGCAAAAATCAGCTCAATAGCCTTCCTGCAGAAATAGGGCTGCTGCCTCACCTATTATGGCTTTACTTATACGAAAATCAGCTCACTAGCCTTCCTGCGGAGATAGGGCAGCTGTCTCAGCTGGAAACACTTGATTTAAGCGAAAACCAGCTCACTAGCCTTCCTGCAGAGATAGGACAGCTCTCTCGGCTAGAAGAATGGCTTGGCTTGCGAAAAAACCAGCTCACTAGCCTTCCAGTAGAGATAGGGCAGCTGTCTCAGCTGGAAACGCTTAATTTAAGCAAAAACCAGCTCACTAGCCTTCCTGCAGAGATAAGGCATAGGCTATTTAAAATAATTAATATAGGAGATAAAAATGAACTCTAACTCTTTTTTATCCATCGAAAGCTTGCCCACCGAGTTGCTCTCCCCTATTTTAGAGGCTTGCGTAACCCATTCTTTATTTAGCGTCTGTAGAAGCTGGCGCATTCTGCTAGTGAATGCTGTCATGCCAGCTCTTTATAAAAAAATAGCAGCCATCCATATTCCCCAGGGAAAGGACGGCATCCAAAAAACGGCTATATTGGATAGCGTTTACCAACTAGAATCTACTCTCCCCCCTGTGGTAAAAGTGAATCTAATTTTTAAAAAGGTTTTCATTCTTGCTGGCTCTTTATCTCCTCTGGAATTCAGGCAGACAATAGAAGAAAGAAGATATTTGACACTAGCTGATTATTTTTCTTATCTTCTAAACATAAATCGTCTTTTGCTTTGGAAAAGACTTCCAGGCGGACAGAAATACTTAAACCGTAAAGAAGTTAAGTCTTTATCCTTGGAAAAAAAAGGAGAGCGTCTTGGGGAATGGATAAGGGAAAATTGCCAAGACTTAACTGAGCTAAATTTGGCTGGCATAATAGGCCTAAACTACTTACCACCAGAAATAGCCCAACTGTCTCATCTGGAAACGCTTAATTTAAGCAAAAACCGGCTCTCTAGCCTTCCCGTAGAGATAGGACAGCTATCTCAGCTAAAAAACCTTTATTTAACACATAACCAACTCACTAGCCTTCCAGCAGAAATAGGACAGCTGTCCCTGCTTAAATGCCTTGACTTAAGAAACAATCAGTTCATCGATTTTCCAGCAGAAATAGGACAGCTCCCACAGCTAGAAGGGCTTTTCTTAGCGTTTAACCAGCTCACTAGCCTTCCTGCAGAGATAGGACAGCTGTCTCAGCTGAAAAACCTTTATTTAACAAATAACCAACTCACTAGCCTCCCAACAGAAATAGGACAGCTGTCACAGCTTAAATGTCTTGACTTAAAAAGCAATCAGTTCATCAATTTTCCAGCAGAAATAGGACAACTCCCACAGCTAGAAGAGCTTTTCTTAACGAGCAACCAACTCACTAGCCTTCCTGCAGAGATAGGACAGCTGTCTCAGCTGAGCAGCCTTGATTTAAGCGAAAATCAGCTCACTAGCCTTCCTGCAGAGATAGGACAGCCGTCTCAGCTGAGCAACCTTGATTTAAGCGAAAATCAGCTCACTATCCTTCCTGCAGAAATAGGACAGCTGTCTCAGCTGAGCAGCCTTGATTTAAGCGAAAATCAGCTCACTAGCCTTTCTGCAGAAATAGGACAGCTGTCCCAGCTGAAAATGTTTTATTTAAGATCTAACCAACTCACTAGACTTCCTGGGGAGATAGGTCAGCTGTCTCAGCTGAGCAGCCTTGATTTAAGCGAAAATCAGCTCACTAGCCTTCCTGCAGAAATAGGACAGCTCTCTCGGCTAGAATGGCTTGGATTGCAAAAAAACCAGCTCACTAGCCTTCCTGCAGAGATAGGTCAGCTGTCTCAGCTGAGAAGCCTTGATTTAAGCGAAAACCAGCTCACCAGCCTTCCTGGAGAGATAGGGCAGCTGTCTCACCTATTATGGCTTTTCTTATACGAAAATCAACTCACTAGCTTTCCTACAGGGATAGGGCAACTGTCTCAGTTATTAGAGCTTTACTTAAGCGCAAACCAACTCACTATCCTTCCATTAAATATGGTTTGGTTATTAAAACTGGTGAAGCTCAACCGGAATAGGGGCAACTACTTAACTTAACAAAAATTATTTTGGAAAAGATTTACATGCGACGCTCTTTATGGCGAAACTATGCCACTAAGAATAAGGTGTAGATGCAGATAAGGCAAAAGACAAAGAAAATGGCTATTGGCATTAGTGAGGTTGTGCTCTTAATTGTCAGTAGGGCGCTTACAGCGCAAGTAGAATTAAAATTAAAGCCACTAGCATATAGGCTACAAGAAATCCTCATTTAACTTATTTTTATGGGCTACATTAAAGCTTGTTGAAATTGGTTTTTATTTTCCTAGTTTTTTAACCTCTTAAAAACATAAGCTATTTAAAATAATTAATGCAGGAGATAAAAATGAACTCTAACCCTTCTTTATCCATCGAAAGTTTGCCCGCTGAGCTGCTCTATCCTATCTTAGAGAGTAGCGCAACTCCGTCCTTATTTAGGGTCTGCAAAAGCTGGCACGCCCTGCTAGTTAATGCTGTCATGCCAGCTCTTTATAAAAAAATAGCTGCCATCCATATTCCCCGCCTAAGAGATGATACCCAAATAACGGCTATTTTGAAGAAGGTTTATCCATTAAAACCTAACCTCACTCCAGCAGAAAAGGTAAAGCAAATTTTTAAGCAAGTTTTTAACTTGGCTCGCTCTTTATCTCCTCTGGAATTCAGGCAGGCAATAGAAGAAAAAAGATATTTGACACTAGCTAGCTATTCTTCTTATCTTCTCAATATTAATCGCCTTTTGCTTTGGGAAAGACTTCCAGGCGGGCGGGAATACCTGAACTACGAAGAAGTTAAATCTTTATCTTTAGAAAAAAAAGGCGAACGTCTTAGGCAATGGATAAAAGAAAATTGCGAGCACTTAACTAGGCTAAATTTATGTAAAGCAGGCTTAACCTATTTACCACCAGAAATAGGTCTGTTTTCCCATCTGCAAATACTTAACTTGCAAGAGAATAAGCTCACTAGCCTTCCCACAGAAATAGGACAATTAGCCCAGCTAAAAGAGCTTAGCTTGAACCAAAACCGACTCACAACCCTTCCTAAAGAGATAAGCCAGTTGTCTCAGCTATCCAAGCTTGACTTAAGCCAGAACCTGTTCACCGATTTTCCAATAGAGGTATTGCAGCTATCTCAGCTTAGTTCTCTTAAGCTAACTCAAAATCTGTTAATGACTTTACCTGCAGAGATAGGGCAATTAACCCAGCTAAAAGAAATTTACTTGAATCACAACCGACTCACCATCCTTCCAGCAGAGATTGGCCAAATGTCCCTGCTAAAAAAAGTTTGGTTAGGAATAAATCGACTCACAATCCTTCCAGCAGAGATTGGCCAACTGTCCCAGCTAGAGAAGCTTTATTTAGAAAGTAATAATCTTACTAGCCTTCCCACAGAGATAGGGCAGCTATCTGCTTTGCAAATCCTTGATTTAGGAGATAACAAGCTCGCTAGCTTTCCTGCAGGAATAACGCAGTTGCCACAGCTACGAGAACTCCGCCTAAGCTATAATCGAATTACCGATCTTCCTGCAGAGATAGGGCAGCTGTCCCAGTTGGAGAAGCTTTACTTAAAATGGAATAGCCTTACTAGCCTTCCCGCAGAGATAGGGCAGCTGCCTGCCTTGCAAATCCTTCATTTAGGAGATAACAAGCTCACTAGCCTTCCTGCAGGGTTAACGCAACTGTCTCAGCTATTAAGCCTCAACTTAGACTGCAACCAGCTCACTAGCCTTCCTGCAGAGATAAGCCAGCTGTTTCGGCTGTCAGAGCTTTCTTTATACAAAAACCAGCTCAGTAGCCTTCCTGCAGGGTTGACGCAACTGTCTCAGTTATTAGAACTCAACTTAGACTGCAATCTGCTCACTAGCCTTCCTGCAGAAATAGGACAGCTGTCTCAGCTGCGAACGCTTGACTTAAGCTACAATCGAATCACCAGTCTTCCTGCAGAGATAAAACAGCTGTCTCAGTTGGAGGAACTTTATTTAAGAGATAATAAGCTTAATAGCCTTCCTGCAGAAATAGGACAGCTGTCTCAGCTGCGAACGCTTGATTTAAGAGATAACAAGCTCCCTAGTGTTTGTGAAGGGATAGGCCAACTATCAAAACAAGGCTGCCTCATCTGGAGGTAAGGTGCAACCGAGGCGCCATTCTTCCTCCAGAGATAAGGCAGCTGCCTGCTTTGCAAATCCTTCAGCTAGACGATAACAATCTCACTAGCTTTCCTGTAGAGATAACGCAGCTGTCCCGATTAATATACCTTGACTTATACCGTAACCGAATCGCCAATCTCCCTGCAGAGATAAGGCAGTTGTCTCAGTTGGAAGAGCTTGGTTTAGAAAATAACAAACTTACTAACCTTCCTGCAGAGATAGGACAGCTATCTCAGCTATCAGAGCTTTCCTTATACGAAAATCAGCTCACTAGCCTTCCTACAGAGTTGACGCAGCTATCCCAGCTATTAAAGCTCAACTTAGACTGCAACCAGCTCACTAGCTTTCCTACAGGGATAACACAACTATCCCGGCTGCGAAGGCTAGGCTTAAGCTGCAACCGAATCGCCAGTCTTCCTATAGAGATAAAACAGCTGTCTCAGTTGGAGGAACTTTATTTAGAAGGTAATAAGCTTACTAACCTGCCTGCAGAGATAGGACAGCTGCCTCAGTTGAAGATGCTTGATTTAAAAGATAACAAGCTCGCTGGTGTTTGCGAAGGGGTGGGCTGGTTATTAAGGCAACGCTGCACCATCTTGACGTAAGTTACAACCAAATCGCCGAACTTCCCGTGGGATAGAATTGCTATCTGCATTCGCGCAGGTTTTATAATCTGAAGGATAATCTGCTATGAAATATCTTGAGTAAAATTTATTCAATAATTTTCTACATGTGAGTATGAAATAAGGTTCTCCGTTAAGTTCGGATTTGAAAAAAGTGATTTTAAATTAGCTTATGAATACGCCAATAAGCAATTAGCAGGACTTGAGCCTATAATCTATCGGCGGGAGACCGTGCTCCCTTCAAAGAGGGTCTCAAGATGGCCAACTCTCTTGTGCGTGTAGGCCATTTGATGAGGATTTGAGTTAACACTAAATGGCTTAGCCACTATCCTTCTGATGGCTCCAGATATACAGATTTCGAAAAATATCATGGATTTGGCCTGGATCTAAAGAAGGATTATCCCCCTCTATAGCCGGATTAAAATAGGTTACATACTTTTTTGAACCCGCCTTATATAAAGAAGCTTCCTTTGCCTCAGAGTTTTTGATCCATAATTTTAAAGTCGCAAGCCTTTCGGGCGACTTAGCGTAGGTGGATGCGGCGTATGAATATAAGGATTTTTTTGGCTTTAATAAAAACTTACCAGCTAGAATGCAGACCTTCTCATAAACTTTTTGATGAACATTATCTTGGCTTTTGGTTGATTTGAAGTCGTAGCACGATAGATACCGGCAGACATCGTAAAGGGAGTAACAAGTATGAGCTAATTTTCCCGCTCCGAACCAAGAAAGAATCTTATTTTTTATGGTTAAATCTTTTTTATCAATGTGTACTAACGACTGAAGTTTTGTCTTCTTGTCCCACTTTATGGCTAATAGTTCTTTTTCCGTGTCGAAAGAGTGCAAGGTTTGAACGACTTTCTCTTCTGGATCTATTTGATCAGTTGTTAGAGTAAAAGAAGGATAACAATCAAAATAATCGTTTGTTCGGAAAAAAAACATATGGCCTCGCTTTGTTTACTCTTTAAAGACACTTAATTCATTATATTCATATTTTTATTATATAACAAATACTTTAATTAATTAACAAGTAATCTATATGAGTTCCCTTTATTATTCTCTTTGTAAAAATGAATCAAATTGACATTTGCCGCCTATATTGTTATAATTTTTATTTAAAATAATTTTTCCTTTCACTATTTGGTTGGTTTTTATGCGGGCAAAAAAAGCAATTATCGGAATTTCAACTAATTTTTTATTTGAAACATTTGGACCTGAAACAGGACAAGAACGCGTGTATGTGAACTATTCTTACATCGATGTGGTTATTCAAGCAGGGGGAGTTCCCCTCATGCTTCCTTTTGTGGAAAACGAAGAGATTGTACGAGCGCAGATGAATCAAATTGATGGTTTGATTCTTTCAGGTGGAATTGATGTAAATCCGTTGCTTTATGGAGAGCAACCACATCCGATGCTAGGAACCATTTTTCCCAAGCGCGATACCCATGAGTTGCATCTCGTTCGAATGGCCGAGGAAACAAATAAACCCATATTAGGAATTTGCCGCGGTTTACAATTGCTGAACGTCGCTTTTGGAGGAACTCTTTACCAAGATATCCCCCATATGTTTAATACAAACATTCTCCATCTGCAAAAAGAAAAAAAGCATATTGCAATGCACGATGTGGATGTAATGCCCGGCACAATTTTGGAAGAAATTTTTAATGCCTCCTCTCTCGAAACGAATACCTATCATCATCAAGCTATTAAAAAACTAGCAAATGGGTTTACAATTAATGCAAAAGCAAAAGATGGACTGATAGAAGGGATCGAAAAGAACGACGGGCATTTTATTTTAGGGGTACAATGGCATCCCGAAATGATGGTTTCATCCGATGCGAATATGCAAAAATTGTTTAATTATTTTATCAAAAAAGTAGAAAACCATGAACCTTCCTAACCAAAAAAAATTAGGCCTTTTAAGTATTATCCTGCTAGGGATTAATAGTATGGTCGGCGCCAGCATTTTTATCCTTCCCGGGAAGGCGATGGCACTTGTCAATACGTGGAGCCCCTTTCTTTATCTATTGGCAACTTTATTTATCATCTTAATAGCCCTTTGTTTTGCAAAATGTGCCTCCCTTTTTAACAAAAATGGAGCAGCTTATCTTTACGCTAGAGAAGCGTTTGGAGATTTTGTGGGATTTGAAGTTGGCATGATGAAATGGGCGATTAGCATTATTGCTTGGGCGACTTTAGCGGTGGGTTTCACCACTGCCTTAAGCTCTTTAGTTCCTGCCCTTGCTGGAGAGCCTTTTCGCAGCCTTTTAATTATGGCGCAGATCCTCTTTTTTACCGTTTTAAATCTTAGAGGGATTCACTCTTTTAAGTTTTTAAATGATGTGATGACCATTACGAAACTCATTCCTCTTCTAGCCGTAGTGGCAATTGGCCTATTTTTTTTAAAAAGTGAGCATTTTGTATTGCTGCCTTTTAGAGAAATCGAACCCACCCACTTTAAAGAAGCCTTTTTAATGGTTTTTTATGCTTTTACGGGATTTGAAGGCCTGGCGGTTGCTGCGCAAGAAATGAAAAATCCTCAAAAAAATATTCCAATCGCTTTAATTATTGTGATCAGTTTTTGCTCTTTACTCTATTTTATTATCCAAATTGTAGCGATTGGCGTTTTAGGCTCCCAGTTGGCAGAAAGTGTCTTTCCTATCTCTGATCTCGCCTATGCACTGGGCGGTCAATGGAGTAAAAATATTGTCGATATAGGGACTTTGATTTCGATTGGAGGGGTCAATTTGGTCGCTTCATTTATGACCCCAAGAACAGCGGTTGCTTTAGCAGAAGATCAGCTTATTCCTTCTTATATTGCTGCCAAGAATCGGTATGAATCTCCGTATATAGCGACTTTAATGACTGCAGGCTTTGTCTCCCTGATTGCTTTGTCGGGAAATTTTTATCAATTGGCTATTTTAAACGTGGCCGCTAGATTTACCCAGTACATTCCCACATGTTTAGCTTTATTGGTTTTACGCAGGAGAGAGGAGTGGAAACCCCTCCTAAATGGCCCTCTTTATACCATTCTACCCATTGCTGCGCTGGCCCTGAATTTTTGGCTGCTTTTACAGATTTCGTGGGTCCAATTGGGTGCTGGCTTTGGCGTCCTTCTAATGGGAGTTCCCCTTTATCGATTTTTCAAAGAAAAGGAGCCCTCCCTTTCTTTCCCCAAGTTAATTAGGTAGTTAGAATAAAAGAGAGGAGCCATTCTCATATGCCTGCTCTCTTATTTTCCCTACCAAGAACTGTAAACAACCGCCTCTTTGCCTAGCATAGTAGGCTCTGCTAACCTTGCCCTTCTTCAAGCTTCCTAAATAGCCGAAAATGTCGTGGTTGCCTTCGATTCAACGCTCTAGTCGGTTATCTCCTTGAATATTCATTTTAATTTGCCTCTCCTAAATTGGTAAATCGCTACCCATGAAGGCAATATTTATCCTTCGTTTCTATTAAGGATTAAAAAAACACAATCTTTATTCAAGTCTAAATAAAAAACAAAAGGAAAATTAAAGTTTATTGTTGAATTTAAATAAATTATATAATAAAATATTTACATGACAAGTTTAACAAGGATAATAGTTTATGCTTATAAATTTGGATAATCATGCTGACTTTATTAAACAAGGGTGCAAAGTCAAGAATAATACCGAGTTGCTTAAATACTTAAAAAAAGAAAACTCCCCAAAAACAAAGACGGTGGAATTATTTTTTAAAAGACTTGGACATTTTCTAAAAAGCTTTTCTTGGGTGAGTGAAAGGACCCTTAAGAAAGCTTATAACCCTCTTAATAAACAGCTAGAATCTAAGCTAAAAGCATTTGAGGCAAAAAAAGGGCCTTTTACTAAAGAAGAAGAAAAAGAGATCCAAGAGCTCTCCCATAAAATTTCAAATCTAAGCGCCTTGTATTTGGGAACACGCTTCAAAACCAAGCTGGAAGATTTTATGCATGTCGCTCGGTGGAATAAATTAACTATCCCCAAGCCCCCTGAACCTCCCTCTGAATCCTCCGATCTTTCCCTGGATTCAAACACAACAAATGCCCAAGAAAAATTGAACGAAGTTTTGCGCAAACGGAGAGAGCGAAACTATAAGCATGAAGAGGATGAGGTCAGCGATGAAGAGGAGATTAATTTTGATGAGCTGATGGGAAATGAAAACGAGGTCCCACAGAAAGCTTCTAAGCAAAAAGATGATCAAAACCTTATAATGGCAGCTACGCAGAGAGCAATAGAGGAAGTGGAGAAAAAAGGATTGGTTTAACTGACAACTGTGAAAAAAGAAGGGTCTTAATAACCGGGGAGAATCAGGATTCCCCGGTTAAAGTTTGACAGAGGTTGTTGCTTTTTAATCTTTTAAAAGCTATCATAAGAATCAATCGATATTTGGGGGTGTCACGGTTTCGACTGAGAAGTCAAGTATTGATTGCATGCGGAGGATGTCGGTTGGCCTCCTTAAAAAGCCGATAAAACAATAAATGCTAACGAAAATAGCAAAGTAATTAGTTTTGCTGCTGCACAAGAAGCTGATTCAGTTTCTTACGCTGCTGCTGCTTAATTAAGCTAATTACTCGCTGTATAAAGCCTAACAGCTTTATCGGCACAGCAGTCTGAGATTGGACCAAGGGTCGAGGAGTCTGCTGTCATTCACTTGGTATGGAGTAAAATTCGCCGCTTCTAGGAGTTTACTTCAAGATCAAATGAAGCAAGTTAATCATAGTGTGGTGGCTGCAACGTGATTAACTCATTGATCAGCCCACTAAGCATGTAGATATTAATATGTAGATTTGCCCAGGACGAGAGTTCAATTCTCTCCACCTCCAATTGGTTGGATGATCCTTATATCCAATCATCTTACTAAATGGCTCACGGATGTCCGTGAGCATTTTTTTACGCTCTAATTTTAAGTTCTGAAACATCAAATTCACAAGCTCACGTTTTTCTTCAACTTCAGAACTCTCAAAGATTTCTCTAGCAGGAGCTGCCAAATTCATGACCATATTCGCCGTGATATAGAAGTTTTGACCAGCCACAGCATGCATATCACCCACTGGAGCCAAGCCCATCCATACGCCTCGTTTTGCGGATTGCTCTTTGCTACGCTTAATATTGTCGCCTAGCTGGAGAACATAACTGCGAGCAAACATCACCCCCATATTCCAGCGTAAAATATCAGAAATGTTTGATCTAAGGTTAAGGATTAATCCTTCACGCATGAAATGGATTTCCACTTTTCCGTCTTTTCTCAGATTGTCAAGGACAACCGATTCCTTAAAACTGCGCTGAACTCTGTCAATCGTATCAGCGACTAATGCAATGGTCTCACGTGACTTGCGGATACGTTCCAGAATTTTCTCAAATTCCTTGCTGGTATCTTTAGTCGATGACTCTGTAATTTTAAAAACTTCCTCATCAGGCCTTTTCTCTCCGCATATTCTCTTAAACGACGTTCTTTAGCAGGGATTGATTGCCCTTCTTCTTGCTCTTTGCTTGATACTCTGGCTAGAGCAGAATCGCTTTCATGATTTCGTGCTCTTATAGGCTTGTTGTGGATGAGCAGGATTACTAGGAAATAATAACTCAAGTTCACCCAACTCAACCATAGGAGTAAGATAGTAGTCACGAACATATCGATGACTTCTTTTTAGGAGAATGGCTAAATCACTGGGCTTAAAAGGACGCAATAGACACAGTCGTTTTATTAGATTTTTTATTATGTCTGGCGGAGTTCTTTTTCCTATTTTTTGAATCGCTTCTCTTAACTCTATATCTAACTCCCCAGATAAGTTCACTATCTGATTAGATAACCCCTCAGATAACTGAGTTGCATGAGGGGTTAACCCCTCAGATAAAGACTTAACATGAGGGGTAACAAAAGGAGAAAGAAGTTTATGAGTAGGAATGTAATATGTTGCATTCCCTCTCCCTTTCTGCTCTAAAAGTTCTAAATCTCGAAGGCGCCTTAAATGAGCACTTGCCATTAAAGTATCAACTCCATTAATTGCTCGATATTCCGTATTAGAAATAGAACCTTTCTCACGGATAATAATGAGAGTACGAGCTTCTTCATCACTCAAGTTATAGGCTTTGAAAGACTTTAGCCATTCAATATCTTGCTGATCAAAGAGATGGTGAGGTAGGAGCGTTAAGACAAACAAATTACTTGCTCGATCAGATTCAATTAAGGGAACTGATAGGTTAGCTTTTTTCATTTCTTCACGCATCGTGCTAATTCCAGTCCCTTTGGCTTCGGCATAATGAATATCTTGAAACACTTGAGCCAAAATCTCATTCCTGGGAACTGACCCAGGAAGCCCCAACTGCTCTTGAGGCTTTAAGGAATAGCCAACATTTCGAAATTCTGTGCGATTGGAATACTTTATAATTTGCACAGGACTTGCCACTCGATAGTCTTTATGCATGAGCGCATTGACAATGGACTCTCGGATGACTTTTCTTGGAATGATGGGATTATCTTTCCTTCTGATTTCATCTTCTTCTAAAGCAAACACTTGAGGGATGTCTGTCATCACTTGATTAATGAGGCGAGGAATGCCCGTAATCAAAGCTTCACACATTTCAAAAGCTGTATAGCGTTTATCTGAATCGGTCATCCATTCTCTGCCTTCGACGAGCATGTAATCCACTCGATTTTTGAGAGGAAAAAGTCGTCTTAAAACAGCTTGATTGCCGAAAAGAAGTAGCCCACCTATCGTAGGAGCTGTTAAACCTTTTTCTGTCTCAATTGCCCTCAAGGCTTTCAGTAAATCTTCATCATTGTAGCGCAGCTCAGAAGCATCTGGTTTAATCCTTTCTCTTTCATATCTATATAATTTAATTGCTTGAGGCTCAAAATCTGTAAAAGAAGCATTTTCAACCAATGTTTCATCGTACTTTCGTCTAGAACGAAGTTGATAAAGGAGATCTAAATCTTCGCGGGTACAAATTTGATCGGATGATCCTATGCGTCGATAAGCACCTTCATCAATGCCTTTACTCTTAATGTAGACTGGTTTTTCGTGAGCGTTAGCTTCTGAAATGTAGACTAGGAGCATACAACCTTGAGGATGAGGAATGACCTTGATAATTGGACGAATAGGGAGATTAAAACATTGTCTACATTGCGAAGTAATCTCATTTTGAAGTTTATCTGGATCAGAGATACCTGTAATAGCGTATTTAAAATCTCGTGTTTCGCCATTTTTCGTAATGCCTAATAAAATATAGCCTCCACCAAGCCCTGGTTCATTGCTATAAGCAGAAACTGTTTCGAGAAAGCTTTTTCCAATACCGTGAGCAGCGGATTTGGCTTCAATGCGATCCATTTCATCACCATTTTGAAGCAAGTCGAATAGCTCATTAAATTCCATTGAGTCCATGCTATTTTCCTTTCGAGTGCTTTTGCTTTGACATCGCTATCAATTGCAAAAATTCTTCTAGATCTTCACGCTTATAAAGCCTGTATTGATTTAGTGGATGACGATGTGAAGTTAATTTTCCTCGTTTTTCCCAATTTCTTAAAGTAGTCGTCGTCACGCCCAAGAACTCAGCGGCTTCTTTAATTTTTAGATAGTCTTGAATCTTTTTCATATTCCCTCTGCTAAGAGCGATAACAATAGCAAAAGGTTATAAAACATTGCAATGAATTTAAGTACTGGCTTCAGTGATTTTTTGCAGAACAAAGCCAATTTCGGTGATTGGTATCGCTTGTTCAAGATTACGTGCCATCTGCAAATCCCTTAATTCTCGGATAGACCTGAAGAGGATTTTTTCTAATGTGATTTCATATCGAGAAAGTAGCATGAGTTCATCTCCATGACGCCCGCTAAGCACTTCACTAATCCTCTTATTAGAATAAGCTTTTTTTGCTGTATGATCGATTGATAACGTTTCCATTTGCGTTACTCGAGATAATCTCCATGCTGCAGCCAATGCTCGCTCACATAAAAGCTGCTCAAGAAAACCTTCAGGATGAAATTTTTCATAAAATTCAGTTTTAAGCGCCTCAAATTCTTTTTTGGATTCTTATTTCTTAAATAGGGAAGTTTGTTAATCACTCCTTTTAATGATGGCTCATCGGTCTTATCCATCGCTTTCCCTTGTTTTGCCAAAGCCATAACGCTAAATTCCTACCCCCTTTCTCCCTCGACCTAAGTGAAGGCGTTTTTATTCTACTCCATTGCACAACTTTCACGACATTGATATCCGCGAATTTGAGCCTTACATAAAGCCTAAGATGCGCCTATGACCTATGCTTTGACATCAGCCGACGAATGATGTCAAGAAGGTGCCAGCACAATTTCCTGGGCTTTAATTCCAGCAACGACATCCATTGTGTCTCTAAGGCCACTTGCGAAATCACGCAGCTCGACAATAAGCGAAAACGTAGCGAGGCCCTCCTAAAGCCTAAGATAGGGAGATCATCTCCTGAGAGATGCCCTGTCATTGCCAACGGAGCTGGGGGTGAAAAGAGTGGCAAAGGCACTAGTCCTAGCAGCCACAGGCGCCCCTTTTCCGCTTGAAGGATAACTAGCGCTATGCTCGAGAGGCACACAAGCATATGCCCGTCCAAGTGAAAGATTTTATTGACATACCTTAAAACGCAGCAGACCGAGCAGGGTGGTCTTTCCATGACAGAAATTGGATGGCTATCAAGCAATGCCCAGATGTGTAGGAATCTATTTATTGCCGATACAAAGCCACTCCATTAAATGTTTTCGAGATATTAATAGGGAGATTTAAATGTAATTTCAAATTCACAAGCTTTTTCAACACAACCTCTAAAAAGCCTTTTTGTGAGAAAAATCGTTACAATAGAAAACTAAACTTTCAGCTCTTAATTATTTTTATCTACAAAAAATAAATTTTTAACCTTGTTGCAAAACATGAAAGTTTTTTATAAATTGAAATTGCCTTAACAAAAAGGAGGGCATATGAAAATTGAAAAATCTATAACAATTTGGTTTTTTGTTTTTATCATTATGGGTGAAATACTATCTGGCTCTTTGCATGCTCGTGAAACAGGCTTTGCAATTCCAGATCCCGTTAAAGTGACTCAACTTGTTAACAATGCTTATTTTGGAGCCTTGCGCCTGGGTTATTATTCTGGCCGCTATCTAGACCATAACTTTGGCTTAAGCAGTGTGCATGACGACTCCACAAAACAGAGTTTTACATGGATCACTCAAAGAGGCTCCTACGAACAGCTTCTAGGATATTGGATTTTTAGAGCAAATACATACCAATGTTGGCAAGCTGTTAGGGCTAATGGTCCTCTCATATTATGGAATCCAGAGAGCCATGCCAAAAGTAATCCTGAAGATTGGGAATTATTTGTGTTTGAATATGCCAACCCTGCAGGAACAGAGGTATTTATTAGAAACATACACGGCCGCTATGTCCGTTATGCGAGCCCAGTTTTTGTTTGTGATGCTGATAGAGCAAATGCTGCATCATTTGTTCCGGAGTTTATTCCTGAACTAGACTAAGGTAATTGTAAAGGTCAGAAATTTTTTCTGACCTTTACTCCTTCAAAAAGCTGCAGGCACTTTTAACAAACTCAGCTTATTTCTTCTAAACAAAAAGCTTCGACTTTAAGGCGATGATGCATTCTTTAAATGTGTGATCATCCACAAAATGCCCTCTATCGCTAAATTCGTAATAATCTGTGTGTAATTTATCATGGATATAGCGTGCTTCTTTGATTGGAATATAAGGATCGTCCGTGGAAGCAAATTGGATAATCCATTTCTGATTTTGACGGATCGCTTCCCAATCCCATGGGTCATCATAATAGCCGCTCAATTTTTCTGTTTCACTCCCTAGATCTGTGTAACAGGCTGCCACAAGAACCGAACCAAAAATAGGATATTTTTCAGCATAGCGCATCGCACACACTGCTCCCGACGAATGCCCGATGAGAATGGTGTTTGCATCAGCTCTTAAGTCTTTCTTAAGAAAGGGAAGCCAATACTCGCTCCTTGCTAAAAAATTATCGGGAAAAGTTTTCGCTATAACTGCTACTCCTAGATGCTCCATATTTTTTTTTACATAAGGTAGCCAAATGTCTGTCGCTTGTCCGCCGCCATTGCCGTGAATAAGGATGGTTTTTAACATAGAGATTAGCCTTATTTTTAAAAATTTATTTTTAATAATAATTTATCAAGAAATTTTATTTATTTTTTATTTTTTGTTAAATGCTACCTGATGCTTTCAATTTTTTAAAAGGTTATTTTCAAAAAAAGTTAATTTATTTGTTATTTTTTTAGGTTTAGACAAGTCCTTTTAAATTTATTTTTGGAAAACCTGCCACAACTCAGAAAATTTATTTATTTTTTCTAAGGAATGTGTAGATTTCCAAAGGAGGCTTGCAGGCTTCTTTTGTAAAGGATGCTCTTCTAAAAGAAGAGCTCTTTGGAAATGGATTTAACCAAGAAATTTGTTATTGTTTTTAAAAAAGTTTTGCATGTTGTTCCCTTCCCTCTTTGGATAGCCCATAAACTTGGCAAAGAGCTTTTTACGATTCATGCCTGCCTCGCAGGTAACCTTTAGGAAAGCATCCTTTTTTCTTTTTTGCCAATCAAGGGAGCCTCATCTTTTTTGATAGAGCGGATAAAAACTTTTTCATTTCGAAGAAGCAAAGCAGAGTAAAGCTAACACAAAGATCATCAGCTGCTAAGTCCTTGCCTTGACCAGGCATGGCAGGATACATAGTGATAACCTCGGGCTTTATAACCTGGTAAGTGATCCAAGTTTTTGATGTTTTTCCATTTTAAATGGCGCAATTTAACCTGATCTGTTCGTGAGAAAACAAAATTAAAGTAGATTTCATACTCAGAAGCACCTGAAGCAAATGTACAATCATCACTCACGCAGTGGCAAAAAACTTGCCATAAAGGCATTTGGTGATAAGTTTCTACTCTGTTAAATAGCTCTTCCAGGACGGGAAGCTGTAAAAGCATATGATGGGAGATCCCTGAATATTCCGGATATAAACGCTTCAAGCCTGGCAAGAAACGATCAGCGTGCTCAAAATAGGCTTTATGGTACTCCGAACCAGGATTATAGAGCCCGGCACCTTCTGAGTTTAAAAACTCGACTGGGTTTAAAAAGATTGTATCGGAATCTAAAATTAAAATATTCGAGCTAATATGAGGGATAATAAAAGCAGCATAGTACTTTAGCATCTGTTGATAATACCACCCTACTCTTGGCAATTTTTTAGGAGAGTTTAAAGACGCATCCCCCTTTAAGAGATGGTAGGCGATCTCATCTTTAGTAAAAGGAAATAAAGCTTCGTCAAACCATTCTGCTTGGTCTGTCAAAGGATGGGAAGAGACGACAATCACCCGCCTAATTTGCGAACAATTTGCTTGGATACCCGCAATACATAAATTAAGCGTCTCCACATCTTTTTCAGTGCATGGAATGACTACATCGATAGGTTCTTCTTTAAAATCATAAAGTTGCCCTATCGCTAAGCTGCTAATCAAAGTGAAAGAAACAAAGATAAAAAAATAGATAGAATGTCGCATACTGCTCAAAACTCTGCTAAAATTAACCCAAATAGCTTTTAGCACGTTCCGGATATAAATTAAAAATGCCAAGCGAGCTTTCATTCCAATAAGGAAATATTTTGCCGAAGCTTACAGTAAGGCTACTCGCTCGCCTGAAGGCTCAAGCTTTTAAAGGTGATCTCAAGCTATATTCTTTCTCGTGTGATTCTCTATGGGCAATGCGGCAACTTCAATTCGGACAAATGCAACTTTAGATGGCGTGGCATCTTAGCCACCAAGCAATTTAGTATCCTTGCCTATACTGCTGGGCCTCCCACACAATCTCGTCAAAATTTTTAGCAATCCATGCAGAATGTCCGTATTTCTTTTGAATATAAAAATGTTCTTCAAAAGAAGGGTAAATAGGCAAATGAGCTTCTATTGGATAAATCCCCTGCTTAATCCCTTTAGAAACTATCTCCGAAGCTTTCAAAGAATTACAATATTCCACATATTCAACTGCTCTAACATAGGAAAATTTATCAATCTTTCCAGCTGCGGCTAATGCATCTAGACGTTTTAATTCCCTTGTAGCAACTGCATTGTATAACTCAAAAATAACTGAGCCTATCGTTTCTCCAAAATCTTTTTGATTTACACCATTCACAAAGATTGTGCGATCGTCAAGCCCCCAAAAGGCTCCAAAATCTGCCGACAAAGACTGATTAACGGAAATTTTAATAGGTCCATCTTTCAAAACTGTATTAATTAACTCGCACGCTTCGGGAAGTTGACGTATTGTAATTAAAACTGACTGTAATTGAGGAGCGCAGTCAATAATTGCTTGAAGAGGGTGAAAAAAACAAAATAAAGAGATGGCAGAAATCAATAATTTTAACATGTGGGTTCTCCCATGGCAATTCAAAAGCCCCCATCCTAAATAATTGCTTAGTTAATTAAAAGTAAAAAATTTTAAGAACAAATATAAAAAAACGGGCGTTTTTTAGCCTTCTACACCTATTTTAAAGGCTTTTTACAGAGAAAAGCGTCTCTTTAAAATTTTATTAAAAGTTTAATCGAAAAAGCCTTTAAAAGAAATAAAATAATGAAAAAATTTTGCCAGCCACATTTTTTGTAAGCCTTCCCATGACGCCTACCTGCTTCAGTCTCAATCAAGTTAGCCCCAAGTTGTCTGCTTCCTGGCCATTAATTACTGGCTGTAAGGATGAAAATGAAGATGAAATTCCCTTTATAATTTAAATAACTTAGGGGTACAAAAAAAGATTAATTTTAAATTGTTCTCCTTAGAAGAACTTTAAAACATACCGGCAATTTTAAAAGTATTTATGTACTTAAAGCCAGCTAAGGTTTAATGTTTTGCTCCTGCAGAAAAAGAATTTCCCCCTTTTAACCTTAAAGCAAGCTTATCGCCATCTTCTCGCAATATTTCGATTAAACTGGTTTCTCCTCTTCTTCCTTCCATTTCCAATACAATTTTAGGCAACTGAGATTCCCTATACTCCACAGTGTCTTGGGTCATCTTTTGCCCGCAAGTTGAACGGATTTTTAAAATTTCTCCTTCTTTGATTCCCTTAAATTTAAATAGATAGGTTATTGGAAATATCCCTAAAAGCTCTGCTTTAATAGAAAACGTCTTCCCTCGACTTTTTTTGCGAATCGGTTTTGGCACGTAGGAAATCTCCGAAAGAAGGGTGCCATCCGTTTGATTAAAACGATACCTCACTCGCTCCCCTCGAGCTATTCCCTCAAAATTAAGGCCATAGTTTTTCCCCCTAGCCTCTCTCTCTACAAATACAGTTCCTTTTTCATCAATCTGAATTTTCTCTACTTCTTTAAAAGACAAGGAATCTGGCTGCAAACCTCTTGCAAATGAGATCATAAAGCCTTGATTTATGGGAAAGTTTCTAAAAATGAGCGCATGCTTAGCTGCCCCCAAAGCTCGCTGCTGAGGTGAGGTAGCAACAATCTTTGCAAAAGGTTGAACATCCTGACGGCTCTCTAGAGAACTCATGGCACTAAAAAATAGAGCAATCAAAAAAATTAACTTGGTAAAGATCTTCATAAAAACCTCGCTTTCGTGAACTGTTTTTCAAAAAGGATCCTTAAAATATCGTATTAGGAGATAATAGAAAGGCAATTAAATAAAAGGAAGAAAATAATAAAAAAAATTTGCCTTTAATTTTTTGCCACCTCCCTCACCCAACCATTGGGAAAAGTAGTAAAATCAGAAATTTTGTCGCCAAGGAATTATTAAATAAACCGGCACTTATACGAAAACAAATAAGGGCTCCCTCCTCCGTTATTTGTAGAGTTTTAAGCCAAAAATGGGATGATTATTATCATACGCTATAAATGAAGGGCAATGATATTTGACAACGGCTTAAATTTTTTTAATTCCTTCTATCTTTTTAACGCCTGGCATTCTTATTTTGGTTTCTCATATTGGATGACTTATGAACCATCTCTAGAACCCTTTAATTTTAAGAGAGAAAGCAGCCGCTGTTTTAATCCATCCTCTCGCAAAAAGTTTTAATTTTAAGGATTAAATAAAAGGTACTGCTCGATTAGCTCTTAATAACCTCCAGAGTTCTAATAGTTAACCTAATACCGTTGACTCCTCTTTTCAAAAACTCGATTTAACATTTGCCTTCTGAAAACTGTATTTAGATGCATAATTGGTTGAGAGAATCTCGTTTATTCAGTACGATTCTATCCTTGTCAAGGAGCTCTTTTATGCCATATGTAAGTCGCCATGATTGGACCCGGGAAGAAATTTCATCTATTTATCCCTCCCCTTTATTAGATCTTATCTTGGAAGCAGCAGCCAGAAGCACAAAAAAGGGAGGAAGCCCCCATTTTTGCATGGGTGCCGCCTGCAGGCAAGGCCGCAGTAGCTCCGAATTTGAACGGGCAATTCAGGCGGTTAAAGAAGCAGGCCTTCACTCTTATCACCATAGCTTGGATGCGGGAGAAGAGTTTTATCCTAGCATTATTACACCCAGAAATTATCAAGATCGCCTAAAACTGAGGATCGGATTAGCATGCTACACACTTTAGCAACCCTTCCTACTCATCCTGATTCGGTGCCTATTAACATGCTTGCCTCTGTTAAGGGGACCCCTCTTGAAAGCCAGGCTCCTATTCCAATTTGGGAGATGCTACGCATGATTGCTACAGCCCGCCTGATTATACCTCAAGCAAGGGTACGCTTATCTACTGGACGGCTTCCCTTGTCAGATGCTGAGCAAGCCCTCTGTTTTATGGCTGGAGCTAATTCAGTTTTTATAGGGGATAAGCTGCTCACTACGCCAAATCCCGATTTTGAGCGCGAGCAACATTTACTTAAAATGTTAGGCTTAGTAGGCCAAGCCTCTCGAAGAACCTTTGCCAAAAGAAGGGCATGAATGTGCAAACCATGCTTGATCCTATCCGCTTGCTTTGCTTGGCAGATTTACATTTAGGTCGAAGTTCCTCCCCACTACCTGAAGAGCTGATTCCTAACCAATTTACCCCACGAGCTGTTTGGGAAGAAATTGTCAAGTATGCTTTAGCTATAGAAAATAAAATTGACGCGGTTTTGCTGTGTGGAGATGTGGTCGATCAAGATGATCTCTTTTTTGAAATATTTCGAGTTTTTGAAAAAGGGGTCCAAGCTCTTATCGAGGCTAAAATTCCCCTGATTGCTGTGGCAGGAAACCACGATGCGACTGTTTTTCGAAAACTTGCCCAAACACTTTCCTCACCTTTTTTTCATTTATTAGGCAAAGAAGGAAAATGGGAATCTCTTTCCCTTGCTTTAAATAACCGGATCGTTCGCTTCGATGGGTGGTCTTTTCCGCAGAATCATGTGCCTTATAATCCACTTCACCGTTATCAAGGTGACCTCTCTTCTATCCAGACAGCAGATACGATTATTGGCTTGTTACACTGCGATTGTCCGGGATCAGCCTTGAGCCGTTACGCCCCTGTGAAAGTTCAAGATTTTATAAATTTGCCACCCCAAGTATGGGTGCTGGGGCATATTCACAAGCCTACTGTTCTCAACCAAAATCCCCTGGTTTTTTATTGCGGATCTCCGCAAGGGCTAGATGTGGGGGAAAATGGAGATCACGGGGCTCACCTTTTAGAAATTTTGCCAAATCAGGAACCAAAAAAAACGTTTCTCTCTTTTGCCAAAATCCGTTGGGAACATCTCCACTTCTCTATTGCTCAGGTGAACGCAGAAAATTTTGAGGAAAAAATCATTCAAGAGCTCTCCTCTTTGCATGCCTCGATTAGCAAAAATTCCCCGTTTCTGCAAACAGTGGGATGCCGCTTGACTTTAACAGGCCGCCATCCGGCTTACCAGCAAATCCCAAGTTTTATCCACAAGATGGTAAATCGGGTGATTTTTTCATCTGATTCCGTGGAATACTTTATCGAGCATGTGGAAAACCGCACGCAACCACCTTACGATCTACAACACTTAAGTGAGCTAGCGGATCCAGCCGGCCTTTTAGCAAAACAATTAATCGATTTAGAAAATAACCGACCAGGAACAGATGCCCTTCTACAATCTGCCCGTTTACGCCTGGCTTCCATGCAAGAAAAGTATCCCCCCTTTTCTGCAGCAGAAATTTCTGACGACAAGCTAAAAGTATGGCTTTTGCAAGCTGGATATCAAGCCCTCGATCTTCTCTTAAGCCAAAAGGAAAAGGAATGAAACTTCATTACCTCAACATCCGTCGCATGCCTGGTTTTCTCCAGCAAGGCCTTCGCTATACTCAAGAGCATTTAGCAAATGCGCATATTCATGTGGTTATTGGAGGGAATGGGGCAGGTAAGACAACTACCTGCAAAGCCATTCGAGCCCTTTTATGGCCTTCTCTTTCCCATTCCTTAGAGCCCCTCTCTTTGCATAGCGTATGGATGGAAGAAGACCAAAAAATTGAAATTAGCTTAGAGGGAAAGCATTGGAAATGTATTCCTCATGCAGAGCTACAAAAGCAGCTACCTCCCCCTGCCTACGCCTCTTGCTATACCTTAACGATCGACGATCTTTTCTCTTCTGCAACAGACCAAAATTTTGCGGCAGAAATTGCTAAGCAAGCTCGCGGGGGATATGACTTAAGCCTGGTAAAAAACCATCCTTTTTTTACAATCGGTCGATTTAAAGGAAGATCAGAAAAACAGGAGCTCGATCTGGCTTTAAAAAGCCTTCGTTTAGCGAAGGAACACCAAAAAACTCTCAAACAAGAAGAAGACTCTCTTTTTAAAATTGAGCAAGAAATTGAGGCTGCAAGCCATTCTCAAGCTTTACTTCCCTTTTTAGAGGATGCTTTGCGTTGGAAAGCGCTCGATGAGCTGATAAAAGCTCTAACAAATCAATTAAGCCATTATCCTTCTCAATTGGAAAAATTTAAAGAAAATGATCGAGAGATTTATCAGCAGTTTCACACTCAAAAACAAGAGTACGATCGGCGCCTAAGCAAAACTCAATCAGAGGTCGCTAAAAAGCAGCAATTTCTTCACTCTCTTCCTTTTTCACATCTTGACCTGCCCTCTTCCCAAACTTTAGAGCATATTCAATCTTTATTAGAACATTTAAAAAAAGCTCAAGAGGAAAAAAATCGGGTAGAGCAAGCCCTCACCCAGGCTAACCAGATTCTTCATAAATACCTAACCTTTGCCCATTTGCCAAATATTCCCCCGTTTACTTTGGAAGAGGTCTCGCATGTGCAGCAATTGATGCAAGAGTATGAAAAACTCAGCTTAAAGCGGGATATCTTGCAAACGCGCTTACATGTTCTTAATAGCCACTCTTCTCCCTACCCTCTGGAAAAATTGCGCGAAGGAATAGCCCTATTGAACCTGTGGGGTACCACGCCTTCTTCTCCTTCCATTTTCCATTGGATTACCTGCTCAATGATCCTATTTTTAAGCCTTTTTTTTCTTTTCATCCCCCTACTTTCTAATTTCCCCTGGAAGTGGGCTTTAACTGGCTCGGCATGTGGGTTAGCTACGCTGCTTTTATGGATATGGAAGCCCCCTTATAGCCTTGCCAATCAAAATAAGATAGGGTTTCAAAATCAATATAAAGCTTTAAATTTACCTCTTCCCGATAAGTGGAGTGCCGAGCAAGTTAGGCCTATTTTAAATGAAGTAGAGGGCCATTATGGAAAAGCTTTACGGTATCAAGAGGATACAAGCCTGCGGGATGAACTATTATTTTATGAAAAAAACTTAGAAAATCAATGGGATCAGACTGTTTCGGCGCTCAAGCAATTTTCTTTTGAAAACGAGCAAAATGTTTCCTATCCTGTTCTTTATGAATGCATTAAAAGCATTCTCCTTACCCAGATTGAGATCGAAAACTCCCAACAGCAAGCTGCATCATACAGGCAAAATGAAAAAAGGATTTTGGAAGAGCTGGGCTCATTTTTTCGCTTTTTTGCCCAGGAAGAGCCCACTCCTCATGCATCTGCCTGGCAAATATTCCTAGACATTCGCCACCAGGTTGAACAAATACAAGCTTGCCAAAATCATCTCTCCCATTTACAAGAACAGCTTAATCATCTGAAACAAGATCGGGATAGTTTAGAAGAAAATATCCATGCTTTTTATAAGCGATGTGGCTGCTCTTCAGAGGAACAGTTTCTAGAATGTTTGGATCGATTTCCTAATTACCATCAACTTCTTCAAACCTATCAGCATAAGCAAATTGAGGCAGAGGTTTTAAAACAACGCCTTCTCTTGCATCCCCACCTTTTAAACCTTTCCCATGCTGAGCTTCTAAACATGCAGCAGGCATCTTTGCTTTCTGCTAAAAATTTAGAACCCCTGATCGAAAAAAAAACCGCCATCAAGCAAGCCCTTCAGCTTGCTGAGAATGCTTATCAAATGGAAAATGCCCAAATGAATGTCCTTGAAAAGCAAACAAAATTTGAACAATCATTTGAAGAGTTTGGCTTGGGCATCGCCGGCCAATTTCTTTTAGATAAAATTGAGAGCGATTACCAAAGAGACAGCCAGCCTGAGGTATTTTCAATCGCCAATGAGTGGTTTTCCCGCTTTACAAAGGCCCATTATTCTTTAGTCGTTCCCGAACAAACACCCTCTGGATTTGAATTTCTAGCCTACGATACAAAATCTTGCGAAAGTAAAAAGTTGCATGAGCTTTCGCGCGGAACGCAATCTCAACTCATCCTAGCGGTTAGATTAGCCTTTAATCTTTTCATCGAAAAAGAAAAAAAGCCTCTTCCCTATTTTTTAGATGAGACTTTAAGCGGATCAGACTCCGAGCGATTTCATGAGATTGCTAGATCTCTTTGTGAAATTGCAGCAACCGGCAGGCAGATTTTCTATTTTACTTGCCGCGAAGCAGATGTATATGCTTGGGAACATGTTATCAGTAGCTATGGGAACCTACGCTTTAGCCGTATCCCCTTGTCTTCCATGCAAACTTTAGAAAAAATGATTCCCCTCCCTGTTAAAGCTGAAATTCGAAAACCAGCATCTAAGGAAACTCTTGCTGAATATGCCAGATCTTTTCCAATTTCTCCCATACTCCCACATTTAGGAAAAGGGCATGTACACGTCTATCACCTATTAGAGGAGGCGGAAGAGCTTTATTATCTTCAATATTTGCAAATCCACACTTATGGGCAACTGAAGCAACAAATGGAGCTTGGAAAAATTCAAGGTTGCTTCGGAAACGAAAAGAGTTGGAAAAAAATTACAAGCAAAGGTTCAATCCTTGAGCATTTCTTTGACTACTGGCATGTAGGGAGAGGAAAAGCAATTGATGCTGAAATTTTGACTCGCAGCGGTGTCAGCGATAAGTATTTAAGCTCTTTGCTTGAGATTGCTAAGCAAACTCAATACAGCAGTTCTGCCCTTATTGAAATCTTATCGGCCAAGCAAGACGAGCGTCTGAAAGGTTTTCGACAACAATCGTTATCAAAATTAAAAGAAGCCTTAATTGAAGAAGGATATCTGGATACTCGGCCGCCACTTTCTCCCCAAAATTTTCAGATCCAGCTACTGCAAATCGCAACCCCTTATATTCAAGCTGATATTCTTTCTCTTGATGAGACAACTTGCTTTATCGATAAGCTAAAAGAAAGCCTTAAACTGAATACCAGCTCCCTGGTGAGCGATTGAGAAAAGATGTTTGGCAGTAAAACATCCCTTTAAGCAAATGGATATTTGCATGGCCTAGGCAAAAAAATGCAGACCCACTTCCCGACATCAAGACCGATTTAAACCCTGATTTTTGCAGCTGTCGCTTTAGGTCTTCTAGCATAGGCAAACAGCTAAAAGCTGGCTTTTCTAAATCGTTGACCAAAATAGGCGCCTGTTGTGGGTCCATGAAAGAAGCAAGCAATAAATCGGGGTCTTCCTTGCCAATCTCTTTTAAATCTAATTTGCCATAAATCTGGGCTGTAGCTAACCCCTCCTGCGGCTTAATGATTGTGACAGGTTGATTTGAAAATGGCGCAAGAGATTGCACAATTTCCCCTCGCCCCGTACACAAGGCAGTGCCTTGTGAAAAAAAGAAAGGGACATCCGAGCCAATCTTTTCACTGCTCCTCAATAATTCCTGGGTGGATAGCTTCTTGCCTGTAAGTTCATTAAGCGCCCACAAAGTAGTAGCAGCATTTCCACTTCCCCCCCCTAAACCAGCTTGATGAGGAATCTTTTTTTCTAAGTGAACTTTAATCCCCACAGACAAACCGCTTATGGCTCTAAATAGCTTGGCGGCTTTTAAAATCAAATTTGAGTCATCGGTAGGAATAGAAGGGTCGGTACAAGTCAGTTCATCCCAATCTGCAAGTGAAATATGCAAAACATCCGCTAGCCTAATCGTTTGCATTAAAGTGGCTAAACGGTGATAGCCGTCACTTTGTTTGGAAAGAATTTTCAAAAAAAGATTAATTTTGGCAGGAGAGTAGAGAGTCAGCATAAATAAGCTCTAAAGGTAGGAAATAGCCACTACAAAGAGCTCATCGCTGGGCTCTTTGTAGTAAAAACTCGAGATCTTATTCACTCTTTTCAGCGTTGTCAGCTTCTGCTGCTTGCTGGCTAGCTTCTTCTGAAATCACTTTCAAAGTAAATGATCCTGTGACCCCTTCCTTAAGCTTTACTGGAAGCGTATAAACTCCAAGTGCTTTAATAGGGTGTTTTAAGCCTACAGAACGCTTCTCTAATTCAATTTGATGCTCTGCCGAGAGTAGATGGACAATATCTGTAATAGACACAGAACCATACATATGTCCTTCATGGTCTACTTTTACAATAGACGTTAAAGTGACTCCCGCCAATTGAGCTGCAATTTTTTCTGATTCAGATTTGTCAATAGCAGCTTTCTTTTCTCGCTCTTCTTGCAAACGCGCACGCATTCTAAGGGCTCGTTTATCAGCAAGAACGGCAACGCCTTGGGGTAAAAGGAAATTGCGTGCGTATCCAGGTTTAACGGATACAAGGTCTCCACTGCGTCCAAGGTTTTCTACATCTTCAATTAATAGCAATTTGTGTGCCATGAGACTATCTCCTAATCTTTTAATCTTATACTTCAGCCACAAATGGCAACAAAGCGATATGACGTGCTCGCTTGATGGCTTCTGCTAAACGTTTTTGGTGATAGGCTGAGACACCAGTAATGCGGCGCGGTAGAATTTTACCTCGCTCTGTAATAAACTTGCTGAGGGTATTCACATCTTTGTAATCAATTTCAGTGATCCCCGCAGCAGTAAAAGGACATGTTTTACGCTTACGTGCGCGTTGATCTTTTGAATGCCCACGCCTTGTGTTTCTTGTTGACATATTTAAATACTCCTTACTGTGCTTCAACCAAAGATTTAAACTCAATTTTTTCCATTACTTTATCTGTTCGCAAGGTAATAAAACGGATCAGATCTTCGTTTAAATGATAATCATGCCAAAGTTCAGAAATGGCGGCTGGATTGACATGAAAATAAAGTAAATAATAATACCCTTCACGATGCCCATTAATTTGATAGGCCAATCGGCGTCTTCCTTGGTCGTGAACTTTTAGGATTTCTCCTCCATGTTCAGTAATTCCATTTTGAATTTTCTCCAGGGCTTTTTTACGTGCCTCATCGCTTAATGTCGCGCTGATGACGTACATCCCCTCATATAAATGTTGCTTTTTTTCACTCATTGCTTATTCTCCCGGCCACATGTGATGGCCTCATAAAGTTTGGTGAGATGCCTTAAGAATTTTTATTGACAAAGTTCATGGCTGTTGCCACATCTTGAGTCAATAATCTCTCTAAAACGCTAGTCCCTTGTTGCAAAAAAGGGACTAAATGAGGCATCTCATCTTGTGAAAAGTTATCTAATACATAATCTGCTAAATCATCCAGTGAACTTTTTGGAGCTGGACGACCAATTCCCATTCGTAATCGGACGAATTGGGTAGTTCCTAAGTGGCTAATTAAGCTTTTAAGTCCGTTATGCCCACCTGCACTTCCTTGCGATCTTAAGCGTATGGCTCCAAAGGAAAGATCTGCATCGTCCACAACAACTGTCATGGCCGAAAGGGGAATTTTATAAAAATCCACATAACGTTTAACAGCTTGCCCACTTTCATTCATAAAAGTGGTGGGTAACAAAAGGTGAATTTCTCCTAAGTGAAACTTCTTTTTTGCTACCACTCCTTTAAATTTGCTATCTGGTACAAGTGTGAATCCAAACTGCTGGGCAAAAGTTTGAATGACAAGAAACCCGATATTATGGCGAGTCATCTCGTACTTTTTCCCTGGATTTCCCAGTCCTACAAAAAGGTACTGCTTGGACACTTCTTCCAAAATTCAATCCTTAACGTTTAACGATGGCAACCGCAACTTCACTCAAATTCATCAAAGGACGAATCGTGTTTGCAATCTGCAAATCGGAAAGTCGTTTTGATTCTCCCAACGACAAAGTCGAAATATCAACCGGGAAGGATGCTGGGATATCCTTTGGCAAGCATCGGACTTTCATCGCGCGAATAACTTGGCGTGGAACGCCCCCTAATTTAATTCCTGGGCAATCAGCAGCGCCGACAATTTCAATAGGTATTTTTACATTGACAGGTGTGCCTTCGATTAATTCTTCGAAATCTAAGTGGATCACATCGTAGTTTGTGACGTTATACTGGATTTCTTTAACAATGACTTGTCTCTCGGCTCTTCCTTCTTCTTCAAGGATAAATACCGTAGTCGAAAGATGGCCTGGCTCAACTTTACGAAGAGCAGCTGTAAACATTTGACCATCTATGGAGAGTTCTTCGCCTGAACTTCCTTTTTTATAAATAACTGCAGGAATCTTTCCTTCGCGACGCAGCTTTTTGACGCTACATTTTTTTTCAACATTTCGTTTAAAAGCTTTGAGTTTCATGGATCCTCCAAAAACCTAAGTTAAGTGAAAAGCAGACAGGTTTCCCCTGTAAATTTCTGAACCTGCTGCAAGCAAAGCGCTAAGTTTAGCTATCGCTCAATGCTACGCTTCGTTAAATTCGTATAAAGAAGAGATGGACTGCCGTGATAAAATACAGCTAATTGCTTGGCCTAAGAGACTTGCCACAGAAACGATTTTAATTTTAGTTGATGAACTAAGTCGATCTGTGTAAGGGATCGTATTACTTACGAGCACCGTCTCAATGGGACTTTCTTCAATTTTTGCGACGGCATCTCCAATAAATAAACCGTGCGTAATTGCAGCAAAAATCCGACGGGCTCCCTTCTCTTGGCACGCTTTCGCAGCTGACACTAGCGTTCCAGCGGTGGAACACATATCATCAGCGAGAAGTACATCTTTTCCATTGACATTCCCAAATAAAGTCGCAACTTGCACATGTGACGCATTGATGCGATGCTTGCTTGCGATGGCTAAATCCACTCCCAACTGATGGGCGTAATCTCTTGCGAGTTTGACGCTTCCTACATCAGGGGCCACCACAACAAAATCATTTGGCATCAAATCGTTAAAGGCTTCCCCTAAACGGGGTCGCGCTTGCAAATTATCAACAGGGATATCAAAAAAACCCTGAAGTTGCCCAGCATGCAAATCCATCGTTAAGATTCTCGTTGCTCCGGCGTCAACTAAGAGGTTTGCGACTAACTTAGCTGTAATCGGAACGCGAGGTTTATCTTTGCGGTCTTGCCGACAATACCCATAATAAGGGATAACGGCTGCTATGCTGTGGGCAGATGCTCGCTTAAGAGCATCGATCATAATTAGCAGCTCCATCAAGTAATTGTTAGGATCGAGAGCGATGGGTTGAATGACGAAAGTATCTCGCCCGCGCACATTTTCCAGAACTTGAACGGATATTTCTCCGTCTGGGAAACGCTCTAACTGAACTTGACCAAGCTTAACTCCCAGGTAATCAGCAACTTGCTGAGCTAAAACCGGATGCGATGAACCGGAAAATAAAAGCAAGTGCGATGACTGACTGGGCATTTAACTATTCCAGTATTTAAGTCGTAATTGGGGTGGAAGGATTCGAACCCTCGCATGGCGGTACCAAAAACCGCTGCCTTACCGCTTGGCTACACCCCAGCAATGTCGTTCACGCTTAATTAAAGAAGAAATCTTATCCCTTCGTCGATTTTTTTTGCAATAATTAAATCAAAAAAAGAAAAAATTATGCGCTTTTTCTCCCCCCTTCTAGCTGTAAAAAGCACAGAATGGATGTTCAACTTAACTAGTATCGTCCGCATAACCTGTTCCCTGAGCGCTGGTCTTGAGTTTAGGATACGTCATCGCAAAGAGCCCCCCCCTTTTTTTATACTCGAGTTCTTAAGCTTCCTTTGGAGAGAGTGGTGACAGTCATACGGTATTTTGCTAAACAAAGCTCGTAGATATTTTGTAAGTTAATTGGACAACATCCGGTAGCTGCACCCGACTGAAGAGATATAGAGCGAACCCGGCCTCATTTGCCAGAGTTTATAAACTTAAAATGAAAGCCAAAAAACAATAGCAAAAATTAAAAAGTCATCGATGAATTAGCCCATGATTAGCGTAATAAGGAAATAATTATATTGCGATCACATTTTATTTATCTTGATATTAGATAAGTGATTAATTAATCCTTATATTAACTCTTTATAAAAGGGGTTTAAATGCATAAATTAACCTTTAATTATGGAGATTTATTTATGTCAGTTTCTATACCCGTAGCTACAATATGCTTCATTTCTTGTCATGGAGCACCAGCAGATCATTTTGCAACCTATGCTAAAGTATTAACCGAGCAACAATTTGACGTTCAAATTCACGCAGCAACAGGAGCCGCATTAGATAAATTGCGAGCACGAGGCATTGCGGTTAAATCTTCTTTTGATTTAAAAAACCTAAACTCAGAAGAAAAAGACAATTTGGCTAAGGAAATAGCTAAAGTTTGTTCTACGGCTTCTCTCGTGCTTACCGATGTGGGGGACGAATTCGACATTAAAATCCAAAAAGCATTGGCCACGTATGCAGCTAAAGTACCCCGCCTTGCCTATTATGATAATCCAGAACCTTTGGTGCCGGGAAACTATTCTTCGATTGCCGCTGAAGTCATGCGAGCTGCAGAAGGCATCTTATTTGCGAATGAGGCTTTAGCTCATGCTAAGATTTATAGTAAGAAAAATGAAGAAATAGATTTTGCGGGCAAACCACGCCTAGGAATTGGCTATTATCCCATTAGCCAAGCAGAAAAAGTAGCCGAACAAAGAAGAACGGATCATGACAGCAGGCGCTCAGAATTTTTAAGGCGAAAGGGAATTGAAGACAAAGGGCAAAAAATATGGGTCTATTTTGGAGGAAATAACAAAGACTACTTTGAGGAAGCGTTCCCCGCCTTTCTTTCTTTTTTATCTCAGGCATCGGAAATAACAGACCTTAGCAATATAGTAGTCATTATTCAACAACACCCCTCAGCAAAAGTAGAAAATCAAGATGGGCAACAAGTGTCAGCATGGTTAGCAGAGCATAGCCAAAAAGCACAAGGGCCAAAATCATCCTATCAGATTTTTCCTCTGACGATGCGCAAATAATAGCCGATGCGGCCTTCTATTACCAAACGAGTATGGGGCCACAATTTATTTTAGCTGGTATTCCAACCATCCAGATTGGTCACGAGACATATGAGGATGTTCTTGTGAGAAATGGTTTGGCTCCCACAGTCACGGATGCCATTCAACTCACCCGTGAGATTAAAAACTTAGAAGAAGAGATTAAAGAAAAGCCCCAAAAAGATTTTATTTTAAGCAAATTAGGGATTCGAGAAGACTGGCCCGTGGTACTCGAAGAAGCAATTAGGGCGTTTATTTCGTCTAAAGTAATGCGATAACTCGAAAGGTCTGTCTCCTTAAACTAATGGCTTAAGGCTTTTTTTATATTAGCCTCACTTATAAATTTTTATTTTTAAGTGAGGCTAATTTTCCTCTGGAGTTCATTTTACAACAGTCCTCATCCGTGGCAAGCTAAGGCAACACTGAGAATGAGTGAAATCGTAGCCCCAATAGCAACGCCCTGATTCGTTACTTGCAGCCATTTGTAGTCATGAGCACAAACTTGAATCGAGATTCACGTCTTATTAGATTTGGCAAATAGAGTAAAACTCAACTTATACATTCATGCTCTTAGCTCCACTTTCGAGCTTTTTTCGTATTTTTTCCTGTCACAAGATCCTCGTTAAATTCCCAAATGGCTCATTGAATTTCTCCATAAATCCGGGACCGAAATAGGCTCCTCATCATTCCAAAAACCAGATATTTGCTCGAAAGTTTGATCGGCAATAGAAAGGAGGAAATCTTCCACTCCTTTCGCTCATTTGTAACGATCGAGGGTAGGCATAAAGCGTTGTTCGCTAATCCTCGCTCATAACTTTTAACTTACGGGCTGCACGATAGATAAACCTACCCGAACCGTTCCATTCAGGATCTGATAGTTTACTGATACGAATGTAAGGTAAATTTTCAGCGACAGTCGCATGGATAAATTGATTATTACCTAGATACAGGCCTACGTGGCGGATTTTATCCTCTGCTAAACCAAAGAATATCAAATCTCCTGGCGACAGCTCCTCTACTGAAATAGCTGTAAGGCCTTTCCAATTAATTTGATCTTTTGTATCGCGTGGCAGATAGATTCCCATTTGGCGATATAACATTTGCACAAAACCAGAGCAATCATATCCAAAGCTAGAGCGGCCTCCCCAAGTATAAGGTAAGCCTAAAAACTGCAAACTTAAGTTGCACATTTGCTCACGACCTACGAAAGTTGGATTAACCGCCACATCCCCTCGTTGAATATACCCTTCACGCCCATCGACTAAGGAGACTTTGATCCAACGGCTATTGGATTCTTCTTTAGGCTCTAAAACTTCTAGCTTGCTTTCAAAAGGCAACGTTAAGATGGGCCCATAGACAGTGTCTTGTACGCTATAAAGATGGGCTGCACATCGATTGACCTTTGCAAACGTTGTGGAGGAATTTGATAGGAAAGAATCTTGCCTTTGGCAAAGCGAGCCTTTTTTGATCCACCCTTTATAATGATCCACGGTGGTTTCAATTTTTATCCAGTCGTGCGCCTCTTCAAGAACCTTAATTCCTTCAGCAAAGTACGCCTGAGAAACGATTTCTGACTCTTGGTTTGGTTGTTCTCGCATTTCAATCACGGGCGAGTTGATGTAATAAAATAAAGGCAAGAAAGCAAGAAATAAACTTGTCATAAGGAAATCTCCTTTGTTCGGTTTATGCAACTACTAGAAAAACTCGGTGCAATTAAAAGGTGTACACAGTTTTAAATTAAGTGCCAATGATTACTTCCTATCTTTTCAGCTCTTACTGCAAGTTTTTTTGCTGACTTGTATTTAAACTAACTTAAACGATTCTCTATATATTCATTATAAACATCCTTCCAGTCCTTCGTGGAATGGTGAAGGACGCTGCCTACTTTTCATCTCTTTTAGCCATTCTTCCACTTATTTCTTTTCTGGCTCCCCTCTTAACCGTTTGATCTTGTGCAAGCTCTTTTGCCCAGACTTTAACTACCTTCTCGAGATATCACAAAGAAGAGATAGACCGATAAGACGTTTATATTTTGGTCTGGTTATTTTTTCTTAGCTAACGAGGGCTTTAATTTGGATTTAGGCAGAGAAGCAGCAATAAATAAGCACAAAGCTTTTTATTCAAAGATTGGCTATTCACAGCTAGTGCAAGGGAATCGCCCTTGAATTCTAGCTGTAGCTTGCCATTTAAAACTCAACACCGGAGTCTAATGGAAAGTTAGGATCAGCATCAGAGTTTTCCAAATGATTAATCATTTTTGCCATTTATATATTTTAAAAAATCTTCGTAGCTAATTTGTGAGCCATCCTCATTAAGACGCCTGATCATTCGGGAGTTGTTTTCTACTACCCAAATTCCCGTATTTGGTTGATAGATTTCCAACTGGCTATTTTTTATATCTTTGCTAAAACGTGCATAATAGCCTGGCTCTAAATAAAGATAATTATAATTCATTTGAACGCTCCTTATTTTAATGATTCTTTCCCTCTATCTATACTAACTAGCTGCAAAAAGGGTATGTTGATAGATAAAGTGGCTTTATTCTTGGATACTAATAAGGTATCCTTACAAATCTGTGAGAAAGAGAGCTATACAGCTGGACAAGCATTGCTTTTTCTTCTTCGACCATCCTTCTTAAGCGAATGTAAACGCTCCATCACCACCATATCTCTAACTTGTCCTGGTTTCTTTAACGGTAACCTCTTATTTTTCGCGCAATGTTTTATGAAATGCCCGATATCTTCTAGGGATTTCCACACAACAGTTCTTCTCATGAAACCTCTACCCTTTTTTTATATCTTCTCCTTCTATTTTGCTCAATATTTTGGCAACCTCTTTAACTTTGCAGGGGAAATTAAAAAATAGTCGATATTTTCTTTAATGGGCCGCAACCTACGGCGAATATTTTTTTTCTCAGTAAGCTAGGCCCTCTCTATCTTAGCGCAAAATCGAGAGAGGCAATGAGGGAACCCCCTTCGCTTGAAAAAAAAGCAACTCTTCACTAAGGGAAGGATAGCAAAAGTGCCTCAGCATTTTTTGAAATAATGGATATATAAAAAGACTCAACTGAATTGAAATTCAATTTATCTCTTATTGGCTATTTAATGGCTGGATAGGCTTTATTAAGTTAATACCCCTTAGATTTCACGAGAATAAAGGCCTATCGGAAAATTAAAAATAAAAAATTTTAGGATATACAAGAATCAAGGCAGCTATTTTAAGTATAGCCTGAGAAAGGGGCGTCGATAGCTATCTTCTGTTGTTGGAATTTGGGAGTTTTTTAGTGCTGCCCTTGTGCAAATTTGGTGGAAAGGATGTAAAGCTATCTCATCAAAGGCTGACTCAAAATCTTATTGCTAGACTCATCCCCAACTCATTTTTACCAAATGATTGGGACCATCCAAAAACAAGTAAAGAGGATGGATAAATTCTGCTAGTCCTTCTGTATTCCTCTTCTTTTTGAATGTGCTTTCCTGCCACCCTGATTCCCCCTTAAAAATCAACTAAGAGGAAAATAATTGACGCTAATCGCGAACGCTTGCTCAACCTTACGATAATAGGAGAAAGATGCCTCATGTAGGAGGCGTAAATTGGCCACTACAGCCACATGCGCTGAAAAGAGAGCGGTTGTGTCTTCCCCTTATTTTAAGCCATTAAGGCTTACTTTTTCAGCAGAATGCCAGACTTAGTAGCCATCAGCAGGAGTATCCCCTTGCCGATGGCTAAGCCTTGCCATTTAAGCCAACTCCTAACGTTTAATGCCAAGCTAGGAGGACAATCAGGCTCTTAAGTCTTAGACACAAAGGATGGGTTATTTTTTTCATTATTATGTTCTAAAAATTCCTGATAGCTAATTTGGGAGCCATCTTGATTAAAACGCCTGATCATTTTGGGGTTGTTTTCTGCTACCCAGGTTTTCGTATTTGGACGGTAGATTTCCAGCTGGCTATTTCCTACATCCTTGTTAAAACGTGCGTAATAACCCGGCTCTAAATAAAGATAATTGTAATTGTTTGCATGACTGTTCATAAGACTTTTCCTATTTGTGAGGGTTTTCTTTGTATATCCAGCATGTGACTAAGAAACTGTAGCTTGCTTATTCCATTGGCGAAAGAAGGAGGCTGCGGCTTTCTTGTTTCCTCGCTTCCTGGACCGTAGGCCTCTCTAGCATATTCATAGATATGGTGGCTTTGTTCTTTGACGCAAGCAATGGTCCCGTCATAGATCTGCGGCAGGTGAAGCTGTAATTCGGCAAGCACCGTCTTTCCTTGGTCCGTCACCATTTTTACTTTAGCATGCACACCCACATATCCAGTAGATCTGTCCTCTTTCCAGACATTTTTAAATGTGACATCATAGCCTTTTTCTTGGCATTTTTCTTGGAATGCTCTTACGAAACCTGTAATATTCTCAGGCTTTTCCAATACAACCGTTCCCCGCAAGGAATCTCCCGCTTGTTGGGTACATTGTTCTTCTGTTTTACCCAATATTTTCATATCGTCATTCACTTTGCGTCTCAAACTGCTTTCGCTTTTGGTAATGAACATATCATCAGGGCCAAAATGCGCCTCACCATTATTTTGGAAGGCAATTTCTCTTAAAAACCCGGCATATGTTCCCTTTAAAGACTCGGCATCTTTAAGCAGATCTGCGACTGTGGTGCTTGAATTTTGCCAGCTTCTAGCCTGTTGGATATGCTCCCTATCTTCGATAATTGAAATGCGTGAAGCAATTTCCTGTTTTTTTTCCTGATACCCCTGTTCCACTTTTTCTGCATCTAGTGGAACTACAAAAGTCATTCCTTTAAGGTTAAGAAGTTTAGTTCCGCCATAATGCTCACCAACTTTTTGAAATTTTTTTACCGACTCCTCCCGGTATTTGCTCAGCTTTGCTTCTTCAGCGAAAGCACTTTTTACTTTTCCAACTTCAACTTCTTTTTGGTGGCTTGTAGCTTCTAAGGTTTTTTGAATGTACTGTTGAACACGTTGTTCACTCTTGCTGCCCTTAGGCGCTAAACTTCTTAATTTTTCAGGTTCGGCGCTATTAGGCTGTATATGGGCGTGACCAAGAGGTTCCATAGATCACCTCATTTTTTATATGAGTTAATATTAATACAATAAAAGGGGCATATTTAAATAATAACAATATAATTATTTTTTAAAAAATATAAATTAAAAACCTCATAAGTAAAAAAGCAGGCTTTTAGCTATCCTTATTTTTAAAGGTCAAAGCCTTAATAAAATATACAGTAAAATTTTAATTAAACTTTATTAACAGTTTTCTCAGCAAAAAATACTATAAAATATGAGGAAAGGCCTGGCTATCCGAGCGATTTATCTGAAGATGAAGGGAATAGGATAGCACATTTGTTCAAATGAGAGATCCATGGCGGATCCCAGAACCAAGCTCAATTTTGCAGGCGAGAAAGGTTGAATACCTTGTTTATATTTTACCCACGCGATGCCAAGGAAGAGACATATCCCCGATTCTCCTCCATGAAGAGCTGTGAACATCCCCTTCATGCCTTTGAAGAAAAAGGCGCTCTATCTGTAACCATCCGCGATCCTTGGAAAGTACATTTCGCCCGAGGCATTAGGCAGAAACGGCAACACTTCAGTTGAAATAGTTGATTTCCAAAGCGTAAAAAAGCAGTTAAAAATAGGTGGCCCCCTTAGCCTGAGGATCAGTGACAAAGTTAATGCGACAAGCTGTACGGAGCGTGATAGATTAGAGCCTCTGGATAGTGGGAATGAGAGCAGAAATAAACTTTGATTATAGAAAATTGAGCGGGAGACAGTTGGAGAAAATTAAAAAAAATTTGGGATAGCACCCCAAAGATAGATTATGGAAAGAACTTTTGTGTGGCTAGGAAAATCTCGACGGTTAAGCAAGGAGGACGAGTCAATTACAGATACCAGATTTACGAGTGTTTAGTTGAGAATATGTAGAAGATATCTAAGAGGTTAAGTAACTTAAGCTAGCTTTTTGTAGATAGTCTTTAAGAAATCCTCTCCTTTTTAAGGACATTCTTAAAATACTGAAAACTAATTACATTTTTAGCTTGGATAATAAAGTTCACAGTTAGGTAGATAATTTATTGTCGTAATTTTGCTTGATCTGAAAAATGAACCTAGCAAGCTCATCGAGAAAAATAGCCACTTCTTCTTGTTCATTTGCTTCCGCGCCGATTGTATCAAAACAATACACTTTAGGAGCAATTGTTCGCGCAATTAGGCCCTGCCGATTAATATATGGAGCGTTTGTGATAGCTAAATAACGTCCAATAGGAGGTACAGCTTTTACCCAAGCCTCTACAGCATCACTCGTGGTAGGCCGAAGAAATTTTCCATCTTTTAGATCTTTTTTCATGGGAGCATTGATAAAATGGACTTTTACTTCTTTTCGCATCTCCTCTGGAATCTCCGATTGCTCCCAAATGAGACGAACCATTTCGCCTTCTGTTTTTGGAAATCTTAAAGGCTCCCCCCCCTCTTTTCTTATTTTTAATAGCGATTTACCTTCTTGCATAAGAGTAGCGATATTTTCATGTTGCCCTTCTAAAGGGCGCTCCCCGCTTAAGAAATAAAGATAAGGGAATCTAACACCTTGGCACCATTGTTCTACAAGATAGTAAAGCCGAATGCGTACTTCTAGCAAGAGACTCCCATGCACAATAGCCCCTTCGTATTTCTTAAAATGTGGGAGGGTAGCCTCTATAAATCCTAATTCACTTAGCAGGGGCTTTATCGCCGTTTTTAATTCTTCAAACCTGCTTGCTTGCTCTTGCCACCGCTCGCCTTGCCGCAGAAGATTTTTTTGTGCCCAATGATTAATTTGCACGATTGCGCTTTCTGCTTGGCTTAAGGGTTCCATCCCTACAAGTTCTAAAAGTTGCCGAAGCTTGCCTCTTGGTTGATAATTTTCATCAAAAAGAAGCCTTAACGATCCTAAAGTTAAAAGTTTTTCTTCTAGACGTTCGACTGTTTTGGAAGTCTTCGCCGCTTCTTGTGAGAATCCCTGCCTTAGTAACCCCTCATAGGTATTTCGCGCTATCTTTAAAGCAGACGCATAGTCACCAGATTGCTCATATTCTTGGATTTTATATTGACTATGCATTGGGTTTTGAGGCACTTGAGCAGATCCTCCAGCCCTTCTAAAATTGATAGCCATTATTTCCTCCCAGCAATATAAAAGCCATTTGGCTCGCTTTAAGCTATTTTATTAAGGCTAGAAATACTCTGCAAGACTGATAAAAACTCTGCCCTAAAGGCCTTGGCGAGTAGAGATGACAAAGGGATACCGAACCAAAACGACAGGTCCCAAGCATATGATGGGACCTTTAAACGGGTACTATGCTTGTGGATCTAATTTATAAGAGCAAGTCCAAGCGCAAACCTAAAAGAAATGGGCAGTAACGTTTAATTCTCACCTGGGCAAAATACCCAGATGAGCAAGAGCTTTATCCTTCCAGGCCAGAAGCTTTTGCTTCTGACCGATTAGCACTTCCCTCGTTAGCTTATCTACAACCGTCAGCTTCTCATCAATATCTGATCCAATCAACAGATGGCTTTTTAAATTCGCACCTCTTTGATAAAGGCGACCGTAGCCATCCGCATGGGGATAAAAATTTACTTCAAGCCTCATAAGAAAAGGTTTAGTTACTTCATCCAGCGATAAATGTTTCCATGGCATTTACAGGAGAAGGCAAAAAACCTTTTTTTTGCTTTTTGAAATGATATAGCTGTCTTCCAATTCTGTTTAATTTTGCGAAAGCCAGCAAGTCTATGCTAAACCTTCAAGTCCTACCCGTTATTACAATTTGACTTGAATATAAACATCCCCCTCTCCCCACGTAAACGGTACAGAAAGAGTTTTGATAAGAGCAAAATCAGGGGAATAATCAGTTAAGGGATAACTAACTGTCACAATTTTTGTTCCGGCAGGTAATGACTTGAATTTTTCGAGAAGTTTTTTAATTAAGTCCTCTTCTAAGCAGGTCCCATAAAGATAAAATAAGGTCCCCTTAGAAAAATCTGTTTGTAGCATATCTTCGCATCTAAATTCGATAGCTTGAAGATGACATTTGGCTTTTACTTTTTCTGCCTTTTGGATAAAAGCAGGAACAAAATCAATGCCGATTACAGAACATTGGTAAAAGCAATGCGTCCAGAAGCAGCTTCTTCCTCGTCCACACCCCAGTTCATACACGACATCCTTTGAAGTGATCTGGCAAGCCGCCGCGATTTTTTCCAGGCTGGTTAAAGGGGTTTCTCCGTAAGCATATATTTCTTTCTCTTCTTTGCGCATTAAAAAATTCTTGCTAATTGCAAAGGGATTTTGCCAAAGATACTGGCATAAAAGAAGAAGATCGCATTGAAAAAATTGACGGTTACCATAGTAACGCTTCACAACCGTACAAAATTCTTTAAAATTGCGGTATTTGACTTTAAGATTCAACTGTAAAAGCTGCCAATAAGTGTCCGAGCCTTCATCCATGTGAGCCTCTTGATAGGCCTAAAATAAAGGCTCATTGGTGGCATAATAAAAATGGGAATACAAGACATTTGTAATCCTCGCGACAAGAAAGAACATCAGGGTTGACAGCACGTCATTAAAGGCTGTCACAATAGGACCGGAAGCAACCGCCGGATCCACCCCGAGTCTTACAAAGAAAAAGGGAGAGAGTGTGCCCAATATCGTGGCTGTTAAACAAGCTCCTAAAACCCCAAAACTGACAGTCATACAAAGCATCAAAGGATCTGTTCCCAAATCGTGAAACCCAAAATGATGAAGCAAAAAAACAACCAAGCCACAAATTAAACCAAAGATTGAACCAATCAAAGTGCCTATCCCCATTTCATTGCCGATCGCTTCTCCCCGGCTCCCTGGAGATAACTCACCCGTGGACATTCCCCTAACTAAAATGGTACTGCACTGAATCCCCACATTTCCAGACATCCCGGTAATTAAGGGCACAAAAAAAGGAACGAATGCAAACCAAATACGATCGTTAAAATGCGACATGGCTGTAGAGGTCACAAGCCCTGCGCATAGGGTGACCAATAACCAAGGAGCACGCCACATAAAGCGTTTAAAGACAGGTTCATGTTCACTCACACTTTCTGCCGTTCCCGCAATGCTGGCAATGGTTTCATCGGCGATATCTTCCAGGGCCTCCACCACGTTATTATAAGTGATCACCCCCACCAAATGATTGTCTTGATTCACTACCGGTAAAGCAGGAACTTTATATCTTTCGACCAAATCCACAACTTCGTCTCGAGGAGTATCTACAGTCACTTTATGCAACACAGGCCCCATGATCTGCCTAAGCTGCACTTCATCAGGATTAATGATCAAATTTCTCCCTGGTACGAAGCCTGCTAGCTCTCCTGCATCATTTAACACAAAAATGCTACGGGAAAATTCAATGCCTGGATTATTGCGGATGCAAACAGCGACTTCTCCGATTGTCGTGTTCATATGAAAAGCAAAAAATTCGTTGCTCATCAAGCGTCCAGCACTATGTCGATCGTGCTTTTGTAAGTCTCGAATTCGGGAAGCTTTTTTCGGTTCCAAAAGATCTAAAATTCTGCGAATGCGACGATCAGACATATCGTCCAGTATCCATACAGCTTCGTCAGGGGGCATGCCCGAGATCAACTGTAAAATTTCATCGTCGTCAATTTCTCGAAAAATAACTGAGCGGGTGCTACTTCCCGTATTAATCATGAAAATAATCTTTGCCGCGAGGTCAGGCAAATTTTCATAAACCACCACCCTTGCATGTGGGGGAAGGCGACTCACCGCGTAAGCTAAGTCAATGGGGTCGTGTTCACTTGCAATTTTAGCCACGTCATGCAGCAAAACTTGAGCGGTTTCTTTGTGAAAGGCTCTTTCCAACTTTTCGTTTAATACATCATCTACGTGACTGATTTTAGAATCTAGCAGATGCCCCTGCGGATAATGAGATCCCTCTGTTTTATGCTCTTGGTCCTGATTGTCTCTATTCACCTAAACCTCCATAAAACAGTCAACTTTCACACTTGGCTTCACCTGGGCTTGCATTTCTTTCTCGAGCGACTCTTTCTCGATCGACGGGCCATTCTATAAGCTCAAAAGCAAGTTTCGGTTTTTAAACTCTGAACAAGAGGAGCTTAGCCGTTTTCTTATCTTTTTTCAAGAAAATTAATTATTGAAAAACTAATTTAGTTAATTCTTGATTTAAATGTAATAAAAAGGTATTCTAAGCACTCCAAAGAAATGATTTTTAAGTTCAAAATTCCCTTTCATGCGGCTGGATGGAGATTTGAGATTTTGAAAAAAATCCATTCACGCCCAGGCAGAATAGGAAAATCCAAAAACGTACAACCCATAGAGATCCATGTTTTCACCTGAAAAAATTCGAAATATCGCCATTATTGCCCACATCGACCACGGAAAAACAACCTTGCTAGACAGTTTGCTTCGGCAGTCTAACATTTTCCGTGAAAACCAGCACGTTCCCGAACGGGTTATGGATAGCTATGATCAGGAAAAAGAGCGCGGTATCACAATCTTCGCCAAACACACCTCTTTGTACTTTTTAGACGATGTGACAAAGGAAGAGTACAAAATCAACGTGATCGATACGCCCGGCCACGCCGACTTTTCTGGCGAAGTGGAACGGATCTTAGGAATGGTTAATTCTGTGCTTTTGCTGGTTGATGCCCAAGATGGCCCCATGCCTCAAACGCGGTTTGTACTTTCAAAGTCTCTCAAAATGGGACTGCGCCCAATCGTGGTGTTGAATAAAATTGACCGCCCCCATGCAAACCCCGATGGCGTCCTGGACAAAACTTTTGATCTTTTTACCGAGCTTGGCGCTTCAGATGACCAGCTCGATTTTCGCTATTGCTATGCCTCTGGCCTTTCAGGCTTTGCCATGCACCATCTAAATGAGCAAAGCAAAGACATGAAGCCCCTATTTGAATTAATTGTTTCCGCTGTGCCAGCTCCTCAAGGAAGTTTAGAAAACCCGTTTTTAATGCAAGCTGCCACTATTTCTTATGACGACTATGTCGGTAGACAAGCTTGTGGGCGCATTTTAGAAGGTACCATCCGCAAAGGCGATCCGATTATCCATATTAATGAACATGGCACCGAATCGCGCTGCACTGTTACCCGTATTGAAGGCTATCTGGGTCTTGAAAAAGTGGAGATGAATGAAGCGGGTGTGGGCGACATTGTGTGTATTTCAGGAATTCCTGAGATCACCATTGGAGATACCTTATGTGATCCCAAAAAAATCGTGCGCCTCCCACGCATTAAATTGGATGAACCCACTGTGTCCGTAGATTTTACTGTTAATAATAGCCCTTTTGTCGGACAAGATGGAAAACATGTAACCATGAACAAAATCCGTCAACGTCTAGAAAAAGAGAAAAAGGCGAATATTTCTCTCCGTATTACAGAATCAGAAGACGAGCAAGATAAAATCACGGTGGCAGGGCGCGGAGAGCTCCACCTTTCGGTTTTAATCGAAGCGATGCGCCGTGAAGACTTTGAATTTAGCGTATCAAAGCCTCAAGTGATTGTGAAAGAAATTGATGGCGTAAAACACGAACCTGTGGAAAGGGTCCATATCGAAGTCCCCGAAGAATATTCGGGCACAGTCATTGAAGAGCTTTCTAAAAGGCGTGGCGAATTACAACACTTACACACCAATGAACATGGAATCACCTCCATCGAGTTTTTAATTCCCATGCGCGGGTTGATGGGATACCGCAATGATTTCTTGACTGTCACACGTGGGCTCGGGATTCTAACCTCGGTATTTGAAGATTTTGCCCCCTGGAAAGGAGCCATTCCAAGTAGACATCGTGGCGTCTTAATCTCTATCTGCGCAGGTAAAACAAACGGCTATGCCTGCTTTAACTTGCAAGATCGGGGCGTTCTATTTACAAGCCCAGGAGATGATGTTTACGAAGGGATGATCGTCGGTGAGAACAGCCGAGAAAACGATCTTGTTGTTAACGTCATCAAAGGAAAGCAGCTAACCAACGTGCGCGCTTCAGGCAGCGATGAAAACATCATTTTAACTCCTGCCCGCCGCTTTACTCTTGAGCAAGCCATCGACTATATTCAAGATGATGAGCTGATTGAAGTAACACCTCATTTCATCCGCATGCGCAAACGTTTACTCACTGAAAACGAACGCAAAAGAAAATCTAAATAAGCCTGAAAAGCTCCCTGCTTTAGCAAAGCTGGGAGCTTTCTTTTTGGAACTTCCTCATTTTTATTGTCTTTTACATAAGCTAATCTTTTTCGTGTCATCAAGCCTGGTTATTGCCACAACAAAGTTTTTTTGAAGATAAAAGTTGCGTAGCCTCCCAAAGTTCCATGAATAAACACCCTAAGACGCATCCAATCCTCTTTTAAAAGAAGCCGACTGCGCGGAAAGGCTTTAACTGATCTCATTTACACTAATTTTATAACCCGTGTTTGCATCCGCTAAAAGAGAAAACGCCTTACGATAATGGTGACCCGCATGAGAGGCAATAAATTCCATGGCCTCCTCTCGATCTAGCATATAATCTGCTAAGAAAAAACAGCCTATTCCCGCCATGTACAATGTGGCAACTTCTTTTACTTTTTCTAAAAGCATCGTTAAATTTTCTGGCGATAATCTTTTTTGGAGGTTACCCTCTTTAATCCTTTCGATTTGTTCAGAAAGTTTTTTTTCTAAGGCGGTTCTTAGGATAGGTACCCATTGTCCAGCTTGAATGATTTCTCCTGATTCAAGCTGAATTTTGTCGTTTTTAGAAATCCCCATCCCTTCAAGATAATGCTTTTCTCCCGAAAAACTTAACCGATAAGTGCCATCTGGCTGAATTTTACAGCCCCAATCCATGTAAAAATAGGATTGAACAGATTCAAAAATTGCTAGGGGTAGAGAATCTCTTAGCGTAACTCCTACTTGCTTTAACTGTCTTACGTAGGATGCGGGAATAAATGCGACAGCGTTTGCATGGCTGGGTGGGGTGATACGACTTCCCGCCAAAAGATCCTTTGGTTCTTTCTCCTCCATGTGATATTTTTGTATATCTTTCATGATTTCAGCATAGGGAGGAAGGCTTTCAATCACCACAACGTTAGCAGAGGAAGGAAAATGCTTAGCAATATTTTGGCTTCTTGGAAGGTAGTGTATCCGTTCTTTCGCGAAATGCTCTTGATAAGTCCTTAAATAAACAGACTCTATCTTCTCTCGAAAATCTTTTAAAACCTGCCTCCTCACTTTTAGCTCTTCTCTCTCCGAAAAAATATAGGCAGGATCCACAAGCAAAAAGGAAATTTGACCAAATCCATTTTCAATGAGCGTTTTTCCTAAAATATATTCGGTAAGCAGACGATCAGCACCTAGAGAAATAAAAACTAGCGGTTCATCTTTGGGGCACTGTGCAATAATGTCCGCCGCCACTTTTTCTATAAAAATTTTCCGGTTTTTCCATTGTCCGGCTTCTGTGCCCGTAACGCACGAAAGTTGGGAGCCCTTCAAGTATTGATTTGTAACAATACTGTTAATAATAGTGGTTGGTAATTTGCCCGCCCGAAGATCCAGCTCATTCCATTTCACAGGGAAGGTGGAAGGTTTTTCTCTGATAGTAGTAGCAGATCTGGGAGCAGAAACAGCAGGGGTAAACATAAGGCCTCCTAATTATGAAGTTGAAAACTTAGTTTAGTCAACACATAGATAAAAAAACCTTGGAACCTTAACAAATCCCATAGTCCAAAAGGAAAGAGATTTTAAAGGGGAATTATGGGGCATTAAATGGCAATTTAAAAAGAGGTTTAGTTGATGTCAATTCGAAAGTAAAAATCCTGTGTTAATTTTGATAAATAACAAACTAGGGAGATAAAGTATAGATTTTTAAGAGAGGCTATATTAAATAGCTCTTTACTTTCTTTTGCAGGACACATACCCAGATTAAGCATGTTTTTTTATTTAGAACTTCCAAAATTTTTAATAAAGGGCATAACACTTTCAGCCTACAGAAAAAGATTGCTGGCAACCTTAATACAATTTAAGCATATTTCCTTTAAGCGCCATATAAGCATCAAATTTCTTCGCTGCTTGATGAATATCAATGCGCTCATTAGGATTTAATTGGACCATCCTTTCTATAAGTTCAATCATTTCAGGGGAGATTCCTTTTAGTTGCAGGGTCTCCCGATCGAAATCTGCTTCAGGCGGAGGGTGCCTTCCAGGTGCAAAAGTCTCGCTTCGAGCGATCAACTCTTCTCCATAGGGACAGTAAGCAGTTTGATCATACTCTTTTAATCGATAGGGTTCATGTCCACCTGATAAAATAAAATACATGGAACTTCCCAAAGCATAGGCATCTCTTAATTTAAAATAATAATCAAATAGCTCTTGATTATCTGGATCCCCTGTGCCATACTCCTGCAGGAGAAAAAGATCGTTATAAGGGAAATAATTGGGCGTAAATGTTCCTAGGCTTTGATCATGTCCCAAAATACGCGCACCCCCAAAATCAGATAAGTCTATTTCGTAGGTTTGCCCTACTTTTCTGATGAGGAGGTTTTCGGGTTTAATATCTCCGTGTCCTAAGTTTTTTTTCTTAACGCAATATTCAAAACCTTTCAGCAGCTTATAAAGAGCATGAATGACTTCTTCGTCACTCATGATATTCGCGTAGTCGTAATCAAAAGTATCCCCTATATACTTGGGAGCCAACAAAAAGCCTTGTTTTTCTCTGCCTTGCTCACAGTTAATCATGGCATAGGGAGCTTTTTGAATGCCTGGAATTTTTCTTCCAGGAAATCCCCTGTGAAGGTTGTGCAGAAAGTCGTATTCGTTTTTTAAAGCTTGTTGCGCTTGGCCGATTTCGGAATGGTGAGTTTTAGTGATTTTTAAAACCTTTTCTCTTCGCGAGATAGGATTATACACCCTCGTTGCTGCGATAAAAGCCCCTTCGTTAATTCTTTTTAGAGCGGTGATATTGGCCATATACAGTTTTTCTCCTCGAAATAAGCCAATATATTTTTGCCCGTTCAAATAAGGCTTTTTTTCTAAAATGGGATTTCTCCCTTCACGTCCTCTTTTAGCAAAAGCGCGGATCATTTTCATTAGCACTTCTGGAGTTAAGCCCGATTTCTCGAAGAACCGTTGTTTTTCAAATAAACGTGCGTAGTTAGAAAGCATCACCTCCAGGTTTGCCAGGTGAGCTTCTTTAGACCTTAAGTAAGCCTCCAACTCCCCTTTCTTTGCGCTTGCTTTAACTTCTTCCAAGGGAAGATGGAAGCGTTGGGCAAGCGCATCGGCGTCGATATAGGTAGAAAGTTGATATTTTTTTTGGAAAACTTGGATTAAAAGAAGGTTTTTAGCGAATTCTTTTTCTTCCAAGCCCTCATAAGTTTTTAAAGCAAGTTTTGGAGAAGGGGCCCATTTTGAAATAAAATGTAATTTATTCTTTGCCGTTCCCTCAATTTTTTTGCCTGCCTTTGTATAAGATTCGGCAGAGTGGGTGTAAAAAAAATCCCCAAGCAGTTCATTCATGATTAAACCATTTTTAAAAGCATTCAGAGGGAGAATCGCTAGCGCTCTAATTTTATCCAGTAGATTTTCATTGGAGATCTGGGCATCTACTCTCACTTGATGAATTTTTAATTTTTCAATGAGTTCTTCTTTTTTAACGTAGTAGGTAAAAATGTTTTTCCCGTTCCAAATTGGAAGCTTAACCGTCTTGGTAAACAGCCATTCAAAAAGGCTCGCCTCTTTAATCCCTTGGTCATTTGAATCTAGCCTCCAAATATCGAGCTTAATTCTTCCTCCTAAGTACTTTCCTAAGAGGAGTTGAGGCCTATGTTTTGCTTTTACAATTTGGGGATAGCGGACAAACTGGTGAAATAGATCTGTTAGCTCTGTTTCAGAGGCATAAGGAGAAATGTTAATCTCGTTTTTTTCCAAAAAATCGGTGAGATCGCCCTTCTTTAACCAAAAAAGCTCTCTGCCGTTCTCCAGCTCTATTTTTACTTCTAGGGTGCTAAAAAAAATGCGTTCGATAAGGGAAGGCACCCGAATGGAATTTTGCCCAGTGTCTATATTTTTGAATATTAAGTAGCCTGCCTGGTATATTGCCCATATCCTCATCCCTAACCTTCCACTGTCGTTTGCTAAATCTCGTTTATTTCAAAAGAAAATTAATTATTTGGTTAGTAAAAAAGATTATAAGAATAAAAGCCTTTTGCGAAAAGCAAGCAAACGCTTTCACAAGAAACCCTAGATAGCTTTATAACCATTTTTTGGCCATTTAAGTGATTGAAAATCCCCCAAACCTCATGCAAGCATACGCGGGTGATTATTTCTTTTTAAAGAAAAAAATAAGATATTGTCAACATTCAAGAAAAAAGTAAAGATATTAAGCTATTTACGAAGAGGCCTAGCCTCACTTTCTGGAGCTACTTTAAATTGTCCTAGACAATACTTGACCTGACAAACACGAGTTATCTTACGGTTGCTAGATCTGTTGGTTGTAACTTATCTAACATTTTTTCTTGGGCAAGAAGTTTTGACTCCAAGAATGTTTGCAAAGGCGTTCTGCCAAAACAGTATTTTCCCGTATGAGTTCTGTCGTTATTATACTCATTCATCCATTTATCTACATCTTCTTGTAACTCCTGTATACTTTTAAACACTTTTTTTCTAAAGGCTATCGCATAAAATTCGTTTTGGATAGTCTGATGAAATCTTTCGCAAATTCCATTCGTTTGGGGATGCTTGGATTTTGTACGAGAGTGGTCAATATCCTCGATGGCTAGATACAACTCATACTCGTGATGCTCTCTTGCTCCACAGTATTCTGTGCCGCGGTCTGTCAAAACCCTCAGCACGCGGACTTCTTGCTCTTCAAACCAAGGCATTACCTTATCATTGAGCATGTCTGCGGCCACAAGCGCATTTTTCCTATCATAGAGCTTAACAAAAGCCACCTTAGTATAAGTATCGATGACTGTTTGTTGGTAGATGCGCCCTATCCCTTGATAGTGCCTACATCATAAGTATCCTGGGATAGTAGATATCCGGGGTGTTCTGTTTCAATTTCACCGCAGGCTTGTTTTTCTTCTTTAGCTTTTTCCAAAGCTTTGAGCTGCTCCTCTGTCAGGATTATGTTTTCTTGAGCCATTTTGGCTTCCAAGGCTTTAAGGCGCTTTTGAAAAGTTTCAAGATTATATCTAAGCCAAACAGAACGGATGCCTCCTGGAGAAATTAAAATGCCTTGTTTTTTGAGCTCATTGCACACTCTTAACTGTCCATAAGCTGGTTTTTCAAAAGCGAAATTAACCACAGCTTTTTCGACAGATTCATCCACTCTATTTTTTAAACAAGGCTTTTTACGAGTCATCTCTTGAAGTGCTAGCTCGCCGCCTGTTTCATATAGTTCTTTATATCGGTAAAAGCTATCCCTAGAATACCCCATCATTTTACATGCTTGGGAGACGTTTCCGAGAGTTTCAGCTAGCTTTAAGAGTCCTAATTTATTTTTTATGATTTTCTGATGTGTGGCTACATTTGACATTCTGATACTCCTTTGATTAGGCCGTTCGCATCAGCCCACCCCAGCCGCTTAGATGGCGGCTGGGCTGAGTCTTCACGGCCCTCAATTAATGAGTTGTTTGTTATACTGTTGCCAGTTGCGTTCGCGCATCAGAAACTCCTTGGTCTTTTTCTTTGGTCGGAAAACACAAGGAGTTTCTTTTTTTCAAGGGGTTTTAGCAAGATGCTAGAGAGAATTTTTCAACACAGCCGTAAAAAACTTCAATTAATTATTTAACATTATTTTAAATAACACCGCATAGGATAGGCAAGGACGAAACGTCAGTTGAACCTTAAGAGTTCGCTTCGAACATTGTCCACCTAATTCGATCGCCAAGTATAATGGGACGAAAGCCTGCGAAAAAAGCTTTCAAATAGATCCCGTAGAGAACCGTGGAAGTTTTATTTTTAAAGTATACGGTGAAAGAAGTGAATTTTTAGGCTGCTCTTCTTTATTTTTTTGCCTCTACCATGCTTAGGTGAGGAGAAGAAAAAAAATAAAGAAAGAGAACCTTGAGACTTTTGAGACTTGAACTTGAAGGCTTGAACTTAAACATTGAGAATTGAAAAATAAAAAAGAGTTGACTTAAAGCGCAATTAGAGAACTGACGTTATTTTAAGAGGCGAATTTGGTATTTTTTCGAAAAATTACCCCCATAGAAAATAAAAACTCCCAAAAAGTTCCTAAGCGCAACTATTTTTTGGAAAAATTTTATCTTAAGTCAGCCCCAACTAATTTATCCTTTTTGTCGTAATCCTTTTGACATTTTCAGTATTTTGGTACAATATTGCGGATATAGATAAAATAATCCGCAAGTTTGTTCCATGCAAAAAAAATCAAAGCTTGAGCTAGCTGTTGCAGAATTCCGAAAAGCAGGGGGTATTCTCACAATGTCTGAGGCGATAGCACTAGGCATACATCGCCGAGAACTTTATGCTCTTCGAGATAGAGGAGATTTGGAAGTCATTAGTAGAGGGTTATATAGGCTGATTGAAATGCCAGATCCTTCATTGCCAGACTTTATTCCAGTAGCTAAAAAGATCCCCCGCGGGGTTATTTGTCTCATTTCAGCTTTGGCATTCCATGAAATTACAACACAAATTCCTCACTTCGTCTATGTTGCTCTGCCAAGTCAAGCTCACAAGCCTGTGATCTCTTACCCTCCCATGCGTTATTTTTGGTACAGCCAAAGGCTATTGACAACAGGTGTACAGAAACACGCAATCGATGGATGCAAGGTTATGATTTTTGATGTTGAAAAAACCCTTGTCGACTGCGTAAAGTTCCGCAATAAAATCGGAATGGATGTCGTTCTTGAAGCATTGAAGATGTACTGGCATAGCAGAAAAACGAACTTAGATAAGCTTTTTGAATATGCAAAATTATTTCGAGTTGAAAAGATTTTAAAGCCGATTATGGAGACAATTGTCAGTGAATAAATTAGTTGGAAAATCTAAAAAAAATCTTGGTGAATCGATACGTCAGCGATTAAAAAATCTATCGGAAAAAAGAAATCGACCCTTTGATGAAATCCTCCGTTATTATGCTATGGAGCGATTTTTATACCGTCTTAGCCTTAGCCCGTATGCCGACAAATTTTTTCTTAAAGGTGGTCTCATATTGAAGGTTTGGGATTCAACCGATCATCGTGCCACTATGGATATCGATCTGCTTGCTAGAACTTCTAACCAGATTGATAATTTAAAACGTATCATTACAGAAGTTTCAGAAATGACCTGTGAAGAAGATGGTATTATTTTTGACGCGCAAAAACTCATTCTTCGTAATACACAAACTGGTGGGGACTACAATGGTATAAGTAGTAGTTTCTCGGCAAAGTTATTCACAACAAAAATGCCTGTTCTTATTGACATTGGATTTAATGATGTCATTATTCCTAAACCTCAACGAATTCAATATCCAACACTTCTTGAAATGCCAAAACCAATCTTGCTAGGCTACACTTTAGAAACTGTTATAGCAGAAAAACTAGAATCAATTGTAAAACTTGCTCTTGTAAATACTCGAATGAAAGACTTTTACGATCTATGGACTATCTTAAGAGCTTATGAAATTAAATCTGAAAAATTAATCATTGCCATCCACGAAGTGTTTGCAAATCGCAAAACCCCTTTACAGCGCCCAATTGCATTCACGCGAGCATTTTATGAAGCAAAAGAAACCCAGCAACGTTGGAATAACTTCCTTTCTGCTATGGGTAAACAGCAAGTTAAGTTTGAAGAGGTCGTTTTAGCGCTGTCAAAGCAAACAAGTCATTTTTTTGACGATTGATCATTCTTCATAAGCTTGCTATTAATTAATTGAAAGCCTATTTTTTTCATTAGAACTCTTTCGAAATTAAATTCTTTTGGTATACTCCTTTTATTTTAGGGGAGCGAGGTGCAATGAAATTTGAAATAGTGAAGGACCTAGACGATGAAAAATTTCGTCGTCTAACAGGTGTTAAACGCTCTACATTCAATAAGATGGTAAACATTTAGAGCAATCTATAAAAAGCAGAAATTTTAATAGCGGCAGGAAAAAGAAGCTTAGCCTGGAAGACGCCTTGCTTATGAATTTAGAATACATGCGAGAGATATTGTCAAAAGTTGTGTTTTGAACGTCTAAACACGCATCCAACCTTTAAAAAATTAAGCTGTATTTTTCATATCAAAAACTTCTTCTCCATCCTTAAAAGGCACACCCAAAATCAGTTTGCTAATCAATTCGTGACCTTTTAATTTTCGCCATTGTTTTTGTGCTTCTAAGGATAGCTTTGTAAACCATTGCAAGAGTCGCTGTTCTCGATCCACACCCTTTAGTTTGTCGTGTGCGATGTCTAATTGTTGCAAATGTTGATTCAATTGGGTTTGTTGTTCTTATATGTTGCCAATGAATGCCTGGAAAATCATAAAAACTAAATAGTTGATCTTTGTCCTTTTTTAAGCCTTCACAGGCTTTTGGATATTTTGATTCGTACGTTCCAAGGAACTTCTTTAGCCCATCCATTTTTCTTGGAGCCATATAAATTTCATGAATGATTTCTTTGGCATATTTTTGAACACTCTTTGGCATTTTATCTAAAATATTGGCTGTTTTATGTACCCAACATCATTGCTGCTTTGTTGCTGGAAATTCTTCCTCTAAAGCAGCCCAAAAGCCAAGTGCTCCATCTCCAATTGCAAGTTTTGGCCCTTCTTTAAGACCTCGATGCTTTAAATTTTGTAGAACTTCTTTCCAAGACAAATTGCTTTCTCGTTGACCAACATAAATCATTATAGTTTCTTTATTTCCATTCTCTAAAGCACCTACTAGAACCAGAACACAAGGTCGATCTTCTTCTAAATGAATGTTAAAATAAATCCCATCTGCCCAGATATAAGCATACTTTTTTGCGGATAAATCACTTTTGAGCCAATTTTGATATTCTGTTGTCCATGAATCTTTCAATCTAACGATATTTGTAGGCGATAGTCCTTTAGCATTTTCTCCCAAAATTGCCTCTAGAGCTTGCGGAAAATCCAGGGTGGATATGCCTTTAAGATACAATACAGGAATAACGGCCTCTATACTTTGTGTCCTTCTCAAATAAGGTGGCAGAATTGCGCTTGTGAACTTGCCATCGCCTCTATGCCTTACTCTAGGTTGGCGAATCGCAATTGGACCAACGCCTGTTTGAATGTTTTTTTTCTGGTAAATAACCATTTCTTACAGCTAGGGATTGATGAGTAGATTTCTTAGATTGTTTGTAAAGTTCTAGATACTCTTGTACTTCAAGTTCAACAGCTTGTTGCAACAATTTTTGAGCCCCTTTACGAAGAATTTCTTCGAGAGGGTTACTTTGCTCATTTGTCGATAGCATTTTTTTTGAAGAAAAACGAAAATCTTCCATGGGCGCACTCCTTTCTATTTTTTTGTGGTAAAAAACATTTTAAGGATGCGCTCTCTTTTTTTTTACCTCATACACAACTTTTGATCATATCTCCAAGGCTTAGCCCTGAACCTGCACTTGAGCAATGTTTTAAAAAGCGCGTTAAGGTTAAATTTAGGCCACTTGGAATCTCGGGACTTTCAATTTTTGAATTTAATGTGGAGATACCTAATTATATAACCCAATCCCCTCTCGCTCGTTTATTAAATTTAGTACACATAGTCGAACACATGGGGGAGAAAAAATGTAAAATTTTTTCTATCAACTTGATCAACGCAGCAAAAGGAAAATAAAAATATGAATCTATTTCCTTCCCAATTAAATTTTTTAATAAAAATGAAAAATACCCTAGCTGAAGAGTTCAACCTCGACCAGTTAGATATTATTAATGCTTATTTAAAAAAAACGGGCTTAAGGTCCAAGATCATTTACAAATGGCTAGAAAATGATCGCCGCCAAGCTCTTAGACGTAGTGAAGCTCCTGAATTTCGCCTCGTGCGGCGCCAATTTATCACTTATTTAGACAAAAAAATTACGACCCTCCGCGCTTCTATATTGAAAAACCAAGAAAGCTCTCATTCTTCTACCCCGCATTCCTCTCAAGCCTCTTCCTTAGAGCGAGATATTTGGAGAGCACAGTTTGAAGAATCTTCAAAGAATTCCGCAGGCTTGCTCGAGGCGAGCATGCATATTCAAGATCTTTTATTTGCTTGCAATCAGATTGTGAAAAACCTTCATACTCAGGCTCACCTTTTGGTGGAAAAGGAATTGAAGCCTTTTATTGAAGAAGCTCTTCCCTCCTATTTAGAATTATTCCCCTCTTTATCTAAACGATTAAAAACCGAGATTTATGCAAGTGTGGTAGAACTTAAAGAGTTGATAGCGCAAGAAGATTTTCAAAGGGCGGAAGCACAGCTGTGCTTAATTCAAAGCCAGATTAGAGCAAACTAAAAAGCATTAGCCTAAAAATTGGAAACCCTTTCTATTTTCCTTCGCTATGTTGAGTAGCAGCATGGCTGGAACAGCCTACAAAAAGCTACGAAGGCTCTAATTTCAAAGCTTTTTTAATCAAACGACTAAAAGAGGGGCCCTCTAACGCTATCAAAGAGGCTTTTTACTTTTCTCGAATTTTATCGTCAAAAGATAATCTCTATTCTCTTTCAAAGGGATGCTCCCTAGCTTTTAAGGGAACATTTTCGTTGGGGAGTGTGCGATGCAGCTAAAACTCTCCCCAATTTTCAAGCTACGTTCGCAACATTCTAATACCCCATAAATATTTAATTTTAAATAACTAATAATTGAAGGAATGGCTCAAATCGTGTATGATCCTTTAAATGCTAAAAAATAAGGTCGGGCCTCTTATGAAAAAACCCTTACAAGTTGTTGGAATTATACCTGCTCGCTTAAAAAGCCAACGCCTACCCGAGAAACTTTTAATTCCAATCGCGGGTAAAACCGTGATCCAAAGAACTTACGAAAATGCCCTGCGCTGCAAACAGCTAGACGACCTGATAGTGGCAACAGATAGCCAGAGTATTTTAGAGCATGTGCATGCATTTGGAGGAAAAGCGTATCTAACCTCTGAAAATTGCCGCAATGGAACCGACCGTTTAGCGGAAGTCATCAGTCAAAATCCCTCTCTCCAACAAGTTCCCTATGTGGTCAATATTCAAGGAGATGAACCCTTTCTTGAACCTGAAGTCATCCAAAAAGTGATTGAAGCTCTCCGAGCGGATGAGCAAGTGGTGGTTTCAACTCCCGTTACGCCCATTAAAACAGAAGAAGAAGCCTTAGATCCTGCAGTGGTGAAATGTGTTCGCCGCCAAGATGGAGATGCTCTTTACTTCAGCCGGACCCTCATTCCTTCTTCAAAAAAGCCAGGCTATCAACCAGAAACTCCTTATTATAGACACATCGGAGTGTATGGGTATAAGACAGAGTTTTTATTGTTATATACCAAGCTTCCGGCTACCCCTCTCCAACTCTCCGAAGATTTAGAACAGCTCAAAATTTTAGAATATGGCTACCGCATTAAAACCGTTGTGGTGGATAGTATGAGCATCGGTATTGATGAACCCACAGATATTAAAAAAGTTGAATTTCTCTTATGCAAGCAAAATACATCTTCATCACCGGAGGGGTCTGTTCTTCCCTAGGGAAAGGGCTGACTTCAGCATCTATTGGGATGCTACTGGAAAAAAAAAGCTTGAACATCGCCATGCTCAAGCTCGATCCCTATTTAAATGTGGATCCTGGGACAATGAGCCCTTATCAACATGGGGAAGTCTACGTCACAGATGACGGAGCTGAGACCGATTTGGACCTTGGACACTATTATCGCTATACAAACTCTCCTCTTTCAAGAGCGTCTAATGCCACCTCGGGTCAAATTTACCATCAAGTGATTAAGCGTGAACGGCGAGGAGATTACCTTGGCAAAACAGTTCAAGTGATCCCTCACATCACCGATGAAATCAAATTATGCATCCTGCAATGTGCCAATCAAAAAGAAAACATTGACGTGGTGTTAGTAGAAATTGGGGGAACTGTCGGCGATATTGAATCCCTACCATTTTTAGAAGCCATTCGACAATTTCACTCTGAACATAGAGGCAAGTGCCTAAATATCCACCTCACTTATGTGCCTTTTTTAAAAGCTGCCAAAGAGTTTAAAACCAAGCCCTCACAGCATTCAGTACAGGTTTTGCGCGAAATTGGACTCTTTCCCGATATCATTTTATGCCGGTGTGAAAACCCTTTAGAGCAAGAAGTTAAAGAAAAAATCAGCTTATTCTGCAACGTGCCGCTCCAAGCCGTGATCGAAGAGGCAGATGTGGAATTTAGCATCTATGAAGTGCCCCTACACTTGCATGAGCAGAAACTCGATGCCATGATTTGTGAGCAACTCCACCTACCCAACCCTCCTATTGAGCTCAAAGACTGGGAAGAGATCCTTGAAAAAATTCGCCATCCTCAAGGCAAAATAAAAGTGGGCATCGTAGGAAAATATGTGCAACATCACGACGCCTATAAGTCTGTTTTTGAATCGCTCCATCATGCAGCCATCCATACGGGATATCAACTTGAAATTGTGCCCATCGAAGCAGAAAAAGTAGAGGAAGATCCCTCTATCAAAAGTTTTCAAGACTGTGACGGTTACTTAGTGCCGGGAGGATTTGGAGAGCGCGGCTGGAGGGGAAAGCTCTTAACTGCAAAATATTGCAGAGAGAATAATATCCCTTATTTTGGTATTTGCCTAGGAATGCAAGTGATGGTGGTCGAATTTGCACGCCACGTCCTTCATTTAAAAGATGCCAATTCAACAGAAATGGAGCCTGCTACGGCAAACCCCATTATCTCCCTATTAAGTGAGCAAAAGCCCGTTCAAGACCTCGGAGGCACCATGCGTCTCGGATCTCATGCTTGCCAGCTTAAGCCAGGCAGTAAAGCCTTCGATGCTTACCAGCAATCGATTATTCACGAAAGGCATCGGCATCGGTACGAATTCAACAATGCCTATCGCACTCAAGTGGAAGAAAAAGGATTATGGTTAACAGGAACTTTATCTGGGGAAGATTTATGTGAAATTGTAGAAATCCAAAACCATCGGTGGATGGTAGGTGTACAATTTCATCCCGAGTTTCAATCAAAACCCACAAAGCCTCATCCTCTCTTTTTAAAATTTGTGGAAGCCGTGATTCAAATGCATAAGGAAAAAACAGCATGAACAAACCCCTTCCCAAACGGATAATTTCTCTGGATTACGGATTGGCTCGCATTGGGATGGCGATATCCGATGAAAGTCAGACTATAGCCAGTTCTTTACAAACAGTCACCACCGAGAAAAAAGTGGAAAAAACCGTGGAAAAGCTCCACCACGAATTGCTGGCCATCCAGAAGAAATTTGGGTGTGAGATCGAAGAAATTGTCGTAGGGCTGCCCCTTTTAATGAGCGGCAAAAAAGGGTCTCAAGCAGATGAAGTCCTACATTTTATTGAGCTTTTCAAAACGGTTATTTCTATCCCCATCCTCACCTGGGATGAACGCTTAACCACCGTCCAAGCAGAGCGTGCCTTACGAGAAGGGGCGCTCAATCGAAAAAAACGTTCAAAAGTAGTTGACGCTGTGGCAGCTGTTCTCATTCTGCAAAATTACCTCGATCATAAAAAGAATCAAACCTCAAAAAATTGACGTTAAAAAGTGAAAATGTATAGTGGGAATAATAACGATTAACCTACAGGGTAAGCAGCAATGATAAAATATTGGCTGATGAAATCTGAACCCTCTGTTTATTCTATTGATAATTTAAAGCAAGACGGCTTTACGCTATGGGATGGCGTTCGTAACTATCAGGCGCGCAATTATATGCGAGATGAAATGGAGGTAGGTGATTTAGCGCTTTTCTACCATTCAAATGTAGCCCCCCCAGGCGTGGCAGGGATTTGCCGCATTTGCAAAACAGGGCTATTTGATTTAACTGCTTTAGATCCTGCAAGCCCTTACTATGACAAACGCGCCACCCTTAAAAATCCAATTTGGGCTACGGTGGAGGTTGAATATGTGGAAAAATTCCCTTATTTTGTTTCTCTTATGGACCTTAAAGACTCTCTGATACTTCAGGAAATAGTCCTTTTAAATAAAGGCTCTAGGCTATCGATCATACCTATTAAGCATGAGCAATTTGATGCTATACGCGCCCTGGGACACAGCCCACATGAGCCTCCAGCTTTCCTCCCCCCTAATTTCGAAGAGCATTTATTCTGATAAGAATTTAATCATTTAGCCAAATACCCGCCGATAAGTTAAAACTTTTACAATAATTATAAATAGCCAACGACTGAGCTACTAAGAGAATTCGGCTTGGGCTGCTGCCCTTATTTACCCATACGGAGAGCAATGGCTCCCCTATTGCCTCTAATTTCTCCATTATCGCTAGGGCTTCCTATTCCATCCTATATAAGAAAAGCTGGGAAGAACGGAGAAGGGCTATTTAGTCTTGCCCTCTTAAGAATCTCCGATTGCTCTTGCTGAGCAGCAGCGGTCCATTTGGCATCAGACTCGATCTACAGGGCTTGGAATACTTCCTGCCGTGCTAATATCATCTAACATTTTCCGCCATCCAGCAAGCTTCTTAGGCAGTTTTTCTCTTATTTGCTCGTAGGTGAGTGTTAAACTATCTTCGCATGTATAAGTTATTCTTTGATCGGAAATTTGCAATCGCAGGTCTTTAACTGAAAAGTTATATTTCATAAAGAAACAAGCTTCAGCAATTAAAGCAAATGCCTTACTGCTCATTTTTAATAATGTGGCTTTATCAAATTTTTTTAGAGCTTTGGCAGCAAATTTTTTAGTCACAATATCGCCTTCTTTGAGGGCTTGGATGAGGGGAGCTAGTACTTCTTTAGGAAGCTCAACTCCTTGTTTTGCCATTACTTCTAAGACGCAAACAGCCCCATGCATAGTCTCTTCATCGCCTCCTTTGAGAGCTTGTAGGAGAGGAGCTAGCACTTCTTTAGGAAGCCCAATTCCTTGCCTTACTACTTCTCTTAAGGCATACACAGAGGAACACTTAGATCTAGTCCCGCCCTCTTTAAGGGCATGGATGAGAGCATCTAGTGCTTCTTTAGAAAGCTCACCTCCTTGCATTGTTATTGTTCCTAGGGCTCTAGCAGCATAATCTTTAGTCAGCTCCTCACCTTCTTTAAGTGTATAGATGAGAGCAGCTAATGCTTCTTTAGAAAGCTCACCTCCTTGTTTCACTATCGCTTCTAGGGGAGCAACAACATGGCATTTAGTTTCATTATCGCCTTCTTTGAGAGCTTGGATGAGAGCAACTAGCCCTTCTTTAGAAAACTCATCTCCTTGTTCCACTATTGCTCTTAGGACATGAGCAGCAGAACTTTTAGTCGTAGCATCCCCTTCTTTGAAAGCTTGGATGAGAAGGGCTAGCGATTCTTTCGGAAGCACATCTCCTTGTTTTGCTATTGTTCCTAAAACCCTAGCTGCATAATGCTTAGCCTTTCTATCACCTTCTTTGACGGCTTGGATGAGAGCGTATAGCGCTTCTTCCCGAAGCTCACCTTCTTGTTCTGATATTGCTCCTAGAACGCATACAGCAGAACTTTTAGTTGTGTTGTCGCCTTCATTAAAAGCACGCATAAGAGCAGCTAGCTCTTCTTCCTGGAGCTCACCTCCTCGTTTTACTATCGATTCTAGAGCCCTAGCAGCACAAAATTTAGTTGCATTATCGCCTTCTTTAAAAGCTTGGATAAGAGCAGCTAACGCTTCTTTAGAAAGCTCGCCTCCTTGGTTTGTCATTTCTCTTAAAAATAGAACGCACGCGCTAGAGATCCTAATTCGAGCATCGCCTTCTTTAAGAGCTTGGACGAAAGCGTCTAGTACTACTTTCGGAAGCTCACCTCCTTGGCTTGCTATTTCTCCTAGGACACGGATTGCACAACCTTTAGTCATACTATCCCCTTCTTTGAGAGCTTGGATGAGAGCTGCTAGCGCTTCTTTAGAAAACTCGCCCCCTTGGTTTGCCATTTTTCCTAGGACACGGATTGCACGACCTTTAGTCATACTATCCCCTTCTGTGAGAGCTTGGATGAGAGCAGCTAGCGCTTCTTTAGAAAGCCCACCTCCTTGGTTTGCTATTTCTCCTAGGACACGGATTGCACAACCTTTAGTCATACTATCCCCTTCTGTGAGAGCTTGGATGAGAGCAATTAACGATTCTTTAGAAAACTCGCCTCCTTGGTTTGCCATTTCTCCTAGAGCATTAGCAGCAGAATTCTTGGACCAAAAATCCCCTTCTTTAAAAGCTTGGATGAGAGCAGCTAACGCTTCTTTACAAAGCTCACCTCTTTGGTTTGCCATTTCTCTTAGAGTATTAGCAGCAGAACCTTTGGACCGAGGATCGGCTTTTTTAAGAGTTTGAATGAGAGCAGCTAACGTTTCTTTAGAAAGCTCAATTCCTTGTTGGGCCATTGCTCCTAGATTACTAGCAACATAACTTTTAGTTTGATTATCGCCTTCTTTAAGAGCTTGGATGAGAGCTGCTAGCGCTTCTTTAGAAAGCTCACCTCCTTGGTTTGCTATTTCTTTCAAAATATGGATAATAGGCCGCTTGTAAAAAGAAACTTTTTCAGGGCTTTTAAGCTCCTCAGCAATCAATTCTATTATTTTTGAAGTTAAGCTCTGTCTTACTCTTGTGCTCGCAACGCTTATTAGGATGCTTAGCATATTTTTTCTTGTTTTAGGATCGGATAATAATTGTTCGATAGTACGCACTATTTTGGGATGATTAAGGAAATTTTCATTCCTAAACAATTTTTCATAGTCTAAACCTAGTAGCCAGAGATGCCTAACATAGTCTATTGCAAGCTCAATAAAGCCATCGTACTGCTTCACCCTCTTAAAATCTTGGCACTCTTCAAAGCACTCTGCAATCAAAGTAAGCTCGCCACTGACAGCTAAATCTTGCGGATTAGCAAAAAGATCGTCAAAAAAAGTCTGGAGCGCATTCGACTTCAAATAGCACCGATTACATGAGATAGCGAGGGAAAGATAGCCAGCAATCATGCGTAAAACTAGGCTATAGCGAGGTTCAAGCTTATACTCTCGCACAAAGCTTTGGCATGCTTGCCTATTTTCTCCCGTAAGATATTGATTGGCAACTTTTGAAGCGGTTAAGAACTCTTGAAAGGTTAAATGGATAAAATACCCTTTTTCTTCTGGGATGCGGATAAGCCCACAATCTGTGAGTTCATTGGATGTGATTTTGGTACCTCTCAAGCGATCAATTTCTTCTTTCTCAAAATAAAGAGTATCTCGTTCCATGGCCGAAAAAGCCATGTCTTCAAAGATATTGGCAATTTTGGCGACTTCTTGATTATGACGGAGATTTTTCTCTTCTAGAATTTTCTCCTTGGTTTGGCTGGACAAACCCTGGTCGATCCTTCTCCACATAAACCATTTATACATCCAGTTAACCATCCGTTCATAAATAGCCGTCATGGTAATGGGCTGTTTAGAATTAAAAAATTCTGGGTCTTCATTAAAGAGGCAGCACAGCAAAGTTAAGTGAATGGGAATGCGAGCAAGGCTTGCAATGTCGGGAGAACTATTTAATAGGCGATAAAGGATTGCTTTTTTTTCTTTTATGCGGACTTGTTCGAAAAATCTATCGATATAACGGCTGATCCCTTCTTTATCAAAGCCTAAGAGCTCTAACTCACAAGGGCGGTTAAAAGAACAGCTTCCAGGCCTTGAGGTGATCAGAATATGGGGAAATAACTCTTTTAGCTCCTTAAAGGCTGTAGCTAGGCTTGTGTTTGCTTGGGCATCAGAGGATAGTTCGTCATAACCGTCTAAAATAAGCAGAGTCTCTTTTCGGAAAGCTGGATCGTTTATACAAGCCTTAATTACTCTGGGATCGACTTTGCCAGCATACTCTTTCGCAATCAGATCAGCTGGGGTGTATTCTTCATCAGCAGGATACTTTCTTAGGGTAAGATTTCTTAAGGGGATCCAAAAAAGGTAAGCAAAAAGGCCCTGCCAGAGATCCTTTTTTGCCCACCGATAAGCGATATAATGGCAAAGCGTACTTTTGCCACTTCCCGCTGCTCCTTGAAGGTAAATTCTCTTACGATCTTTTCCTTTGAGGCTTTCATGCTCGAAAAGCTTTTCGATTTCAATATTTTTTTTAGACTCAAGAATAGTTTTATAAGACGAAATGCGCTCATCTTGCAGGTAGCCAGAATGCTTATCAAGCGCTTGGTCGTGTAATTTCCTTTCTTTACTTTCAATAATGCCCAAGCGCACATAGATTTCTTCCAAAGGAACTTTAAATTCCCACTCTTGCTCCGCTTTAATCCTAAAGATCGATAAAGTTTTTTGTGAAAGATAAAGCTTTTGAAGAGAGTTAATCAGATATTGAGGATCTAGTTCTGCCTGAGATAAGGGCTGTGCTGCACGGCATTGAATGGTATAATTAGCATTTACATGCAGCTGAGCATGCTTCCCTAAATGGATTTTTTTAGCACTAGCTCGGGGATTGACAAACCCAGGCTTCGCTGGCAAATCGGGATCAACAGCCATAAAAGACTCTGTAAGGCTGTGCTCGCAGTTGTCAAGCTCATCAGAAGAACATAGTTCCAAGGAACCACTTACATTGGATTGTTTCCCATAGGCCTGTGTTGCTAATTGCCGAGCAGCTTTTCCAGCATAACCTGCCATAACGGTAGATTGAGAATAGCCTTGCTGAACCACCTTACTTATTCTAGCTTCTTTTTTACCTATCACTAAGCTTTTTGCATATTTGCCTAATTGGCGGCCTTCATCTATAGCAAGCCCTTCGATATCAGATTCAGAAGGATTGCAATTTTGAGAAGATTGGGGAGCGGAAGGAGGAACCGGCTGAGTAGCTGCAAATACAGCATTCTTATAGGTATGCTTCCTCTTAGAAAAGTCATAAATTCCTATAATAATATTTCCTATCACAGGGATTAGCAACACAATGCAACGAGAAAAGCTTTTTTGCTGTAAATGCTTATAGTAACGGCTTTTTGAAACATCTCCTCTTTGCTTTAGAGAAAGCATCACATACTTTTGGAATAAACCAATCAAGTTAGTGATGGTACTCACCCCTGGGATATAGTCAGATACTTGGTCTGCTTTTAATAAAAAGCTAACATTTATACGCATTGGGATAATCTTAGTATAAAAATTAAAAAAATAATATACTAAAAGAGAGGGTTAAATGTCAATTATAAGCAAAAATCTTGAATATTAGTTTGATTTATCTAGAAAAAATGACAGATTCGATATCAACCTACCCTCTTTGTGATCGGCGAAAAGCCTTTGTCTTTTAAGACAATGTTTTAACAACAGCCCATTTGGCATCAGGTTCGAGTTGCGGTTCGTTAAAAGCTTCCCATTGTGCTAAGATTATCTAAGCTTTCCCGCCATACAGCAAGCTTTTCAGGTAGCTTTTCTCTTATTTCCTCGTAGGTAAACGTTAATCTATCTTTGCCTAAATAAGTTACTCTTTTATCGGAAATTTGCAGTTGCAGGCCTTTAATTGAAAAACAGTTCTCAGTCAAGAAACAAACTTTAGCGATTAAAGCAAATGCCTCGCTGCCCATTTTTAATAAAATAACTTTATCAACTTTCTTTAGAGCTCTAGCAGCATAATCTTTAGTTCTGCTGTCTCCTTTTTTGAGCCCTTGGATAAGAGCAGCTAGCGCTTCTTTACAATGCTCACCTCCTTGTTTTGCTATTGCTTCTAGTGCTTCAGCAGCAGAACGTTTAGTCAGATCATTACCTTGTTTGAGTGTTTGGACGAGAGCGACTAATGCTTCTTTCGGAAGTTCACCTTTTTGTTCCGCTATTGCTTCTAAGGTAATAATAGCAGCAGGATGTTTAATCAGATTATTATCTTCTTTGAGTGTTTGGATGAGGGTAGCTAGTACTTCTTCCGGAATCTCACCGCCTCGTATTGCTATTGCTTTTAGCGTATTAGCAGCATAAGTTTTGAGCTTACTATCTTTGAAAGCTCGGATGAAAGCTGCTGAGATTTCTTTCAGAAGCACACTTTCTTGTTTTACTATTTTTAGGGCACGAATAGCGCAAAGTTTAGTCCAATCATCGCCCTCTTTGAGAGCTTGGATGAGAGCTGCTAGCGCTTCTTCCGAAAGCTCGCCCTCTTGCTCTGCCATTTCTCCTAAAAAATAAGCAGCACGAGTTTTAGCTGCGCTATCGCCTTCTTTGAGGGCTTGGATAAGGACAGTTAGCGCTTCTTTCGAAAGCTCACCTCCTTGCTTTGCTAATGTTCCTAGGGCACCGGCAGCACAACTTTTAATCATACTGCCGCTTTCTTTAAGAGCTTGGGCGAGAGTTGCTAACGATTCTTTTGGAAGATCCCTTTTTTGTATTGCTATTGCTTCTAAGGCTCTAACAACACAAACTTTAGCTATACTGTCACTTTCGTTGAAAACTTGGATGAGAGCTACTAATGCTTCTTTTGGAAGCTCACCTCCTTGCTCCACTATTTTTCCTAGGGCCTCAGCAGCATAACTTTTAGTCTTACTATCGCCCTTTTCGAGCGCCTGGATGAGAGCGGTTAGAGCTTCTTTTGAAAGATCGCCTTCTTGTTTTATTATTTCTTTTAGGGCCTCAGCAGCATAACTTTTAGTCTTACTATCGCCCTTTTCGAGCGCCTGGATGAGAACGGTTAGAGCTTCTTTTGAAAGATCGCCTTCTTGTTTTACTATTTCTTTTAGGGCACGAGCAACATAGCTTTTAGCCTCGCTATAATCTTCATTGAAAGCTTGGATGAGAGCGACTAACACTTCTTTAGAAAGCTCACTTCCTTGCTTTGTCATTGCTTTTAAGACACGAGCAGCATGGCCTTTAATCTTACTGTCACCTTCTTGGAGAGCTTGAATGAGAGCGGCTAGTACTTCTTTCGATAGCTCATTTCCTTGTTTAGTCATTGCTTTTAGGACACGAGCAGCATAGCGTTTAGTCGTTCTATCACCTTCTCGGAGAGCTTGGATGAGAGCGGCTAGTAGTTCTTTCGATAGCTCATTTCCTTGCTTTACTATTGCTTCTAGAGCAATAGCAGCATGCTCTTTAAGCAAAGCATCGCCCTTTTTGAGCGTTTGGATAAGAGCAGCTAACAGTTCTTTCGATAGCTCATCTCCTTGTTTTGCCACTGTTCTTAAGGCCCTAACTTTAGCTGTGCTATCACCTTCTTTGAGAGCTTGAATAAGAGCGGCTAACATTTCTTTCGATAGCTCATCTCCTTGTTTTGCTCTTCCTTTTAGAGCACTAGCAGCATAAACTTTAACTGTGCTATCGCTTTCTTTGAGCGCTTGAATGAGAGCGATTAGAGCTTCTTCCGAAAGCTCACTTCCTTGTTTAATCATTGCTTTTAGGGCCTTCACGGCATACTCTTTAAGCAAAACATCGCATTCTTTGAACGTTTGGATAAGAACGGCCAGCACCTCTTTCGGAAGCTCATCCCCTTGTTTTGCCATTGCTTTTAGGACACTAGCAGCACAAACTTTAGTTATGCTATCCCTTTCTTTAAAAGTTTGAATAAGAGCAATTGGTACTTCTTTCGAAAGCTCACTTCTTTGTTTTGCTATTGCTTTTAGGGCCTTCACGGCATGCTTTTTAAGCAAAGCATCGCCTTCTTTGAACGTTTGGATAAGAACGGTTAGCACTTCTTTCGGGAGCTCACCTCCTTGCCGTGCTACTTCTAATAGAACAACGGTAGCATACTTTTTAGCATCAGAATCTTTTTTAGGATCCTTAAGTTTCTTAACGATCAATCCTACTATTTCTGAAGATAAGCTTATTCCTGATCTCACAACGCTTATTAAGGGATTTAGCATATTTACAGTTGTCTTAGAATCGGATAACAATTCTCTGATGGTACTCACTATTTCAGGATGGGTAAAGAGATTTTTATTCCTGAGCAATCGTTCAAAGCCTAACCCTAATAAACAGATATGCTTAATATAGTCTTTTACAAGCTCAATAAAGCCATTGTACTGCTTCACTAAACTAGGATCTTGGCATTCTTCAAAGCACTCTGCAATCAAAGTAAGCTCGCTACTGATAGCTAAGTCTTGTGGTGCAGCAAAAAGATCGTCAAAAAAAGACTGAAGAGCATTCGAATTCAAATAGCATCGATTACTTGAGGCAATGAAGGAAAGATAGCCAGCAATCATGCGTAAGACGAGAGCGTAGCGGGGCTCAACCTTGTAATTTCGCACAAATTCTTGGCATGCTTGACTTTCTCTATTAAGGTATTGATTGGCAACTTTTGAAGCGGTTAAAAATTCTTGGAAGGTTAAGTGGATGAAATACCCTCTTTCTTCGTCAGGGATACGCATAAGCCCACAATCTATGAGCTCATTGGATGTGATTTCGATACCTCTCAAGCGATCAACTTCTCCTTTCTCCAAATAAAGAGTATCTCTTTCCATAGCGGTAAAAGCCATGCCTTCAAAGATATTGGCAATTTTGGCGACTTCTCGATTATGACGAAGATTTTTCTCTTCTAGAATTTTCTCCTTGGTTTGGCTGGACAGGCCTTGGTCGATCCTTCTCCACATAAACCATTTATACATCCAGTTAACCATCCGTTCATAAATAGCTACCAAGGTAATGGGCTGTTTAGAATTAAAAAATTCTGAGTCTTCGTTAAAGAGGCAACACAGCAAAGTTAAGTGAATGGGAATGCGAGCAAGGCTTGCAATATCGGGAGAAATCTTTAGTAAGCGATGAAGGGTTACTTTTTTTTCTTTTGTTTGGACTTGTTCGAAAAATCTATCAATATAACGGCCGATCCCTTCTTTATCAAAGCCTAAGAGCTCTAGCTCACAAGAGCGGTTAAAAGAGCAGCTTCCAGGCCTTGAGGTGATCAGAATATGGGGAAATAACTCTTTTAGCTCCTTAAAAGCTGTGGCTAGGCTTGTTTTTGCTTGGACATCAGAGGATAATTCATCATAACCGTCTAAAATAAGCAAAGTTTCTTTTCGGAAAGCTGGATCGCTTATACAAGCCTTAATCACTCTGGGATCGACTTTGCCAGCATACTCTTTCGCAATCAGATCAGCTGGGGTGTATTCTTTATCAGCAGGATACTTTCTTAGGGTAAGATTTCTTAAGGGGATCCAAAAAAGGTAAGCAAAGAGGCCCTGCCAGAGATCCTTTTTTGCCCACCGATAAGCGATATAATGGCAAAGCGTACTTTTGCCACTTCCCGCTGCTCCTTGAAGGTAAATTCTCTTACGATCTTTTCCTTTGAGGCTTTCGTGCTCGAAAAGCTTTTCGATTTCAATATTTTTTTTAGGCTCAAAAATAGATTCGTAAGTCGGAATACGCTCATGTTGAAGGTAGCCGGAATGCTTATTTAGGGCTTGGTCGCGTGCTTTTCTTTCTTTACTTTCAATAATCCCTAAACGCACATAGATTTCCTCTAAAGGAACTTTAAATTCCCATTCTTGCTCTGCTTTGATTCTAAAAATTGAGAGGATTTCTTGAGAAAGGTAAAAGCTTTGAAGAGCGCCAGCCAGAATTTGTGGGCTTAGTTTTGCCTGAACCAAAACCTGTATAATAGCTTTATTTCCGCAAGCAAGCGCTAAAGCCGTTTTTTTCTCCTTATTTAGGAGAGTTAGGTTAGATCCTTTTTTTATCAAGGCCCCCACGATTTTGCAGTAGTGATCTTTGCCTTTAATAGAGGTTTCACTCCACCCCATAATCGCTAAGTGTAAGGGGGTGTTTCCCTCTTTATCTTGTAGGCCCAATTCAGCCGTGTCTGCAATTTGATCTAGCAAATATTCCAGGCTCTTTGCATTTCCTGCCAATGCGGCTAAGTGTAAGGGTGTTTGGCCCGCGCTATTTTTAGCTTCCATAAGTGTAGAATCGCATCGCAGCAGAATGCGGACGATATCGACGCAATCTTGTTGAGACTGGCAAGCATGGTGCAGAGTGTTATTTTGGCAGCTATCAAGCTTTTTAAAATCTGCTCCCTGTTCAAGCAAAAAGCGTGCGATAGATATTGCCCCTACCCTAATAGCCACATGTAAGGGTGTTTCTTTGACTGATGTTCCGGCTAAGACATCGAGGTGACCTTTTATATTTTGCCTTTCGGCAAAGAGATAGATAAAAATGCTTCTGTTTTCATAGGCAGCAAAATAATGCAGTAAGGCTTCTTCATTTTCTAACCTTTTCTCCAGGCTGTCCAGATATTCGTCTAGTGCTTGCCGATCAAGCTTATATTCTTGTACGTTAAGGGTGCGATATAATTCATAAGCTGTGGCTAGATAAAATATACCATGCAGGGCAACTTCCTCTTCTCCTTCTTTTAAAAACTTGTGCCCTTGTGCAATTAAATCTTTTATGCAGCAAGGACATTTTAGTTGCAGCAAATTCCCTAACCTTTTATGAAGATCTGACCTTGACAACCTAGAAGTGGACATCCCCTGAGGGTGAACCATAGCAAAAGATTGCACAGTCATCTGAGCATTTTGCTTTAACTGGGGATTTACAACAATAGCCTGAGGATTGGCAGCCTCAGGCCTAGCTGGCAAATCGGGATAAAGTGCCATAAAAGGCTCTCTAAGACTGTGCTTGCAGCAGCCAGCGCTCTTCAGAGAGCGCGGGCCTAATAGGTGGCTTATTTCCCTGTTTTTTTTTCATACGCCATTTTTATGGCTTCCAAAAATACTTCGCCGGAATAACCTCCTCCAACAATAGATACGGAGTCATCTTGCTGAACTATCCCGCTTGTGTAGGTTCCTTCCTCACTCATCAACACGTTTTTCGCATTTCCACCTAGCTGACGGTTTTTATCTGTAGCCATTCCTTTTCTGCCTATAGGGACTTGTTTCTCGTCAGATTCTGGAACCTTGGGGGCTACCCGAGACGCTGAAATAGGACTAGAAGGAGGAGCTGAAGATTCCGCTTCTTTTTTTTCTTTTTCTTTATTTAACAAAGGAATCCTTGGATTTTGCCCCCATAGATACCCTTTCTTGTCTAATCTAGAAGCACAAACTAGGCCGATTAATTTAGCACTAAGCGATAAATAAAGCTTTTTTTCTTCTTCAAAGTAACGCTTTTTTTCCTCTTCATTTGAGAAAGGATATAATTGTTGGATTAACTCAAGCGTTTTTTGAGGCTTTTCATTATCTGAAATTTTGTTGTCTGATTTGATGCGATGGACAATTTCTGCTTGGTTATTTAAAAGGGCTAACTCTTCCCTTTTTAAAATGGAATAAGCGTTTTGCCTTACCTGCTTAGATTTAAGATAGCTAAATTTTGGGAGATTCTTTCTTTTTTTCCCTTTCGCTAATGCTTTTATGATCTCTTGAGGGAATTCAGCTTGATGTCCACTAAAGACTAGGTTAAAAATCCTCTGCCCATACTTGGCGGTAGAGTAAGCCACGTCTTCAGGAGAATAATTTTTATGAGTTAGTTCTTTAGTATGCAAAAGCTTAAAGCCTACTTGCTGCAAGGCTGAGCCCAACAAGGTTTGTTGGGAGATGGCAAGGTCTTTAACACCACTTTGCCCATTTACCACATGGTAAACCGCTGAGCGACACACATAGGCTTCGTTGGCAAATGTGCTGGCTAAGATTTGATGAAGGTGATAGTCAGTTTGCAATTGAGCGATCTTTTTAATATTTTCACGCAGAGAACCTTGCAAATCCTTGCATTTTTTTTCTAATAAAGCGCATTTCTTTTTCTTTCTTTCGATCAGTTCTTGAGTGTCTTCATCATCGATACTATGATCGTATTTATTCAAGACAGCTAATTCCTTATTTAATGCTTGCTTTGTTGCCCTTAAATCTTTTAGTAGAGGTTCTTTATCTTTCTTTAAAGCTAGGATATTTCCACGGCAGGTCGTAGATTTTTCTAAATGCTCCCCATATAGCCTGTTAAGAGCCGCGACTGTGATATCTTGCTCACGTACCGGTAAGGGGTCTAATTGCTCTAACTCTTGAATTTTAGCATTTAGTTTTGTTAAATGTTGGTGGTAAAAGTTCTCTACCCCTTGAAAAATGGTATCATAGTCCTTTTGGCAAAGTGAAATGTGGCTTCCTAAGTCGTCTTCAGATAATTCGGATGTAAGTATTTTGCCTAGTTTTTTCTGAGCTTGCTCTTTAAATTCCTGCCACTCTTTTTCTTCCAAGCTATAGCGCAGGGAAAATAAGCTGGCAGCCATTTCTTGCCAGTGCTTCCGTTGTTTATACTCTTTAAAAATTTTGGTAAATTCTTCCTCAGAAAAAAGCCTCTCTCCTTGAATGGAAGGGTTGTTTTCTTCGTCGTGCAAGAATTTCGGGTAGGCTTCTTGATCGTTTGCTAAAGTATCAGTATAGGCATTCGAATCTCGTTGGGAAGAAGAGGTCCTTTTAAATAGTTCTTCCGTAATTTCATAAAAGCCCTCAATCACAGCGTTGGTGATACGCCCTTCAAAATCGGGTCCTCCATTTTTAACTCTTGCGGCTGCATGCTCGAAAAAAGAGTTTTCCCCTTTAAATTCGCTGAGAATAGAGGTGTCGATATCGGAAGTTAATTTGCGACTTCCCGGAGCTTTAATCGCAATTTTGCACTCTTGTGCCCTTTCCAAACCTCTAGGCAATTGAATCGTTTTCGGCGTGACAATAAATTGGTACCAGGTCGCTGTAAAGGTATACCCGCCCTGCGGAGTTTTTGCTAGAACACCAGTAGGCTCGGCAGTTAAGTTAAAATAAGTGGCAGGAAAAATTCTTAAAATTGCTTCTCGGTAGCTAGCATAATCTACTATATCGCGATCCTCGATATGCTCTTGCATCTGCTGGGCAGCCTCTAACTGGGCCCCTCCCTTCAGGTTTATATTCGTGACGTATGCTCTTTTAAGGGTTTCCCAATCGGTATCACCTAACCTTTCAAACCGTTGGATTGCTGGAAAATCGTGTGGAATAGACATAATCAACTCTTTGGCTAAATACTATGGTTAATGAAAATACGCTTTAAAATCTGAAAGGGGCCTTCATTTATTCCCACTCTCTTACTCATTACAAGCGAAAAATTAATTAAAATTTTAGTTTCATGCAAGTTTTTTTAGCTGAAAAACTAAAATCTTAAGAAAGTGCCTTTAGCAAAACTTATGAAAGCCTTTTTTGTTCCCTTATCATTTGCTTGGTGAAAGAAAAAGATAATTTAAATTGGTTGCCTGAGTTTCCAGCCATATATCCATTTTTTTTAAATATCTTGTTGAAAGTCTTCTAGCTTCTACAGATAGCCCTGCGAATATTCCATTTTTTTTCTTATCGAAGGAATGAGGTGCAGGTATTGCTACAATCCTTTTAAGTAGGATTTGTTAAAGATACTTTATCAAAAATTCAGACTTTAGCTAAAAAAACTTGCATGAAACTAAAATTTTAATTAGCTTTTCGCCTTTGATAAACAAGAGAGCGGGAATGAATGAAGGCCCCTTTCAGATTTTAAAGCGTATTTTTCATTAAACATCCTATTTAGCCAAAGAGTTGATTATGTCTATTCCACACGATTTTCCAGCAATCCAACGGTTTGAAAGGTTAGGTGATACCGATTGGGAAACCCTTAAAAGTGCATACACCATGACTATACGTTTAGAGGGAGAGTGCAAGCTAGAGGCTGCCCAGCAGATGCAAAAATATATCGAGGATAGCGATATAGTAGACTATGCTAGCTACCGAGAAGCGATTTTAAGAATATTTCCTGCCACTTATTTTAACTTAAACGCCGAGCCTACTGGCGTTCTAGCAAAAACTCCGCAGGGCGGGTATACCTTTACGGCGACCTGGTATCATTTTATAGTCACACAGAAAACAATTCAGTTACCTACTGGGATACCAAAGTCCGAAAAGTGTATCATTGCGATTAAAGCTCCGGGAAGCCGCAAATTAACTTCCGATATCGATACGTCTATTTACAGTGAGTTTAAAGGGGAAGATTCTTTTTTTGAGCATGCAGCTGCGAGAGTTAAAAATGGAGGACCCGATTTTGAGGGGCGGATTAGCAACGCTGTGATTGAGGGCTTTTATGAAATTACGGAAGAACTATTTAAAAGGACCTCTTCTTCCCAGCGAGGCTCGAATGCCTATACCGATACGTTAGCAAACGATCAAGAAGCCTACCCGAAATTCTTGCACGACGAAGAAAACAACCCTTCCATTCAAGGAGAGAGGCTTTTTTCTGAGGAAGAATTTACCAAAATATTTAAAGAGTGTAAATATACAAAACATGTGCAAGAAATGGCTGCCAGCTTATTTTCTCTGCGCTATAGCTTGGAAGAAAAAGAGTGGCAGGAATTTAAAGAGCAAGCTCAGAAAAAACTAAGCAAAATGCTTACATCCGAATTGTCTAAAGATGGTTTAGAAAACCACATTTCACTTTGCCAGAAGGACTATGACACCATTTTTCAAGGAGTGGAAAACTTATATCACCACCATTTAGCAAAGCTAAATGCTAAAATTCAAGAGTTAGAGCAATTAGACCCCTTACCGGTAGGCGAACAAGATATTCCAGGTGCGGCTTTCAATAGACTTTATGTAGAGCATCTAGAAAAATCTACGACCTGCCGCAACCAGATCCTAGCTTTAAAAAGTAAGGGAGAACCTTTAGTAAAGGAATTAAAGGCAGTAAAGCAAGCATTAGATAAAGAATTAGCTGTCTTGAATAAATATGATCATAATATTGACGATGAAGATACTCAAGAACTCATCGACAAAAAGAAAAAGAAATGCGCTTTATTAGAAAAAAAATACAAGGATTTGCAAAATTCCCTGCGTGAAAACATTCAAGATATAGCGCGTTGGCAAACAGACTACCATCTTCAACAAATCTTAGCCAATACGTTTGCCAACCAAGCTTACGTGTGCCGCTCGGCTGTATATCATGTGGTGAATGAGCAAAGCGGTGAGCACCAGCCTATTTCACAACAAACACTGTTAGGCTCAGCCCTGCAGCAAGTGGGCTTTAAGCTTTTACATACTAAAGAATTAGCTAAAAACTATTCCTCCGAAGAGGTGGCTTACTATACCGCCAAGTATGGGCAGCGGATTTTTAACCTAGTTTTTAGTGGGCATCATGCCGAATTTACAGATGAGATTGTAAAAGCTTTAGCAAAAGGCAAAAAAAGGAGGGATCTACCGAAATTTACTTATCTTAAATCTAAGCAGGTAAGGCAAAACGCTTACAGCACTTTGAAAGGGAAAGAGTTGACTCTTTTAAACCACCAAGCAAAAATTGTCCATCGCATCAAATCAGACAGCAAGACTTTCGACTCCGAAAAGCCTAAAAAAACGCTTGAGCTCATCCAACAATTATATCCTTTCTCAAATGAAGAGGAAAAAAAGCGTTACTTTGAAAACGAAAAAAAACTTTATTTATCACTTAGTGCTAAATTAATCGGCCTAGTTTGCGCTTCTAGGTTAGACAAGAAAGGGTATCTATGGGGACAAAATCCAAGCATTCCTTTACGACATAAATTTGAAGAAAAGAAAGAGAGAGAATCTTCAATCCCTCTTTCTACTCCAACTCCAATGTCTCAGGTAGCACCCAAGGTTCCTGAATCTGTCGAGGAACAGGTTCCTCTAGATAGAAAAGGAATGGCCATAGATAAAAACCGTCAGCTAAGTGGGAATGCAACAAGCGTGGTGATGGGTAAAGGAGGAACATACATAAGTGGAGCGACCCAGGAAGATAGCTCTCTATCTATAGTTGCGGCAGGTTATCCCGGAGAAGTAGTGTTAAAAACGACAGAAATAGCAACTCAAAAAATAGCAGGGCAATTAGCAACTGGAATCTATGAAAAACAACCTCAAGTAAGTAACTCATTGGAACCATGGCCTTCTGATGAGCCTAGCTGCTGTGAACATAGCCTTACAGAGTCCTTTATGGTTCTTTATCCCCATTTATCAACCAAGTTTGAGCCCACCAAGCCCCTAGCTATTGTTAAAGATAATCAGTTAGTAGGGGCAAATTCTCAAATGCATATACACTCTAGCTCTGTCATTCACTACCATGGTACGCCCACTTCTAGGCTGTCAGGGATAGAACTTCAAAAAAGATTAAAGGATTTGCAGCAACTGAAATGCCCTGGTTGCATAAAAGATTTAATTGCGCAAGGGTGTAAATTTTTAAAAGAAACAAAAGAGGAAATTTCTTTGCATGGAGTCTTTTATCTAGCCACAGCTTATGAATTATATCGCACCCTTAACATACAAGAATATAAGTTTGATCGGCAAGCACTAGATGAATACCTGGACAGCTTGGAGGAAAGGTTAGTAAATGAAGAAAACCTACTGCACTATTTTGCCGCCCAGGAAAATCTCAGTATTTTTATCTATCTCTTTGCAGAAAGGCAAAATACGCAATCAGGCCTGAATGTGTTAGCTGGAAAAACAGCTAAAGAAACGCCTTTACATATGGCTATCAGGACAGGATCTATACCTATCGTGCAATTCCTGTTTGATCAAGGAGCGGATTTCAAAAAACTTGATAGTGATCAAAATAATGCTCTGCATCATGCTTGCCGGTCTCAAAAAGATTGTTTCAATATCGTTGAGCTTCTACTGCAACATGATCCAACCCTTAGGAAAGCTAAAAATAGCGCAGGCCAGACACCTTTACACTTGGCTGCATTTGCGGGAAATGCAAAGAGCTTGGAATACTTGCTAGATCAAATTGAAGAACAACTTGAGCTGGACCATCAAGACAAAAAGGGAAACACTCCCCTGCATTTAGCGATCCTGGGGTGGAACGAATCTTCTACTAAAGCCAAGGACCACTATGGCAAAGTCGTGGAAGCTTTGGTGAAAAAAGGAACCAGCCTAAATGCCTTAAACTATGAGAAAAAAACGGCCTTAGAGCTTGCTTATAAAAAGGGAAATGAAGCTATTATAGACGTTTTAGTTCAGGCAAACCTAAGTCCACAATTTCTAGCTAGCTCTCTTCAAAGCTTTTACCTTTCTCACGAAACCCTCTCAATTTTTAGAATCAAAGCAGAGCAAGATTGGGAATTTAAAGTCCCTTTAGAAGAAATTTACGTGCGTTTAGGGATCATCGAGAATGCAGAAAGAAAAATACGCGACCAAGCACTTGGTAAACATACACATTCCGATTCCCTACAAGATGGTCGCATCCTAACTTCCGAGACCATCTTCGAATCTAAGCAGGATATTGAACTTGAAAAGCTCTTCGAACACGAAAGCCTTGCAGAAAAAGAAACTAAAAGAATTTATATCCAAGGTGCAGCTGGTATTGGGAAAAGCACCTTATGCCATTATATCGCTTATCGCTGGGCAAAAGAGGAGCTTTGGCAAGGGACTTTTTCTCATCTCCTTTGGATTCCCCTAAGAAACTTGAGTTTAAGAAAATATCCGGATAGTAAAGAGTATACTCCAGCTGATCTGATTACTAGGGAATATAAAGGCAAAATTGATCGCCGAGTCATCGAAGCTTGCATACACGATCCTGCCTTTCGAGAAAAAACTCTGCTTATTTTAGACGGCTATGACGAACTCTCTTCACAGGCACAAGGAAACACTAGTCTTGCTAAAGCCTTTAAGGAGCTAAAAGAGTTATTTCCCCATATTCTGATCACCTCAAGGCCTGGAAGCTGCTCTTTTGAACGCTCTTGTGAGTTAGAGCTTTTAGGTTTTGATAAAGAAGGCATCAGCCGTTATATCGATAGATTTTTCAAACAAGCTCAAGCAGAAGAAAAAAAAGAAAAACTCTACCATCTATTAAACTCTTCTCCTCAGATTTTGAGCCTGGCTCATATTCCCATTAACTTATCCCTGCTTTGTTGCCTATTTAACGAAGACTCTCAGGTGTTTGATACCGATCAATCGATCACGATGACTGCCATTTATGAGCGCATGGTTAACTGGATGTATAAGTGGTTTCTTTTAAGAAGGATTGGCCAGAGCCAATCTAATCAAACCCAAGAACACATTTTGGCAGAAAAAAACCTGCGCCAAAACCCAGAAGTGGCCAATATTGCGGCCGTTTTTGAAGAGATGGCCGATTTTGCGATGAAAAATAATACCCTTTATCTAAGTAAGCAAGAAATCGATCACTTTAGAGGTAAGGCCATCACTTCTAATGAGCTTATAGATTGTGGACTGATGCGCATTCCTGATGAACGAGGGTATTTTATTCACTTAACCTTCCAAGAGTTTTTAACCGCTTCAAAAGTTGCCAATCAATATCTTACGGGAGAAAATAGGCAAGCATGTCAAAATTTTGTGAGAGACTATAAGCCTAATCCTCGCTATAGTCTAGTTTTACGCATGATTGCCGGTTATATTTCTCTTTTGACTTCAGGTAATCGACTTTATTTAGTTTCAAATCCCCTACAATCCTTCTTTGACGATCTTTTTGCTGAACCTCAAGACCTAGCTATCAGAAGTGAACTCAATTTGATTGCGGAGTGCTTTGAGGAGTGCCAAAATCCTGCTCTGGTGAGGCAGTATAAGAGCTTCATTGAAGTTGTAAAAGACTATATACCACACCTCTCTGGGTTAGGTTTAGGCTCTGAACGTTTGCTCAGGAATAAAAACCTTCTTAATCATCCCCAAATAATAGGGACTATCCGAGGATTACTACTTGGTCTTAAGACGAAGAAAAATATCCTAAGGACCTTAATAAGTCTCGTAGGATCTGGGCAACGGCTAGCTCCTGGAATAGTGAAATCTATTATTAGAATTCTCCACTCTCCGGATGGCGATTCTGTTGCCCAACAATATGCACTTAGTGCCGTAGAAAAGATGGCCAAGCAAGAAAATCAGCTTTCTAATGAGGCGATAGAGATTCTTATCCAAATTCTTCAAAGAGGCGATTCTAAGGCCAAAAGTTCTGCTACCAATGCTCTAAGAGCAGTGGCACAAGGCAAAGACAAGCTTCCTAAAGAAGTGTTAAATACCCTTCTTCAAGTTTTCAAAGAGAAGAATCATGCTGCAGGAGTATTTATTGTTAATGGCATAGGAGCTGTAGCACAAAACAGAGGGGAACTTGCAAAGGAAGCATTAGATGCCCTCATCCAAATTCTTCAAAGAGGCAATTCTCTTGAAAGAATGGGTGCTGTCCATACCCTAAAAACATTGGTACAACAAGAAGGCGAGATTGCTAAGGAAGCACTAGACGCTCTCATACAAGCACTTAAAGAAGGCGATGAAGGGACTAAAGGTTATGCTGCTAATGCCCTACAGGCCATAACAAAACAAGGTGGAGAGCTTTCGAGAAAAGCTCTTGATGCTCTCATCCAAATTCTTAAAAAGGGCGATCCTTTAGCTAAAATGAATGCTATGGAAGCCTTGTTACAACGAGGAGAGAAGCTTTCTAAGGAAGTGGGAGATGCTTTCAACCAAATTCTTAAGGAGGGCAATGTTGAGGCCAAAAGGTTTGCTGTTGATACTCTAAAAAGGATAATAGGACAAGGAATCAAACTTCCTAAGGAAGTGGTAAACATCTTTATCCAAATTCTTAAGGAGAACGATTTTGAGGCCAAAAAGTTTGCTGTGGCGGCCTTAAGAGCAGTGATGCCACAAGAGAAGAAGCTTCCTAGAGAAGTGCTAAATATTTTCATCTCACTGCTTAAGGAGGGAGATCCTTATACCAAGGGATTTGCTGCCTATGCTCTAGGAGTACTGATACCAAAAGAAAGCGAGCCTACTAAGGAATTAGTAGAGGTTCTCATCCAGCTTCTCAAGGAAAAGGATTCTGTTACAAAACGCTATGCTGCCGACCTCCTAGGAACAGTAGCAGAAAATCAAGGCAAGCTTCCCAAAGAAGCCGCAGATGCTCTCATCCCCATCCTTAAAGAAGGCCACCCTGCTACAAAAAGTTGCGCTATTGAGAGCTTATCAATAATGGCAAAGCTAGGAAACAAGCTTCCTAAAGAAGCCTTAGATGCTCTTATCCAAATTCTTGAGAAGGGCGAGCATGGTGACAAAATGCATGCTGCTGATGCCCTTGGAGCAGTGGGGGCTCAAGGAGATGAGCTTGCTAAAGAAGCCGTAGATGCTCTTATCCAAATTCTTGAGAAGGGCCAGAACGGTGACAAAAGGCATGCTGCTGATGCCCTTGGTGCAGTGGGGACACAAGGAGATGAGGTTGCTAAAGAAGCAATAGATGCTCTCACCAAACTTCTCGAAGAGGAGGAATATGTTACCAAAAGGCATATCATTCATGGTCTAAAAGTAATGGTAAGGCTAGGAGGCAAGCTTTCTAAGAAAGAGATAGGCGCGCTTATCCAAATTCTCCAAGAAAACGATCCTGCTGCCCAAGAGCGTGCTGCCGACACTCTAAGAGTAATAGTAGAGCAGAAAGATAAGCTTCCTAAAGAAGCAGTGGATGCTCTCATCCAATTCCTTAAGAAGGCCACCTCTACTCCCAAAAAGCCTGCCGCTCACGCACTAGGTAATAGGCCAGAAAGCGGAGGCAAGCTTCCACCAATGGAAGTTCTTCCCCAATACATCAATCGTGGTGGGCTTGATGCCCTACATTCAGTAGCAGCCAAAAATTTTGCTATTAATGCTTTAGGAGCGGCAGCACAAAATGGGTGCAAGCTTCCTAAAGAGGCCGTAGATACTCTTATCCACTTCTTGAAAGAAGGAGATTCTAACACCAAAAAATGTGCCACCAATGCTTTAAAAGCAGTAGTGCAAAGCAAAGGTGAGTTTACTAAGGAAGTAATAGATGCTTTTAGCCAAATTCTCAGGGAAGGCGACCTTAATGCAAAAAAACTTGCTGCACATGCCTTAGGAGAAGTGATACAAAGCGGGGGAAAGCTTCCTATAGAATCGTTAGTTGCTCTTATTCGCATTTTTAAAGAAAGCGATTTTGATACTCAAACGCATACTGCCAATGCTTTAGCAACAATGATAAAACTAGAAAAAAAGTTTTCTAAGGAAGGGATAGATTCTCTTATCCAAATTCTCCAGGATGGCAATTCTGTTGCCAGAGGAAATGCGGCCTTTGTGCTAAGAACAATAGCGATACAAGAGTGTGAGATTCCAAACGAAGCGCTAGCTACTCTCATACGAATTTTCAAGGAAGGTGATTCTGATGCTAAAAGCTTGGCTATCTCTATTCTAGAGGCTATCCATAAAAAAACTTTATTAAAAATGGCCATAGAGGCGTTTCCTTTGATCACTAGGGTTTGTTTCTTTACGGAGGATAGCTTTTCAATTAAAGAGCAAAAGGTTCAAATTTCTGACAAAAGGGAAGTTTATTTCTTGGAAGATAAGCACATGCTTAGCTATGAGGAAATAAGAAAAAAGCTACCTAAGGAGCTCGCTGTATGGCGCAAACGGCTAGATCACCTTAGCTCTAGGGAAAGTTCTCAATGACTCCCATTATCGAAGCTGATGTCAAAAAGGAGCTGCTACCGCAGCACTTAAACGTACATCCATAATAGAGGAGCCGGAGATTTTTTGAATTAGCTTCACATTATAACGGAGCTATCCATACACCCTCCTACATCCTGATGATAGGAATAACAAGGATTCGCTTGATGCTGTTAACGTTAAAAGGAAAGATTAAAGCTAATAGTCACAGCCTTAAATGTGGAGGCCAGCTTCTGTGGCTAGCTGCCACGTATTTTGAGCTTAGCCTTGCCGATGATCCCCAAATACATTGCAAGGCTGTTTGGCTAGCTTCTCCTCGAACAAAACAAGGCATTAGAAGCTGAGCTAGGTTTTATTTTTTGTTCGGAAATTTAGCTGATATCTTTTATTTCCATTTCTTCCGCTTTCATTCATCTTAGTATGAGGAGAATTGCGTAGACTAGCATTTAATTGCCTCTGTAGCACAAAATATATTTCCATGGGCTTTTGACATATCCTTAAAAAATCTTTATTTTTTAATGCCGATTCTTTAAGGATACTTTGAGTCAAGCCTTTTTCATTTTTTAAACAGGCTTAGGCACTTTTAAGGCACTTTTTTATTGAGAAGCTCAGATTAAAAGACTTAACCTTTTGCGCCATGTTTTAAGAGCTGCAATAGCAACCTCTTTTAGTATTGATTGATGGACTCTTAAGAAACCTCAGTCGGGCTAAGACTGTCTAGTCGCGCCCGCCATATAGCAAGCTCCAAAGGTAGTTGTTCCCTTATTTCCTCGTAGGTGAGCGTTAACCTCTCTTCGCATGCATAAGTTATTCTCTTGTCGGAAATTTGCGCTCGCTGGCCTTTAACTGAAAAGCTGCTCTTTGTAAAGAAACAAACTTTAGCGATTAAAGCAAAGGCCTTACGACTCATTTTTAATAATGTGTCTTTATCCACTTTTTGTAGAGCATCGGTAGCATAGGCTCTAGTCTTTCTATCGCCTTCTGTGAGAGTTTCGATGAGAGCGGCTAGTACTTCTTTCGAAAGCTCACTTCCTTGTGTTGCCATTGTTTCTAGAGCACTAGCAGCCTCACCTTTAGCCAAATTATCTCCTTCTTTGAGAGTTTCGATGAGAGCAGCTAGTACTTCTTTCGAAAGCTCGCCTCCTTGTATTGCTATAGCTTCTAGGGCATTAGCAGCCCAGCGTTGAGCATTACTATCGTCTTCTTTAAGAGCCTGGATGAGAGCCGCTAGCCCTTTTTCCGGAAGCTCGCCTCTCTGTTCTGCTATTGCTTTTAGGGCAAAAGTAGCCCAATCTTTAGTCCTTCTATCTCCTTCTTTAAAAGCCTGGATGAGGGCCACTAGTCCTTCTTTCGGAAGCTCATATCCGTGCATTGCTATTATTCCTAGAGCTCTAGCAGCCTCACTTTTAGCCAAGTTGTCTCCTTCTTTGAGAGCTTGGATGAGAGCGGCTAGCCCTTCTTTCAGAAGCTCAATTCCTTGTTTTGTTATTTCTCTTAAACCCGAAGCAGCAGAACGTTTAGTCTCTCCATCGCCCTCTTTAAAGGCTTGAATGAGAGCCGCTAGTCCTTCCTTCGGAAGCTCACCTCTCTGTTCTGCTATTGCTCCTAGGACAAAAGCAGCACAATCTTTAGTCCTTCTATCTCCTTCTTTGAAGGCCCGGATGAGGGCCACTAGCCCTTCTTCCGGAAGCTCATATCCTTGCCTTGCTATCGCTCCTAGAGTGCCAGCAGCAGAACTTTTAGTCTCCTCATCGCCTTCTTTAAAAGCCCGGATGAGAGCAACTAGCGCCTCTTTCAAAAGCTTATCTTCTTGCTGTCCCATTCTTCCTAGAGCACTATCAGCATAACCTTTAGCCAGGCTATCTTCTTCTTTAAGAACTTGGATGAGAGCCGCTAGCCCCTCTTCTGGGAACTCACCTCCTTGTGTTGCTATTGCTCCTAGGGTGCCAGCAGCAGAACGTCTAGTCTCTTCATCGCCTTCTTTAAAAGCCTGGATGAGAACCGCTAACCCTTCTTCCGGGAACTCGTCTCCTTGTTCTGCTATTGCTCTTAGGACAAAAACAGCATAATCTTTAGTCCTTCTATCGTCTTCTTTGAGGGCCTGGACGAGGACCGCTAACCCTTCTTCCGAAAGCTCACCTCCTTGTTTTACTATTGTTCCTAGAGCACTAGCAGCAGAATCTTTAGTCCCTCTATCGTCTTCTTTTAGGGCTTGGATGAGAGCTGCTAAGGCTTCTCTAGCAAGCTCTCCTTCTTGCTTTGCTATTGTTCCTAGAGCGCTAGCAGCACAATCTTTAATCTCGCTATCACCCTCTTGGAAGGCTTGGATGAGGGCCGCTAACGCTTCTCTAGCAAGCTCTCCTCCTTGTATAGCCATTGCTCCTAAGGCCTTAATAGCACAACTTTTAATCAAATTATCACTTTCTTTAAGAACTTGAATAAGAGCCGCTAGTGCTTCTTTAGCAAACTTGCCTCCTTGTATTGCCACTTCTTTTAAGGCATAGGCAACACAATCTTTAGTCAAATTGTCCCCTTCTTTAAGAGCTTGAATGAGAGCCGCTAGCGCTTCTTCGGAAAGCCCACCAACATGGTTTATTATTGTTCGTAGGGCACTAAAAATACGAACTTTAGTCCTTCTATCGCCTTCTTGGAAGGCTTGGATGAGAGCTGCTAATGCTTCTTTCGGAAGCTCACCTCTTTGCCTTACTGTTTCTTCTAAAATATAGCTAGCAAGCCTTTTAGCTTTGGAATCTTTTTTAGGATCCTTAAGCTCTTCAACAATCACTCCTATTATTTCTGAAGTTAAGCTTAGTCCGGCTCCCTCAGTACGTACTAAGATTTTTAGCATGTTTTGATTTGTCTGTGGATCGAATAACAATTCGGTGATAGTACGCACTATTTCGGGATGATTAAGGAGATTTTTATTGCTGAGAAATCGTTCAAACCCTAAGCCTTGTAAACAGAGATACTTCATATAGTCTTTCAAAAGCTCAATAAAGCCATCATACTGCTTCACTACGGTAGGATCTTGACACTCTTCAAAACAATCTGCAATTAAGACAAGCTCGCTATTGATAGCTAAGTCGTGCGGCATAGCAAAAAGATCGTCAAAAAAAGACTGAAGCGCCCCCCCATAGCGGCGATTATTTGAAGTAGCCAGAGAAAGGCTGCCGGCAATCATGCGCAAAACGAGAGCGTAGCGGGGCTCAAACTTGTAATTTTGTACAAATGCTTGGCATGCCTGTCTTTCTCCTGTAAGATATTGATTGGCAACTTTTGAAGCGGCTAAAAACTCTTGGAAGGTTAAATGGATAAAATACCCTTTTTCTTCCGCTTCGGGGATGCGCATAAGCCCGCAATCTGCAAGCTCATTAGATGAGATTTTGTTACCTCTAAAATCTTCGATTTCTTGCTTACTTAGATAAAGGGTATTATTTTTCATCGCAAAATCGGCCATCTCTTCAAAAGCGGCCGCAATATAGGCTACTTCTGGATTTTGGCGCAGATTTTTCTCTGCCAAAATTTGCTCTTTAGTTTGTCTGGATTGTCGTTGGTCAATTCTTCTTAAAAGAAACCATTGATACATCCAGTTAACTACCCGCGCGTAAATAGTGCTCATCGTAACAGTTTGTTCATTATCAAAGATCTGTGGATCTTCATTAAAGAGACAACACAGAAGAGTTAAGTTAATAGGAATTTGTGCCAGACTTAATACCTGGGGAGAGGCGTTTAATAGATGGTAGAGTTTTTCTTTTTTCTCTTCGGCTTGAACGTGTTTAAAAAATCTGTCTATATAACGATTAACGCCTTCTTTATCAAAGCCTAAAAGCTCTAGCTCACAAGAGCGCTCAAAATAACAGCTGCCAGGCCTTGAGGTGATCAAAATATTGGGAAATAACTCTTTTAGCTGCTTGAAAGCTGCTGCTAAGCTTGTGTTTGCCTGGGCATCTGCAGAAAGCTCATCATAACCATCTAGAATAAGAAGAGATTTTTTTCTAAAGCTATTATCACTTTCATCATTTACATCATTTAGGCAAGCTTCAAGTACACTACGAGGGATTTTTCCTTCATACTCTTTTGCTATCAGGTCAACCGCGGTATACTTTTTATGATCAGGATATTTCCTCAAAGTTAAATTCCTTAGGGGAATCCAAAAAAGGTAAGTAAAGGAGGCTTGCCAGAGTTGCCCTTTTGCCCAGCGATAAGCGATGTAGTGGCATAAGGTACTCTTACCAATACCAGCAGTCCCTTGAACGTAAATTTTTCGGGCTTCTTGTTTAATAGGGGGCGCGTATCCAAAAAGCTGTTCGATTTCAACCTTTTCTTTGGGCTCGAGAATAGTTTCATAAGTCGGAATGCGAGCATCTTGTAAATATTCGGAATGCCCATTCGGAATTTGGTCGCAGGTATTCCTTCCCTTGTGCTCAATCATGCCTAAGCGCACGTAGATTTCTTCTAAAGGAACTTTAAATTCCCAATTTTGCTGCGCTTTAATTCTGAAAATAGAAAGGGTTTCTTGAGAAAGGTAACAATCTTGAAGAAAGCTAACCAGGATTTGTGGACTTAGTTTGGCTCGAACTAAAGCCTTTGTGATAATTTTATTTTCAAGGATAAGAGCTAAGACCGTTTGTTTTTTATGATTTAAGGTATGGAGGTTAGCTCCTTTTTTTACTAAAGCTACAATAATTTTGGCATAATTCCCCGCTACCTGTTTAGAAGAGCTTCCTTTTCCAATAATCGCCAAATGCAAGGGGGTATTTCCATCTTTGTCTTGATGATCCAGCTTAGCCCCTACTGCAAATTGGCCTAGCAAGTATTCCACACTTTTCTCATTGCCTGTCAATGCGGCTAAGCGTAAAGGGGTCTGGCCATCCCCATTTTTAGCTTCCATAAGGGCAGGCTCGTATTGCAGCAAAATGCGGACGAGATCCTCGCAATCTTTCTTTGACTGACAAGCGTGATGCAGAGCATTATTCTGTAAGCTGTCTAGTTTTTTTACATCAGCTCCCTGCTCAAGTAGAAACTGCACAATTGGTATAGATCCGCTCTTAATAGCTATATGTAAAGGCGTTTCTTTGGCTAGGTTCCCGGCTAGGGTGTCCATGTGAGATTTTATATTTGGCCTTTCAGCAAAAAGATAGATAAAAATGCTTCTATTTTCATGAGTCGCAAAATAATGCAGTAAACTTTCTCCTTCTTTTAAGCTGTTCTCCAGCTTGCCTAGATATTGATTAAGTGCTTGCCGCTCAAAACTATATTCTTGTATGTTAAGGGAGAGATGTAGTTCATAAGCGGTGGCTAGGTAAAAGACGCCATGCAGAGCAGCTTCCTCTTCTATTTCTTTTAAAAATTTATGCCCCTGCACAATCAAATCTTTTATGCAGCTAGGGCATCTGAGTTGCTGCAAATCCTTTAGCTTTTTGTGAAGCTCTGCTTCTGATAACCTAGAGGGCCGCATCCCATAGTGAATAACAGAGCTAGAGTATATATGCATGTGAGAATTTGACCCTGCTAACTGATTATCTTTAACAATAGCCAGAGGCTTGAGGGGCCCAGGTTGGGTTAAATGGGGATAAAGAGCCATAAAAGGCTCTTTAAAGCTATGTTCGCAGTAGCCAGGCCTATCAGAAGACCATTCTACCAATGGGCTACTTCCTTGAGATTGCTTTTCATAAACCCCTATGGCTAATTGCTGAGCTGTTTTTTCATTACAACCTGCCATAAGGGTGGCTTGAGAATAGTCTTGCTGAACTGCATTGCTCACCCTAACTTCTCTTTTGCTCATCACTAAGCTTTTTGCATGCTTGCCGAGCTGGCGACCAGTATCCACAACAAGCCCTTTAATAGATTCAGGGGGAGTGCAATTTGGAGAAGCTTGGGAAGCAGAAGGAGGAACTGGCCGCGCAGTCGCAAGCGCAGCGTTTTTATGTTTATATTTACTTTTAGCAAAATCATAGATGGCTACACTAACATTTCCTATTACGGGTATGAGCAGCACAACACAGCGAGAAAAGCCCTTTTGCTGTAAATAGGTGTAATAATGGCTATTTGAAATGTTTGCTTTTTGCTTTGCCGGAAGCACCGCGCATTTGTGGAATAAATCGATCAAGTTAGCGATGGTACTCAACCCAGGGATATAGTCAGATACTTGGTCTGCTTTTACTAAAAAGCTAGCATTTATGCGCATTGTAGTTATCTTATCTAGTTATTAGAAAAAATATTATATTTGCAGGAAAGGTTAAGAGTCAATGACAAAGGAAAAAAACTAAACACCAATTAGCAAATTATTTTTTAAATATTTTTTAGAAAGGCTTAGGCCAATAATATCGTTTATTTGATCCATTAATTATCATAACTTATCTTTTAAACTACTTCTCTCTCATGATCTACTGAATTAAATAAGGAAAAAGCGGCTATCCCATTTTGTAATACGCCCTTAAAGGTTGCTAAAAAGAAAAAGGCTTGGCATTTTTTCTACACGCTCGAAGAGGGATGATAGCAACTTCTTTTAGTATTGATCGATAAGTTCTTAAGAATTCTCAGTTGCGCTAAGATTATCTAACCTTTTTCGCCATACGGCAAGCTCTAGAGGCAGCTGTTCCTTTATTTCTTCATAGGTAAGCTTTAATGTATGCCCGGATAAACAAACTGCTCTTTTATCGGAAACCTGAAGTTGCTGGCCTTTCACTGAAAAGTTATACTCAATAAAGAAACAAACTTCAGCGATTAAAGCAAATGCCTTACTACTCATCTTTAATAATGCATCTTTATCAACTTTTTTTAGAGTGTCGACAGCCCAAACTTTAGTTGTACTATCGCCTTCTTTGTGTGCTTGAATGAGGGCGGCTAGCACTTCTTCTGGAAGCTCGTCTCCTTTTTCAGCTAGCTCCTCTAGGGCACTATTAGCGCAAAATTTAGTCATCCCATCGCCCTCTTTAAGTGCATGGGTGAGAGCTAGTAACGCTTCTTTCTGAAGCTCACCTCCTTGTCTTGCTATTTCTCCTAGAGCACTAGCAGCATAAATTTTATTCTCTCTATCGCCTTCTTTAAGAACTTTGATGAGAGCAGCTAACGCTTCTTTCTGAAGCTCACCTTCTTGTTTTGCTATTTCTCCTAGGGCATAAGCGGCAGAAGCTCTAGCCCCTTCATCGCCTTCTTTGAGAGCTTGGATGAGAGCTGCTAGCACTTCTTTCGAAGGTTCTCCTCCTTGTTTTGCTATTTCTCCTAGGGCATAAACGGCAGAACCTCTAGCCCCTTCATCGCCTTCTTTGAGAGCTTGGATGAGAGCTGCTAGCACTTCTTTCAAAGGTTCACTTCCTCTTTTTGCTATTGCTATTACCGCTCTAGCAGCAGAGCGTTTAGCCTCTCTATCGCCTTCTTTCAAAACTTGTATGAGAGCTGCTAGCACTTCTTTCGAAGGTTCACCTCCTCTTTTTGCTATTGCTATTACGGCTCTAGCAGCAGAGCGTTTAGCTCTATCGCCTTCTTTCAAAACTTGTATGAGAGCAGTTAACGCTTCTTCCGAAAGTCCTCCTCCTTTTTCGGCTATTGCTCTTAAGGCACTGGCAGCAGAATGCTTAGTCTCTCTATCGCCTTCTTTCAAAACTTGGGTGAGAGCAGCTAACGCTTCTTCCGGAAGCTTACATCCTTGCATTGCTATTGCTATTAGGGATCTAGTAGCAGAACGTTTAGTTTCTCCATCGCCTTTTTTCAGGGCTTGGATGAGAGCAGCTAATGCTTCTTCCGGAAGCTTACCTTCTCTTTTTGCTATTGCTCCTAGAACCCAGGCAGCCAAATATTTAGTCTCCTCATTGCCTTCTTTAATAGCTTGGGTGAGAGCAGCTAACGCTTCTTCCGGAAGCTTACCTTCTCTTTTTGCTATTTTTTCTAGAACACAAGCGGCAGAACTTTTAGTTTCTACATAGCCTTCTTTCAGGGCTTGAATGAGAGCAGCTAACGCTTCTTCCGGGAGCTTACCTTCTCTTTTTGCTATTGTTTCTAGAACACAGGCGGCAGAACTTCTAGTTTCTCCATCGCCTTCTTTCAGGGCTTGAATGAGAGCTGCTAACATTTCTTCCGGAAACTTACACCCTTGTTTTGCTATTGCTTTTAGGGCACTCGCTGCATAAACTTTAGTCCTCCTATTGCCTTCTTTCAAAACTTGGATGAGAACAGCTAGCGTTTCTTTAGGAAGCTCGCCTCCTCTTTTTGCTATTGCTATTACGGCTCTAGCAGCAGAATGTTTAGTTTCTCTATCGCCTTCTTTGAGAGCTTGGATGAGAACAGCTAATATTTCTTCCGGAAGCTCACCTCCTCTTTTTGCTATTGCTATTAGGGCTCTAGTAGCAGAATGCTTAGCCTCTCTATCGCCTTCTTTGAGAGCTTGGATGAGAACCGCTAATGCTTCTTCCGAAAGCTCACTTCCTTTTATTGCTATTGCTCCTAAGGCACTGGCAGCAGAATGTTTAGTCTCTCTATCGCCTTCTTTGAGAGTTTGAATGAGAACCGCTAATGCTTCTTCCGAAAGCTCAACTCCTTGCCGTGCTACTTTTTTTAAAACATAGGTAGCAAGCCTTTTAGCTTTAGAAGCTTTTTTAGGATCCTTAAGCTCTTCAATGATTAATCCCACTATTTCTGAGGCTAAGCTTAGTCTTGTGCTCACAATGCATAGTAAGAGTTTTAGCATATTTTTTTTTGTCTTTGGGTCGGATAGCAATTCTCTAACAACACCCACTATTTCGGGATGGTTAAGAAGATTTTTGTTTCTAAGTAATTGTCTAAATCCTAAGCCTTTTAAACAGAGGTATTTAATATAGTCTTTTACAAGCACAATAAAGCCTTCGTACTGCTTCACTACGGTAGGATCTTGGCACTCTTCAAAACACTCAGCAATTAAAGCAAGCTCGCTGCTGACAGCTAAGTCTTGTGGTGCGGCAAAAAGATCGTCAAAAAAAGACTGGAGCGCATCCGCATAGTAACGATTACTTGAAGTAGCAAGGGAAAGGCTGCCGGCAATCATGCGCAAAACGAGAGCGTAGCGGGGTTCAAACTTGTAATTTTGTACAAATTCTCGGCATGCTTGCCTTTTCCCTTTAAGGTATTGATTGGCAACTTTTGAAGCGGTTAAAAACTCTTGAAAAGTTAAATGTATAAAATACCCTTTTTCTTCCCCTTTAGGGGTACAAAGAAGCCCGCAATCTGTAAGCTCGTTAGAGGTGATGTCATCGCCTCTAACGTCATCGATCGCTTCCTTGCTTAAATAAAGGGTGCCTTCTTGCATAGCAAAAAAAGCCATCTCTTCAAAAGCCGTGGCAATTTTGGCCACTTCTGAATTATGGCGTAGGTTTTTCTCTTCAAGAATTTTCTCCTTGGTTTGTGTAGATTGGCACAAGTCAATCCTTCTCAAGAGAAACCACTTGTACATCCAGTTAACTACGCGTGCATAAATCGCACTCATAGTAATGGATTGTTCACTATTAAAAACCTGTGGGTCTTCATTAAAGAGACAACAAAGAAGGGTTAAATTAATCGGAATTTGGGCCAGACTTAAAACCTGAGGGGAGGTGTTTAATAAATGGTAGAGTTTTTCTTTTTTCTCTTCGGCTTGAACGTGTTTGAAAAATCGGTCGATATAACAAATGACCCCTTCTTTATCAAAGCCTAAAAGCTCTAGCTCACAGGAACGTTCAAAAGAGCAGCTACCAGGTCTCGAGGTGATCAAAATATGGGGAAATAACTCTTTTAGCTGCTTAAACGCTGCAGCTAGGCTTGTGTTTGCTTGGGCATCTGCAGAAAGCTCATCATAACCATCTAAAATAAGTAAAGTTTCTTTTCTAAAGGTAGCATCATTTAAGCAAGCTTCAAATACACTACGAGGGATTTTTCCTTCATACTCTTTTGCAATTAGATCAACCACAGTATACTTTTTATTATCGGGGTATTTCCTCAAAGTTAAATTCCTTAAAGGAATCCAAAAAAGATAAGTAAAAAGGCCCTGCCAGAGTTGCCCTTTTGCCCACCGATAAGCGATGTAGTGGCATAGGGTACTCTTACCAATACCAGCAGTCCCTTGAACGTAAATTCTTTTAGTTTCTTCTTTGCTAAGGCATTCATGCTCAAAAAGCTGTTCGATTTCAATCTTTTCTTTGAGCTCGAAAATAGTTTCATAAGTCGGAATGCGAGCATCTTGTAAATACTCGGAATGTTTATTCAATCTTTGGTCATCAGTGTTTCTCTCCTTGCGCTCAATCATGCCTAAGCGCACATAGATTTCTTCTAAAGGAACTTTAAACTCCCAATCTTGCTGTGCTTTAATTCTGAAAATAGAAAGAGTTTCTTGAGAAAGATAACAATCTTGAAGAAAGCTAACCAGGATTTGTGGACTTAGATTTGCTCGAACTAAAGCCTTTGTGATAATTTTATTTTCAAAGATAAGGGCTAAGACCGTTTGTTTTTTATGATTTAAGGCATGTAGGTTAGCTCCTTTTTTTACTAAAGCTACAATAATTTTGGCATAATCCCCCGTCACCTGTTTAGAAGGCCTTCCTTTTCCAATAACCGCCAAATGCAAAGGAGTGTTTCCCTCTTTATCTTGATGACCCAACTTAGCTTGTACTGCAAGCTGTCCTAACAAGTATTCCATACTCTTTGCATTGCCTGTCAAGGCGGCTAAGTGTAAAGGCGTCTGGTCTTCGCTATTTTTAGCCTCTATAAGTGTAGAATCATATCGCAGTAGAATGTAAACGAGATCGGCGCAATCTTTTTGTGACTGACAAGCGTGATGCAAAGCATTATTCTGTAAGCTATCGAGTTTTTTTACATCTGCTCCCTGTTCAAGTAAAAAATTTACGATAGATATAGACCCTGCCTTACTAGCCACATGTAGAGGCGTTTCTTTAACTATTTTTCCAGCTAAGACATTAAGGTGAGATTTTATATTTGGCCTTTCAGCAAAAAGATAAATAAAAATGCTTCTATTTTCATGAACCGCAAAATAATGCAGTAAGTTCTCTCCTTCTTTTAAGCGGTTCTCTAGCTTGTCTAGATATTGATTAAATGCCTGTCCATCAAAGATACCTTCTTGGATATTAAGGTTGCGATATAATTCATAGGCGGTGGCTAAATAAAATACGCCATGTAAAGAAGCCTCTTCTTCTATTTCTTTTAAAAGTTTATTCCCTTGGACAATTAAAACTTTTATGCAGTGCAAACACTTCAATTTCCGCAAATCGTTTAACCTTTTGTGAAGCTCTGCTTCTGGCAATTTGGAGGATGGCCCTACATGATATTGGTTAACAGTCTGCTTCATTTTCAATTGAGCATGTTGGCCCAATAAAGAGATATGGTCTGCATTCATCGTAGAGCTATTAAGCTCACACTTGGTTTGCAAAGCGGGATAAAAAGCAATAAGCGATTCTGTAAGACGGTGTTCACAGCAGCCAGGCCCACCAGAAGACCATTGTTCTGATGGGCTACTTACTTTGGGCTTTTTCTCAATACCTCTGCTGCGATTTGTCGAACTGTTGCTTCAGAATAACCTGCCATGAGGATGGCTTGGGAATAGTCTTGCTGAACTGCATTGCTCGCCCTAACTTCTCTTTTCCCCACTACCACGCTTTTTGAATTCCTGCTTTGATGGCGGCCTATATCCGTGGCAAGCCCTTCAGCAGGTTCTGGAGAACGGCAATTTGAAGAAGATTGGGGAGCAGAAACAGGAGCCGGCTGAGCAACTGCAAGATTAGCATCTTCATGGCTGGGGTTGTTCTTAGCAAAATCATCGACTGCAATAATAATGTTTCCTATCACGGGGATTAGCAATACAAGACAGCGAGAAAAGCTTTTTTGCTGTAAATAGGTATAGTAATGGCTTTTTGAAATATTTGCCTTTTGCTTCGATGGAAGCACCACAAATTTTTGAAATAAATCAACCAAATTAGTGACGGTACTTATACCGGGGATATAGTCAGACACTTGGTCTGCTTTTACTAAAAAGCTAATATTTATGCGCATTGCAGTTATCTTACTTTAATTATTGGAAAAAATATTATAATTATAAGAAAGATTAAGAGTCAATGACAAAGCAAAAAATTTAATAGAAATTACATAGAGATTTGCATGTTAATTTCGATGATAAAGTTTTGTGTTTTTGAGAATTATCAAGCACTCAGCCTTAAGAGCTCTAAAAAAATGGAGAGCCATTTAAATTTTTCTAGAAGCCCTTAGGCCAAAAATGCCATCTATTTAAACTATTAATAGCCCTAATTTAGCTTTTGGCAACTTCTCTCGCTTGATCTGCTGAATGAAATAATTATAGCAAGGATGGCCTCCAAAAAATAGTGGCTGCCGCAATCCATTCTGCCAGCCGAGGAATTGGTATCCTCCTCTCCCCTATAAGCCTTAACAATTATTCACAGCTATTTTTAACAAATTAGAAGCTTAGCATCAAACCCAGCTGAATTTTAGAGAAGGGTTAAAAAATAATCTTAAAAAATAGGGATCGGATTGGAAGATAAAAAAAACCTGAAGCCCTTCGCTTAAATGAAAAAAAGTGAAGCTATATCGCCCCTTTCAAGGCAGATTTTATTGTAGAGAATAGAGTCGTTTCTTTAAAAAAGCTCGATCCACTTTAAGAAAGCAAATTATCTCCCTTGAACTTACCATTCTTACAGCCATTGGGGTGTTCGTTACCAAACAATCCAAGGGCATGGGATTGAACAAAATAAATTGAAAAGAAAAAGCTGCAGAAAAAAAGGCCAAACAGCTCAAGCTTATTGGAAGAGTATTTAGGATGCCTATAAAAAGGACACTATCGTTGCTTAACCAGGTGTCAGGTGTATTTTTAATATCCACAATGCCTGCAATGCTTGTTAAAATTTCTTCATAATACCGCAGAAAGCTAGCTTATGCTAAGCTGGCATTAACTTACCACTAATGAGAAATTTTTACCTACCAATCTAGGTCCCCTAATAACTATAGGGGGCAGCCAGCCATGTTTGCTGTGCAAATCATCCCACTCGCTATAAAATCCTGTTCTCTTGGAAATCAGAATCGTGTAACCTGCCGAAGGAGACAGAATACCCCATTGAATTTAACATAAGTGAAATTGAGATGAATACTTCTTTGACAACGCCCTCTAAAAATCCCTTAGAAGAGTCCACGCGTTCCCTTAAAACGGCAGATCCTTGCATTTTAGTTATTTTTGGAGCCACCGGAGATCTCACAGCGCGTAAATTATTCCCTGCTCTTTACAACCTTGCACGTGATGGTCAGCTTCCCCCCCATTTTGCCTGCGTGGGGTTTGCTCGCCGGGAAAAAACGGATGCGCAATTCCGCGAGGAAATGCTCGAGGCTGTCAATAAGTACTCTCGAGTCAATCCCGTTGATAAAAGCCTGTGGGACAATTTTAGCAAGCAAATTTTTTACCATCAGGCCGAATTTGACGATGATCAGGGGTATGATCGGCTCAGAGAATTTCTTCAAGCACTGGATACGCAATTGGGAACTAAAGGGAATCGCGTTTTTTACCTTTCCACGCAACCGAGTTTTTTCCCTGTGATTGTGGAAAAATTACGTCAGCACCAGCTCATTTATGAGGAAAATCATCCCAATGGGATGTGGTCGAGGATGATCATTGAAAAACCTTTCGGGCATGATTTAAGTTCTGCGGTTGTGCTGCAGCGCGAAATCTCTAAATACTTATCCGAAAATCAAATTTACCGTATCGATCACTATCTTGGCAAAGAAACGGTACAAAACTTATTAGTCTTCCGTTTTTCCAACCCCATTTTTGAGGCCCTCTGGAATAACCGACACATTGAACACGTCCAGATTACCGTAGCGGAAGAGATTGGAATTGGAAGCCGAGGGCATTTCTTTGAGGAAGCAGGCATGTTGCGAGACATTGTGCAAAATCACATGATGCAATTGCTCTCTCTTGTTGCCATGGAGCCCCCCACAAGCCTTAAAGCGGAAGCTATCCGAAGTGAAAAAGTGAAGGTTTTAGAAGCAGTTCGCCCCTTCCCTATGGAAGATTTTAAACACTATATTGTGCGTGGACAGTATGGCAAGGGCTACATTAATGGACAAGAAGTCCTTGGGTATCGACAAGAAAACAACGTCTCTCCTACTTCAAAAGTAGAAACTTACGTGGCTATGGAGTTGTTTATCGACAACTGGCGCTGGGCTGGTGTCCCTTTTTATCTGAGAGCAGGAAAAAGATTGCCTAAACGCGTCACAGAAATCGCCATCACTTTTAACCGCGCGCCTGGATTTTTGTTTAATGGACAAGGAAAGCAAATCGACCAGAATGTGCTTGTCATCCGCATACAACCTGATGAAGGGATTTCCCTTAAAATGAATTGTAAGATCCCTGGCTTGAATAACCAAATCCAACCTGTCAAAATGGATTTTCGCTATGGTTCCTACTTTGGCTCTACCCCACCGGAAGCTTACGAACGTTTAATTTGTGACTGCATAGCCGGTGACAACACCTTATTTGCTCGAGCAGATGAAGTTCTAGCCTCGTGGCGCCTTTTTACTCCTATTTTAGAGCAATGGCACACACAGGACAATGACCCTTTCCCCCATTATGAAGCCGGAACGTGGGGGCCCCAAGAAGCAGACCTTCTTATTGAGAGAGAGGGTAGAAAATGGCGCTTGATTTAGCAAGTGGATGTTCGGATGGCGGCCCTTGAAAAATGTGAGCTTCCCTTTACCTTATCTCCACCCAACTTACAAGGAGGGTTTAATTTCATTAAGGAAGCCTTTCATTACGCTACAAGTGAACATTACTACAATATGCCTTTAATGCTTTCTCAAACCCGCTAAAATACCCCTGATTAAGAGGAATACATGGCTGATTATTTTTGGAAAAAAGATGTTTTAGGATTTGATGAACGACGCGATATCATCATCCCTGGCAACTCCACTCAAACTCTCGATTTTTGTACAGAGCATTTCATTGCACTTGCTGAGAATGCGATCAAAAAGAGAGGCTTTTTTCATGTCGCTTTATCGGGGGGCTCAACCCCAACCGCTTTATTTAAACGTTTAAGTGCGCCTGAAAATCGGCCAAGAGTGCGGTGGGAGCAGGTCAAACTTTTTTGGAGCGATGAGCGCGCCGTGCCTCCTTCTAGCCTTGAAAGCAACTACCATATGGCCATGCAAGCAGGCTTTAGCACTCTTCCGCTGAAAGCGGAGCATGTTTTCCGCATGCGGGCGGAAGAAAATATCGAGCAAAATGCCTTAGCTTATGAAAAACTGATCGAAAAAGAGGTGCCCAATCATTCTTTTGATTTGCTTATGCTAGGAATGGGGGAAGATGGGCATACAGCCTCCCTATTTCCGAAAACACACGCGCTTCATGCCACCGATCGCTTAGTTGTGGCCAATTTTGTTCCTCAAAAAAATACCTGGCGCATGACCCTTACCTTTGATTGCATTAATAGCGCTTCAGAAATCGCAGTTTACGTTTTAGGAAAAGGAAAAAAAGAAATGCTTAAACACATCTTGACCTCCCCTTATAATCCCGATCATCTGCCTGCTCAGCGCATTGGAACCCCCGCCCATAAAGCCTTATGGATCGCTGACCAGGAAGCTTTGCCTGAATATCCCTTTTAAAGCCTCAATCGATCGGTCTTTAGGAAAAGTTTAAATAACTTGTTATGCCAGTCACCATTTAGCAAGTGAACAATTTAAAGCGATCTAGGGGCAATTTTATAGAGAAATTAGGCAGCCGTTTAAAAACTTTGGCAAGAGGCCGGGAACGGCACTAAGCGTATAACTAGAAAAGCTTTTTACTGTGCGCAAAAAACTGCATGACACTCCTAGCGACCCTTATCGCCTTTTAACCGGCCGGTTTAGTCCTCACTTCCCACTAATTCGGAAGCCACTGTATCGTAAAAATTTTTCCCTTTTTCGGTAAGAGTGAATATGTCACCATGCTTCTGAAGCAATTCGGATTCGACCAAGTCCTGCAAGGTCTCAAGCATGACGTGGGTGATATTCCCATGCCGGCTTTGAAATTCTGCCAAATTGACCCCTTTCATTAAGCGCAGCTCTACAGCAAGCAGTTCTTGCAAATGTTCTTGATATTTAAGCTTTTCTCGAAAATCGATAGGAGATTCATTCTTTCGTAAATATTCTAAATATTTTCCAAGATGCGCAATGTTTCTAAAACGCTCCTTTTCCCAATAGCTAAAGGCAGAGGGTCCTAAACCTAAAAAGGGGCGGGCTGTCCAATATCCTAAATTATGTCTGGAATAGCAAGATTGTCGCGCGAAGGCTGAAATTTCATACCGCTGCAACCCATGCGAGCTAAGATACTCTATGCCATGCGTTAGCATAGCCAAACTGGTTTCAGGATCGGGAAGCGCTTTGCGAAGCTGCGCTCGCCGTTTATAAAAACTCGTATGAGGCTCAATCGTCAAGTTATAAAAAGAAAGGTGAGTAATGGGAAGCTGCACGGCTTGTTGCAAAGTTTGCGCCCATTGGTCAAAAGTCTGGTAGGGAATATCGTACATCAGATCGACTGAAATATTTTTAATGCCAGCCTCTGAAACTTCTTCAACAGCCCTGAGGGCCTTTTCTGTCGTATGGGTGCGTCGCAGGATCTTTAGTAATTCGGGATCAAAAGTTTGAATTCCTAAGCTAAGGCGATTAATTCCCGCCCGAGCGTATCCTTTCATAAGGGGCAGATTGACATTTTCAGGGTTTGCTTCTAGCGTGATTTCTGCCTCTGGATTTAATAAGCCTTCTTTTTCTATCCATGACAGAATCTTTGCCAGTGATTCGACCCCTAAGAGAGAAGGAGTGCCCCCTCCAAAATAAATGGATACAAGGTGAGCGTCAGAAAGAAGAGGTAAAATCTTTTTCCATTCCAGCTCGAGTCCTTCCATCAACTGCTGTTTAAAAAGATCTTTATCCGGTAAAACGTAAAAGTGGCAATAATCGCATTTTTGAGAACAAAAAGGAATATGAAAATAGAGGCTAATCTGTTTTTTTTGGATGGGCATGCTTAAAATCAAGGGCGAGGAGAGCTTGGCTCTCCAATAAAAGATCGGGGTTTAATCACCAGTCGTCTGCATCGGGATCAATGATGCCACCTCTTTTCCAACGATTCCGGTCGCTAAAATAGGATTCATCATCCTCATCAAATTCTGCTGCGCTTCCTCGATCATCATCTTCCTGGTTGTCCTCAGTAAGCTCTGTCTCATCCCTTTCTTCAATCACAGAACTTTCCACTTCGCTAGCTTCTGTTTCCATATCAAACCCTGTGTCATTCAAACCTGCAGCTGTATCCCCCATATCGATATCCGGAATGGTAGGCATGTCTGTATAAGCTCCACGGTTCAGGGGACGTTTAGGAGTAATATATTCCTCACTTTCCCCACTTTCTTTGAGAAATTGCAAACGCTCTTTTTCTTCTTCAAGCTTGATCTTTACGTTTTCAATTTCTTCTTTATGTTTTTCAACGTCTTTTTTAGGAACCAAGCCGAGCTTAAGCCACTGCTCAAGGTCGCTAAGCTCTGCTTCGAGTTTTTTAAGTCGTTCGCTTTTGATATGTCTCATTTCTTTCTCTTTATGTTTCAAAATAAAGCTATCGCTCTGCTGGCGATCGCCTGTTTTTTTCATGAAGTCTGGCCTTGCTCTCCTATTCATATAGGAGCAATTGGTTTTTTTCAAGCAATTTTTCCTAAGCCATATAACTTATTCCCAAGGGCTTAGGATTGAAAAACACTTCGTCTGTAAAAATTTTATTAACACAAACTTATTTTCTTATATGCAGCCTGAAAGGCCAAAATATCCTTATTTGCTAAAAGGATTCATTAACAACTTAGGCATTCCCGTGCAACAAAAAAACGACATTTTTTTTAACAAGATTGGGCAAAGGCATCTTTTTCCAACTCCGCACCGGCTGGGTTAAAACCCCTTGGCTCGGAAGAGTTAAATCCCAAGCGACACAAAGAAGAGTGGTCTCTTGCATAGCAGTTAGCAACGTTTCCAAAGTATGTTGGTTACGATGGGGCGCGTCCATGAAAATCTGCGTTGCATGGGTACGAATAGATAAATTTTCAAATTCTTTCACTTTTTTTTCTCTATCCCCTGGCTCTTTGGGAACATAGCCATGAAAAGTAAAAGACTGCCCTGGAAGCCCAGAAAGCATCAAAGCGATCACAAAAGCTGATGGCCCTGTAAAAGTTTGAATCGAAATCCCTAATTGACGGGCCCTTCGAACTAAGAGATAACCGGGATCAGCAATACAAGGAAGCCCAGCATCAGAAACAAGGCCCCAACGCTCCCCTTTTCGTATAGGCTCTAAAAGGAAATCGCAGTCTTCGGCAGGAGTATTCTTATTTAAAAGTGCAATCGGAATTTCGCGAGCCGGCCGTTTCGTTTGGAATCGCCCTAGATAACGTCTTCCTGCTTTTTCGCTTTCTGCAATTAATCCATCGATAGTTTCCACTGCTTGATCTACGCTGACTGGTAAGAACAGTTGATGTTGAGGAAGTTCCCCAAGCAGGTTAGGCAAAAGAAGCAAAGCAGGAGACATACATTTGTCCACTTTAAATATTTTAATTCGACAAAAGTTTAGTCAACCTAAGGATATAATGCAAATAATATGTCACCAAAGTTTATGAATAACTCACCTACTGGAATTGCGCTTATAGGGAGAGCTATTCCTAAGGCTAAATGTCTCAGAGTAACGTATAAAGCTCTCCTTATATAAGCGCAATTCCAGTGGATGAGTTATTATGAAGCAGCTTATGAACCTAGATGCCTATTTTCCTAATTTTAGGCTTGCCTATACATAGTGTTGTTGAAATAATAAAATTAATGAACCAAAGGAGGAGGATATGGCTTCCCATTCGCACTCACATAGAGTAAAAGTCACCATCAATGTTTCCGAGGATGAGAGGACCTATATTAAAATGCTCGCCACTAAGAAAAAAATGACCATCAGCGAGTTTATTATGTCGTATGTTAGGCCAAATATTCCTCATGCTGAACCCAATGCTGAGACGCAAAAAGCAATGAGTGATGTCGATAAAAGAAAAAGTCTTACGCAGTGTAATTCTATAGAAAAATTTTGGCAGACTGTTGGGATAGATCCTAACGTTTAAAATCGAATTAACCCATTCAACAACAAATGATTTAAAGAAATATAAACACCAAAAGGATGTTCTTCTTGAACTTCACGAAATTATGGGTTTATTAGTAAAAAAGAAACCATTGCCTTCGAAATAGCGGGATCACAATTTGACGGGCAATTGGGCAACTTACAGGGAATGCCATGTCAGAAATGATATTCTGCTTATCTATAAAATAGAAGGTGGCATTTTATTTTTAACAAGGTTTGGTTCTCACTCGGAACTTTTTTGAATGACGTCAGTTTAATTTCAACGATTGGAATTTATCAAACGCAGAGTTGGAAAGAAAGCTTTCTCATGGGTTAATGCTTAACAAGCCCGCCAGGCCTATAACCCATAGAAAGCCAAATTGATGGGTTTGGGTGAGCTCCTTTGAATAAGCAGAGGCTAATGTCCTTAATGGCGTAAGCCCATCCGTAGCATTGTGCTGTATTGATCTAAGGGATCGCTTTCTTTAACACGTTAATTTAATCAAGAGCCTTTCTGCTAAGCAAGCAGAATCAGCTCCGCTATTTTTAGCAAGCAGCTCAGTCTCATCGATGAGCATCATTCCTTTTTTGAAACGCTCTAAGCCATAAGCGCGGGCCATTTGGAGGTTTTTTTTTAAAATAGCCCCTTTCATATAAGGAAACTGAGCAGCAATATCTGCGAGATTCCCCCCTGACGCATGCATCGAGCATAATTTTGTCCTCCCTGTGCATGCTTAAGGTTAATTTAAATTTCGCTACAGAAACAAATGGGGTTTTTATCGAGAAATTGGAGAAGTAATTAAAAAAAATCATCATAGGCTCTTCCTTTCTAAAATTAAGCGAGCACCACCTCTCCTAGTTTATAACTTGTACACTTGGAACAAAAACCCTACCTATCTCCAAGTTCCTTCATCGCTGTACCTCTAGTCTATTTTATTTAATGCCCCACTCCTATCAGTCAAAAGTTCCTTTACCTATACCGCTTCTTTAGCAAGGAGAATAGGCGCATGAAATGTTTTAAGCATTATCGCGCCTTTTATCATCTGGATGTAAGGCCGTTGCGCTTGTTTAGAGAACTTCTGGAAACTCCTTTATCCAAGGATTTAATTTCACCCAAGCAAGTTTTCCATGTTAAATATGAAAAGTAGAAAAAATTTTATTTTCTTAACGCAGCGACAGCCAAAAATGTTGAAAAATGGCTGTATCTGTTGATATCATGGGCCTAGCCCCCTAAAAATAAAACAATTGAGAGGTTGAAAGATAAAAATTGGCCGTGTCGGCATAAATGGGCGTGGGGAGTTACAAAATCTGTCATTTTTAAATATTTCTAAAACTTGCTCGAAAAATATGTTAAAATTATTTATAATTTTTTGAGTTTTGCGAAAAGGAAGAAAATTATGACAATAAGCTTAAACACATTTTTCTCATCTTTACCAAATGAAGTGAAAGCCGAATGTTTGAAACCGCTTGAACCAAAGAACCTTGCAATCGCTGCCTTAGTAAGTAGGAGTTGGAAAGAGTTAGTGGAAAATCCTTCGGTATGGAAAGGGCTTTTTCATCGGCATTGGAAAAAAATAAGCTATTCAGAAAAAACAAAGTTTGGAAACAATTGGAAAAGTATTTTTAAGAAAAGATACGAAATTAGCAAAAAAGTTCAACACAACAAACGTGAATTGTTGAAAGATGCTTATACACACACAACTTATAAATTGCCTGAATTTGTCCCAACTGAAACGTATGATTTAAAAGTTGGAAAGAAATTTGTCTTTGCAAAAATTACTCAAGGTTCAGCTCAAATATACCATCTTGGAAAAAATACAGTTCAGTTAGCTTTCAATAATAAAGACGATGAAACCTCCCTCTTAGTGCACTGCTATGACGAGCATATTATGCAGCTAACCCGCGAGGGGCATCTCTACCGTTGGAATGTTATGGAAAAACGGGCGTCTCAACCTATCGCTTGCTTAAAGGATTTTGACGAAGCTTATTTTGACCAAAATTTTTTACTACTCATCCTGCCGCAACGCAAAAAGTTTAGGATTGTGAACGTCGAAACAGGAGCGACGTGCTATGAATCCCTTTCCTTATCTTCCTCTATTCAAACTCTTATTTATCGCAATAATCAGGCGTTTATCCAATGCTTGGATGGATCTTTCTATTTTTTTAATCATGATTTGGAAGATGGCTTATCCCAATCCCCTCCTTTTACCAAGTTAGAAGGCGATATTTCGTTTTCTTTAGCTGACCATCTTGTACGTTTTGATAAAAAACGGGTGATTGCTTTAAGTGAGGATGGGGTTCGACGCGATTGCAAGGTGTGGAGCGCCTCTACTGGGAAAATAATATTTGCAGGTCAATTGCAACCTATTTATTTAGATAAAGTTTTTGGGAGCGAAAGAAAAATTATAACTGCCTCAGAGTATAATGGTGAATTACTTGCTATAGGATTTAATTCTGGTTGTATCATTTTATATAACCCGGATACAGGCCTAGGCGCTGTTGAAAATAACTGTGCAGAGAGCGCTGTTCGGCTTCTTTTCCTAGAAAAGGAGCATTTTGTAGCAGTACCGGAAGTATTCGGAACTCTTACACTTGTCAATACTTCTGTCCAGTCGAAAACGTTTGGATCCGTGTATCCCAATAGGCCCGAGAATTTTCCAGATTTTGCATTTAACTTAGCTGGAGCTTATTACGACGAACGAAAAATTGCTATATGCACAAAAGATGGTTGGTTAGACATTTGGGATTTTGCAAAGAAAACTTCACCTCACCTCATTACTTAGGATTGGGTGGATCCATAGCGAATTAAGAATTTTGAAGGATCTATTTCTAGAAAGGTTGAAGAAGCTATGTACTTGGGAAATTAGAGAAGGAAGGCTCCACCTTTTATGGAAAATTCCCCAGCAATTAGAAGCGCAAGGATTAAGCTTGCAAAATGTACAAAACTTAGAACATAAGAATGCTTTGCTGCTCTCTCAATTACAAAAAAGCCATAATGCTGTTGGCATCGTGCCATGAAAGGTTTCTATATATTTGATCAGCTAGCCCTTCTTAAGCCTAACATAATTCCTTATAAAAATAATTGTATGATGAAACAGAGAATTAATACTACAGGGCCAATTAAGCACGAATTCTCCTTTGCTTGTGACGATGGTAATACCAAGCGCTCACTTGGTGTTTGCTTCGCCAAACAATCCCTTTCCATTGATAAGCTGAAGTTAATGCTTTTAATGGCGTAAGCCCATCCGTAGCATTGTGGTGTATCGATCTAAGTGATCGCTTCTTTAGCAAGTTAATTTAATCAAGAGCCTTTCTGCTAAGCAAGCAGAATCAGCGCCGCTATTTTTAGCAAGCAGCTCAGTCTCATCGATGAGCATCATTCCTTTTTTGAAGCGCTCTAAGCCATAAGTGCGGGCCATTTGGAGGTTTTTTTCTAAAATAGCCCCTTTCATATAAGGAAACTGAGCGGCAATATCGGCGAGATTCCCCCCTGACGCATGCATCGAGCATAATTGGTACTTTGTCTGAAATTGCGAACGAATTTGACGCAGCAAAATCAAAAATGGGGTCCCTTCATCGAGTAAGGCTAAACCTATTCGAATGACGCTTTTGATATCGCGTTGAAAAATCGCATCTCCCAGCTGCCAGATGGTTTCAGATGGCACACTTGCGCAAATCGCTTGGATGTCCTGAGAAGTGATATTTGAGCGGCTTCCCACATAGCAGCAGAGCTTCTCAAGCTCCTGATGTAGTAGAGCACGGTTCATTCCAACTTGCTTGATGAGTAGCTGAGCAACCTGGCCATCCATCGCTTTACCTTCTAAGCGAGCACTGGTCACTATCTCCTCGATCAAGTGCTTTTCAAGCTCCCACGGCTTTTTTTCTTCTACATCTAAAATCACACCCGCTTTTTCCATTTTTTTGTACAGCTGGGTGGCGCGATTAAAACTTGCCGCTGAACAAATTAAGTAAAGACGTGAGGAAGGATGGAGGCAATATTCCTCCAAGTATTCACGTTGAGGCTTTTTTAAAGCCTCTAAATGTTGCAGTAACACAATCCGGCGGGGAGCAAACATATCGGCCGAGTTGAGCTCTTCTTTTAATGCTTGTATGGCTAAAGACTCAGCTTCTCTTTGAATAAAAGCAGCCGCAGTGTTTTGCTTCCCTAGAATTTCTTTGCGCAAAAGGTTTTCAGCTTTCTGCCGTTCAAAATCATCGGCCGTAATCACCAAATAAATCGGAGAAAAATGTTGAGGAGCAGAATGGCGTACATGTTTTTCAAACGCTTGAAAATTGTTGTATTTCATTACCTGACCTTTTGCCAACAAAAAGAAGAAGTATAGCGGAAAGCCCTTTTTTTTGGTGGCTAAATCTGTTGAAGTAAGGTGTAGGTGAGAGGAACGACAGGACAAGCCTCCTTTAAAAAGAAAGCCCTTAGCTGATCTTTTTCCACCCACTGACAGGAAGCATACTCAGGATTAGGGGATATTTCGGCAAAAGAAGATTCGGCCTTGAGTTTAATTTTTAGGTAAATCTGATAGTCTCCTCCCTCTTCATTGTGCGCCAGGATCCAAGGATTTATTCCATCCACTGAATGCGCGCCTATCCCCACTTCTTCCTCCAGCTCTAATAAAATTTGCTTTTTTAGATCTAGCTGATTGCCCCTTAAAGCCTCTAAGCCTATTCCTCCTGCAGGCGCAAATTCGTAATGACCCGGGTATAAAGTCACATTTTTAGAGCGCTTTCCGATTAAGATTTTATTTCTCCATTCTGTGATTCCCGTGACTCCCAGAATTCGAAGAGGCAAAAACGGGCTGAGAGCGGAGTTCCTTAATTTAGCTAGGTAAGTTTTATATTCAACAAACTGCCCTCTTAAGGTGCGCTGATTACAAGCGAGCACATTGAAAATTTTCCCATTGAAAATAGGCCGAATATGGCTTTCCCTCTCCCACTCTTGATCAATCGCATGCCTAATTTCTTGAGACAACGAGCTTTCCAAGGAAGAGGGATCCATTTCAATTGTATGCTGGGCGCTAAGCCGTGTTAAATGGTAATTCATACTGTTTTTTTAAAAGTTGGTAGATCTCTTCCCAATTGCCAGCTATACGCGGATTTGCTTGGTGGAGATCAATTTGAATCACTGACAAGCCTGCCGCCATGGCGGCTTTTACTCCATTTGTTGAGTCCTCTATGGCGCAAATTTGTTGCTTTTCACAAGCGGCGAGATCACAAGCTTTTTCATAGATCTCAGGGTCTGGCTTCCCCTTTACAAGGTGATCTCCCGCACAAATAAACGCAAACCAATTCTCTATTCCCTGCGACTGCAAAAAAGCCTGAGCGAATTCTCTTTTGGCGGAGGTTACTAACCCTAAACGCACCCCTTGCTTTCTTAAATTCAGTAACGTTTCCTTCGCATAGGGAGCAATCCCTATTTCTTCTGCATAGCCTTGTCTCACTCTTTGCTCGTAAAGCTCAATTAATTCTTCCGTGGGTTCCTTTAAAGCATAGGTGTGTTTTAAAGCCTGCACCACTTCCGCAAGGGTGGGGCCGTTAAGGCTTTGAAATTCTGCTTGAGACCCCTTGATGCCGTAGCGCGCCAAGAAGGTCTGATAAAAATCATATAAGTAAGGCAAGCTATCTGCTAAAGTGCCATCTAAATCCACTAAAAGCACCTTTAATGTTGTCATTCCCAATCCCCATATTGAATGCCTTCCCCTACTGAAATGGGACGAGTGGCTTTTTTTCCGCTCAATTGAGTGATAAACTTAGGATGAATGCCTGGTCTTTGATTGCCTGGACGAAGGATTTCGACATTTTTCCCTTCTTCAAAGAGATCTCCTTTGGCAATAGGAACAATTGCTTGCAACCCACGCCGCGCGAAGGTGCGCAGCTCAGTTTCTACAGGGTTTTCAATTTTAAACCCTGTCCCTCGCATTTTTTCTATTTCGCGCACGGCTTTAACCATTTCCTTCAGCTCTTGCGGCAAGATAGCGTAAGCGTGATCGGGGCCGGGCAAGTGCCGATCGAGCGTAAAATGTTTTTCTATCACAGTGGCTCCTAAAGAGGCAGCAGCTATAGGCGCGTAATAAGGGTGTAAACTATGGTCTGATAATCCTGTAGGTACTTTGAAACGGCTCCTCATCCAAGCAATTGCCTGCAAATTTAAACTTTCCGAAGGCGCTGGGTAAGCTGCCGTACATTGCAAAAGAGTTAAATCTTGCCCTCCATAAGCCTGATAAGTGCTCACCGCCCACTCGATTTCTGCTTCTGTAGCGGCTCCGGTAGAAAGGATAAGCGGTTTACCAGATTGAGCAGCTAACTCTAATAATCGCACGTGATTTAGCTCATAAGAGGCGATTTTATGCCGTTTCACAAAAGGATCTATCGAAAGAAAATCTTGTTTTGAAAAAGGGGTCGACATCAATTCGATTCCCCATTTCTTACATTCCTGAGCTAATTCCTCTAGCATTTCATAAGGCATCTCGAAATTCTCTAAAAGAGAATACACGTCTTCTTTAAAGCCTGAACCCTCTAAATAACCAATTTGACCCGCATTTTTTACGTACAAATTTTTTGCCCGATAGGTTTGAAATTTTACGGCATCAGCTCCCGCTTCGGCAGCAGCAGCAATCAGCGCTTTTCCCATTTGCAAATCCTTGCCAGGAGAGCCTAAGCGCCAATTCGACCCCGCTTCAGCGATGATGAATACTTGAGAGCTAGCTGAAGCAGTTGAAAGCTCTATTAAATAGTGAATAATGGGGACACTCATTGGGGAATCATGCAAAATCTTTTCTGAATGTCCTATTGGATGATATCCTGCTTTTAAAAACATTTTCTGAGACGCCAAATTTTCCTCTTTGACCGCCGCATAAACCGTTTGAAATCCTTGCTGCAAAATCCACGGATGAATAGCTATAAGCGCTTGGGAACCCACACCTTTTCCCCGATATTCAGGGGCAATCTGGATGGATATCTCGCAACAAGATAACGCTTTACCCTGCGGGTGAGAAATAGGATGAAAAGATAACAATCCAGCGCGCACTCCCTCCACAAGGATAAAGAGAGAAGGAAGCTCTGGACAAACAAAATAGCGGTCTTGAAACTCTTGTAAGAAATCACCCCACTTCTTCATTTCTTGGTTAAAAGACATGTGGCGCGTGACAGGATCATTCCGCCATTGCATCACTAGGCGCGCCTGATTTTCATTGGAGGGTAGGACACACTCAAATCGAATTCTTTCTATTTGCTTCATCTTTTTTCACACTTTTTTGCTGGATTTGAGCATTGAGAAGCAACCATTCTGGATGTTGCTGAAGAAGTAAAAGGATATCCTTTAAAGAAAACAACCGGTTAGCTGGGTAAAGGGCTTCAATCACTCGTTGGACTAATTGAAAATCTTCAGGAGTATCGACGGTTAACCGATAGCGAGAAAGGTCTTTCTCAAAGCTTACATTAAATATCTGATAACGCTCTTGATGAAAATAAAAGACAGGGGTGACATGCTCTTGTTCGACCAAGCTTGGATTTAAAGAAGCCGCTTTTTCTAATTGCTTAAAGGAAAAGACTTCCACCTCCATCCCGTAAGGGAAGGTACGTGTCAAAGCATTTGTCACGTAATCGTATTGATCGGCATGCTCTCGATAAAAAGTAATCAGCTGATCCACAATTTGGGGATCTATCATAGGGCAATCCGCCGTGATACGCACCACAGCCTCCGCTTGGGCAAATTGACCAGCTTGGACATACCGACTTAAGACATTTGCTTCGCTTCCTCGCACCACGGGAACTTTTGCCATTTGGCAAAACTCTACAATCGCTTGATCAGCAGCTTGAGTGCTGGTGGCTACCACCAGATCATCCGCTCGAGAAACAGCTTTTAAACGCTCAATCAAATAGCCTAATAAGGGCTGCCCTAATACAGGTCTCAAAACTTTTCCGGGCAATCGAGTCGATCCCATGCGTGCTTGAACAATTATCACAATGCGCAATTTTAAGCTCCTTCATCACAAGCTTTGCCTCATCATACTCGACCCTTCCCTTCCAGGCTACCCTTTTTTAGCGGGCATTTTTTCTTTGCGCCTTTCTCTTTTCCATCCTTCAGCAGTTTGGATTTTTAACCCACGTTGAATTTGGCGCGTTTCTGAAATCGAGGGCTCCTCTTTTTTTTCGGGCGCAACAGAGCCTTTTTCTTCAAAGGGCTCTTTGGCTGCTTTATCCCCTTTTTCACCTCTCATTTTTTTCTCGCTCATGTTTTACCTCCGACCTTAAATTTTTTAAGAATCTAGAAGTTAAAGAGATGCCATGCTTTAACCTGAGTGGAAAAAGGGCATCCTTTACTTGTACCTTAACCTATTCAAAAAGAATGCCAGAATTTTGCCCCAAGCATTCTGCTTTCTATCAACCTCGCTTGACATTTCTCTTGAGGTTTACCCCTCTCCTTGCAAAAATAGTCGCATGAATCCTCGCATTATTTTTCATATCGATATGGATGCATTTTTTGCCTCCATTGAAATCCTGCGCAATCCTTCTTTGAAAGGTAAGCCCGTGATTGTAGGAGGCTCTCCGGATAAGCGAGGCGTCGTTTCAACCTGCTCTTATGAGGCGCGAACCTATGGGGTGCACTCTGCCATGTCACTTTTTGAAGCAAAAAGAAAGTGTCCCCATGCTATCTTTTTAGAAGGAGACTACACCCTTTATCGGGAGTATTCTTCCAAAGTGATGAAGATTTTTTCCGAATACTCCCCCCTTTTAGAAATGGTGAGTATCGATGAGGCTTATCTAGATGTATCATTTTTGAAAAACGATCCCACCCTGTCCTCGAAGCAGTACGGTAGGGCTCTTAAAGAAGCGGTCTTGCAACGCACCGGCTTAACATGCTCTATAGGCATTGCCAGCAATAAATTGATAGCTAAAGTTGCCTCTTCACGGGCTAAACCAAACGGCCTTTATGAAATTCCAGCCGGAGAAGAAGCCGCCTTCCTTGCCACGCTCCCGATTGGAGCTATCCCTGGCATTGGCTCTAAAACAGAAAAATCCTTGCTCGAGGATCATATTTATACGATTGCCGATCTGCAAGAAATGGGTTTAGAGACCTTAATCGATCGTTATGGAACGCGTGGCTACTATTTTTATCTAGCTGCGCAGGGGATTGATAAAAGGCCGGTAGATGGAGAAGAGTATTTCCCCAAATCTATTGGAGCGGAGACAACTTTTGAAACGGATCTCACAGATTCAGCTATCTTGCTCGAGGTCTTATTAGAGCTCGTCCAAAAAGTGTGCAGACGATTAAAGAAGCATCAAACCAGAACGCGTGGCTTTTCTCTCAAGTTGCGCTATAGCGATTTTCGCACCATTACCCGTTCCCGCTTGCTGTTTAGCCACACGCAAGATGAGCAAACAATTTGGGAAGAAGCGCGTGATTTTTTCTTAAAAATTCATATAAAGGAGACGCCACTCCGTCTGATAGGAATTTCTTTAGAAAAACTGTCAGACGGATATTGGCAGCCTACTTTATGGGATTGGGAACAAGCCCCCTCTTAGAAAGGAAGCTTGGAGTCTTCATCTTCAAAACTTTCATAAGAAGCATTATGCCCATAAGCTCCTGCCCCGCTTGGCTGGAATGTCTGTTCGCCAAAATCAGGCCGACTTTGTTGTTTAGGAGCAAATCCCCCTTGCTGGCTTCCACTTTCTCTCTCTCCTCTCTCAGATTTTCCAAAAGGGCTAAAGCGAATGCTTTCAGCGGTGACTTCCAAAGCAATTTGGGGACGGCCTTCCTTATCTGTGTAAATTTCAGGCTTTTTCATTTCGCCTGTGACAATGACCGCACTTCCTTTTTTTAGATGGGGGAGAATTTTATCAAACTTATCTCCCCAACATGTCACTCTCCACCAAGTGGTGACGTCTTGCCCGTTCTGGTAAGAATTTGTGGCAATACGCAAAGTGGTCACTTTTTGCCCACCAGGAGTAAAACGTGAGTCTGGATCTGCTCCGAGATGTCCTGCAAGATAAAGATGGTTCATAACTTTTCCTTCTATTAATCTCAGAGCCCAGGGATTAAAACCCTCAATTGTTATCCAATTTTAATGCTTGAAGCCCTGATGTTGATTGATATAATTGCAGCTTTATAACATAAATAATATAACTAGCAAAATCAAGGTAAATATGCATTTAACTGATCTTTAAAAATAGGGGCGATCAAAAACAGTCCTGAACCTTCTGCGGCTTTACCACTCCAAAAAATAAATATCCCTTTTCGAGAGAAAAACTAAAAACCGTCAGGGTAGGTCTGAGGCAGAAAATCAAAAACCAGGAAAATGCTCTCTTTTACCTCATCCTTTCTAAGCCTTGCTTGGCCAAAAAAATTTCTCGAAAGCAGCCCTAAAAATAGGAAATAACTAGAAGAAAGTTTTTGGTTGCTGCTTCTGTCTTCTTTTCTTTAGGCCTAGCTCCTTTAATCCCACCTCTTAATGATGATCCTCAACGCAATTTAAAGGGATTTAAGCGCTCTTAAGCGTCCATCGAAAAAAAGCAAGGAATTTTCCTTGGTTAGCAGGAAAAGTGGGAAAACAAGGCCCTATGGAAAATGCTTCCTTAATCCTCTCTGATAGGCTTTTCAGGGTGGTTAGATTCTAGTGTAAAAATGAAGATTTAGGGTGTTAACCTAAAAAGGAGGATTGTGGCGCGTGATGCCTAAAAAAGTGCCGGTGAATAAAAAAGTGTTTACTCAGCGACACTTTTAGAGCAGCTAATAGATCTAGATTTTGATAAATCCAGGACCTTGTTTGCCACCAGGCAATCCGCCACCAGGAAGCATCTCGCTTTCTTTTGGCTTGGAAGCAACATCTCTACCTTCTGAAATCTCTGTGCATAGCTTGCGTAAGCCTTCAACTGTTTCCACATACAGAGGAGCAAATGCTCTTAACGCCGATGGAACAGCATGCTCCATATCGATGGTGCAGTGCATTAAAATAAGTTCCTCTTGCACCGCTACACCCACGCCTCCTCCAGCCATTTGGCCACCAAGCATGGACATCTCTAGTAACTTTTCATAAAGACGCAATTTTGTTTTGTCGTCGCGTGGAAGACCATCCAGCAGCGGAGAATAAAGATAGAGTCTTTTAGAGTTTGGTTCATAAGTTAAATGCAACGAAAACTCGTCATCGATCCCTAAAATACAGGTATTGTTTTCATCAAACTCTAACCCCTCTAAACCAAGTTCTTTTCCAAACTCCTTAAGATTCTCTTTAGCATTTTCAAACGACATACACAACCTCCTAAAGGTTACGCTGCAACCTAGGGTTACAGTTTAAAAGTTTTTCATAATTTTCGGGTAAGAATCAGTTCTTAAAAAAGTTTAAGATGCAAGATTGTCGTTTAAAAGTAAACTGTTTTCTGAGCAACTTCAATTAAGCCCAACGTTAAAATCGTCTCTAAAATTCAAACAAACAATAACCATTCTTTCCTGTTTTTGTATTATATTATTTTCTGCCAATAAACTGCAATTTAATCAAGCCAATTAAATGACATTCTTAAAATAATATAAAAAAATTTTGCAAAGAAAATTTTATTTGGTTATACACAAGGTATCCCCCATTTGTTTACCTAAGGCCAATACGTGTTAAACTCTCTCTCATTGCAAGTAGAAAAAGGAACTCCTCTTCGTTTGGGGATCTCGACCGATTGTACAGGCACCAATTTTGCCATTTTTGTTCATCAAGCAGTTTCGGTCACCCTGCTTCTGTTTGCCAACTCTTCAGAGGCACCCATCGTTCGCATTCCTCTACTTCAAACGGGAGAAGTTTGGCATATTTATGTAAAACCTCCCCCTATTGACCTCCTTTATGCCTTTGAAATAAAAAAAGAGGATGGCACTTTCTACCAGACGGCGCTAGATCCCTACGCCAAATCCCTAGCTTCTCCCTCTAGTTGGGGAGAAGCTAAGCCTTATGCTCCCTTAGGAGCCATTCCCCCCTTGCCTTTTTTTGATTGGCAAAATATCGAGTCTCCCCGCCATCCTTTACATAAGCTTATCATCTATGAAATGCATGTAAGAGGGTTTACACAGCATCCCTCCAGCCAAGTCGCCTACCCTGGACAATTTTTGGGCATCGTGGAGAAAATCCCCTACTTATTAGATTTGGGCATCAACGCGGTTGAACTTCTCCCTATTCAAGAATTTAATGAAAATGAATACCAAACGCTCTTTCCCCTGCAGAAAAAACAACTTTATAATTATTGGGGCTATTCGACCGTTAATTTCTTTTCCCCCATGAATCGATATGCCTCTAATCCCGCCCCTGGAAGTGCCATTCAAGACTTCAAAACGATGGTTAGAGAGCTTCACCGGCATGGAATAGAGGTGATTATCGATGTGGTTTTTAATCACACAGCAGAAGGGGGAAAAAACAATCCAGAATTTTGCTTTAGAGCCCTCGCTGACCAAATTTACTACCTACAAGATGAAAAAGGACAGTATAAAGACTATACCGGGTGTGGAAACACTCTCAATAGCAATCACCCAATCGTACGAGAATTCATTCTGGAATGCTTACGCTATTGGGCTGTTGAAATGCAGGTGGATGGCTTTCGATTTGATCTAGCCTCAGCCTTAACGCGAAATGAACAAGGCGTTTCTACCCCCTTTTCCCCTTTAATCGAAGCCATTTCCGAAGATCCTATTTTGTCCCAAACCAAACTGATTGCAGAACCTTGGGATGCTGGCATGCTCTATCAAGTAGGAAACTTTTATCCCCAAAAAAACAGATGGAGCGAATGGAATGGACGCTATCGCGATAGTATCCGAAGGTTTATTAAAGGAACCCCTCAGCAAAAAGGGGAATTTGCCACTCGCCTATCTGGATCCTCCGATATGTACGGGAAAGGGCGAGCCCCCACCAGTAGCCTTAATTTTATAACCGCCCACGATGGATTTACACTGAGAGACCTTGTCAGCTATAACTTCAAGCACAATCAAGACAACGGAGAAAATAATCGGGATGGCACAAATGACAATGACAGCTGGAACTGTGGGGCTGAAGGAATCACCAAAGAGGGGAAGATCCTTAAATTGCGCGAAAGACAAATGCGCAACTTCCATTTAGCCTTAATGCTCTCGCAAGGAGTTCCAATGCTTTTAATGGGGGATGAATATGGGCATACAAAAAAAGGAAACAACAACACCTGGTGCCAAGACAACGAGTACAACTGGTTTTTGTGGGAGCAATTAAATGCTAACAAAGCCTTTTACCGTTATTATAAAGGGCTCATCCATTTTAGGCATACCCGCCCTATTTTACAAAGGAATACTTTTTTAACCCCCCAAGATATCGATTGGCATGGAATAGAACCGTTTCAGCCCCAATGGGACTTCGACAACCGGTTTATTGCCTTTACTCTTAAAAGCCCAAATAAAGAGGGCTCCTTATACGCGGCATTTAATGCAAGCAACGCTCCCCTTAAAGTCCATCTTCCAGTAAGCCCTTCCCCCTATAAATGGCACTGGGTGGTCAATACAAGAAAAGATTCCCCGGAAGATTTTGTAGAAAACCCAACCAAGGCTGTGGATAGGGAATTTTATGAAATGCTTCCTTATTCAGCCTTGCTTTTGGAAGCAAAATAAGAGAAAAGGAGGGTTTTAGAGGACCTTGCTGCATAAATACAAAAATAAAATAATAAACTTTCAAGACTTCCTTATTCCACATGCTTCCTAGACAGTTCTTCTCCTATGCCACTTGGTATCCCTAGCTTTGGTTTATTGCTAGCAACCAAACCTTAATCTGGCTTTCTACGCCTTGCCTTCCCATTCTTAACTCTTTTAGTTGCTTCCCAACTGAACTGCTTAATTTGCTATATTGCTGCTTCTTCAAGGTAACGTCTATAATACCTTTTAGCCTCTTGCATAACTTTCTGGCCTCATTATTAGCCTCTAATCTATGGCTCCCTTTCACTCTCTCCTTTCGCTTTATTGCAGCCGCTTTGAATCTATCTTCCTGAACGATGGCAACTTTTGGCAGTAGATAAGCATCCGTAGCTGTCGTGAGAAAGCTTGCTGTCATTAGGCATAGAATGCTGGTTACTAAAGAATCTGTGAGGTTAAGTGACAAAGAAGCAAAGAAAGAAAGAAAGAAAGAAAGAAAGAGTAGCCGTATAAAAACTTCTCTTAATTGTTTAAAATTACTTTAAAAAATGCCGAGTAGAATAGCCAAGTAAGGAACTTCAGCTGATCCTTGGGAGTTCGTCATAATATAGTTCATCTGATTGGGTTACAAAGGATAAGGGGAGGAACGCCTGCAAAAAAACTTTTAGATAGCTCTCATAGTCGCATTTAATTCCCCTAATTTTTCACAAAAATATTAATTTTTTGTGAATTTCCTACCGCTCTTAAAGTCTGTATGTGAGATGCTTTGGTAAAGAAAGATTTTCATTCAAATGAGCAGCTCAAAAAAAGCTGGGGACGAATTAGAGGATCAACATAGCATCGCCATAAGAATAAAAACGAAATTTTTCTTTCACAGCTTTTTGATAGGCCTCTCGAATGAGCTCGTGGCCCGCAAAGGTGCTTACTAAAACTAAAAGGCTAGAACAGGGCAAATGAAAATTCGTTAACAACGCCTGCATTTTGCGAAACTTGTATCCGGGAGAAATAAAGATATCTGTTGAATACTCTCCTGGCTGAATGATCGTCGAACGTCCTGCAGCGGATTCTAAAGCCCTACAACTCGTGGTGCCTACGCAAATTAGGCGCCCTGCTAAGCCTTCATTTAATTGCATGGCTGCTTCATCGCTAATCATAAAAGATTCCTCGTGCATTTGATGCTTTCGGATATCTTCTACTTTAATGGGAAGAAAAGTTCCCAAGCCCACATGTAAAGTCAGTTCTATTCTTTCAATTCCTTGGGTTTTTAATTGTTCCAATAAGGGCTGCGTGAAATGCAATCCAGCTGTGGGGGCTGCGACAGCGCCAGGATGAGCGGCATAGACAGTTTGATAACTTTCCCCATCTTCTTGGGTATCTGGTTCTCTTTTAATATACTTAGGCAATGGAATTTTGCCATGTTTTTCTAAAGCTTGCTGAAAATCCCCTTCGTAAAAAAATCGCACACAGCGTGCTCCTCCTGTAAGCACTTCAATAACTTCACAAGAGAATGTCTCGCTAAAAACGACCTTAGAGCCTTTCCCTAATTGCTTGCCTGGCTTCACTAAAACTTCCCAAACGCCTTCGCTTCTTTGGGTTTTAAGGAAAACTTCTGCCTGCCCTCCCGTTGTCCTTCTACCTAATAAACGGGCTGGAATCACTTTAGTATTGTTAAAAATGAGTTTATCCCCTTTTTGCAATAAATGGGGGAGTTCATAAAAGGGGAGCTCACTCAATGAGCCTGCTTTTCTATCTACAATCATCAAGCGAGAATGATCGCGAGGATAGCAAGGATGTTGGGCAATTAATTCTGGGGGAAGGTCAAAATGGTAAGAAGAAAGTTGATAGGGGGAATCAGTCATAAAGTTTGGTATCTAAAAAACTAAAAGGCATTTGAAAACTCAAATGCCTTAAAATGTCTACTTAATTAGCTCGATGGTTGCATTTGGGAATGCCTTGGCCAAGATTTGCGCGGCATTTTCCCCTTTGCGAGCCATTTCTTCAGCTTCAAAAAGGGTAATGCGGGAAAAAATAGAATGTTGCTGTCCAGTAGCTTTTCCACCTGATCCTGAACCCCATTGTGCAGCAAAAGGAGCCAATACTTTTTCAGATTTCCCTTTTGCCCGACTCAACACCATCCCCCGCGTAGCTTTAATAGCTTTTGCCATTAGGCTACGAGAACGGGTCGCCCCATTTCCTTGATATCCTACCCGGCTTCCTTCAACCGTCCAGTAAGGATTTTTGGGGTTCTCTAGCTGATAGTATGCATAGGTCCGAGCAATAATCGCGACTGCTGCAAGCGCTTCTTCAGATAGCGGATCAACAAATTGGGGTGCTAAAATCACTTCCAGATACTTTTCAAGCGGAACTTGATTGACGATACTGATCGTTCCCCCAATATCATACACAAGCAAAGAACCTGGATATTCCACCCCATCCACGCTCAAAACTGTGGTAGGTTCATCTGGAATAACTTTTAACTGATGAATTCCAGGAAATTCTTCTCCCCATTTTAATCCGCCAGACACCGCTTCAACCGCTTTACGCTTGCCTAAAAAACGGGTACTAATGTGCGAATTTTCGTGGGGATCGTACAATTGGTATTTTCCCTTAACTTCCAGGATTATGCTAGGTTGATCATGGACGATCAAGACATTCACCAAAGGTTGAGCTGAGGAGCTTTGTTTCCATAAAAGGCCTGTGACAGCTTCCCATATTCCCGCTTGTGCGGAAATGGAAAATGACAAGCTTGCCAATAAAAGCAGTAGGTTACGCATGATCTTCATCAATTCTTCGTCCTTCTCTTTTTTAATTTTCCTAAGTGTTTGTAGGCAGATTCCGTTGCAACACGCCCCTTGGGTGTACGCTTGATAAACCCTTTCATGATCAAATAAGGCTCGTGCACTTCCTCTATTGTATTTTTTTCTTCTCCAATTGCAACCGCAAGTGTATTTAATCCCACCGGGCCACCATCGTAGTGATCAATTAAAACTTCTAAAATTCTCTTATCCATTTCGTCAAAGCCGATCTGATCGATCGCTAACATGTCTAGGGCTTTAGCTACAATCGGTAGCGTCACACAATTATTTGCCCGCATTTGGGCATAATCTCGCACCCATCTTAACAGATGATTCGCTATGCGGGGGGTCCCTCTGGAGCGATTTGCAATTTCAGCTAATCCTTCCTGATCGATGGTCATATGCAAAATTTGCGCGGTACGCCCGAGGATTTGCTCTAAAACTTTGGGCTCATAATAATCTAAGCGGCATGAAAATGCAAATCTAGAACGCAAGGGAGAAGTTAATAAACCCACACGCGTCGTGGCCCCCACTAGCGTAAAGCGGGGAAGTTTTAATTGGATACTCCGTGCATTGGGCCCTTTATCAATCATTAAGTCTAATACAAAATCTTCCATAGGAGGATAAAGATATTCTTCTGTTGCAGGGGGCAAGCGATGCAATTCATCGATAAATAGGATATCCCCTTCTTTTAAATTAGTCAAAACACCGGCCAAGTCTCCCGCTTTCTCAATGAGAGGCCCTGAGGTCACAATGATGTTAGTTCCCATGGCTTTTGCCAAAATATTGGCTAAAGTGGTTTTACCAAGCCCGGGAGGACCGCTAAACAAACAATGGCCAAGCGCTTCTCCCCTTTGTTTGGCTGCTCCAATCATTACTTCTAATCTTTCACGAATCGGATCTTGCCCTATGAAATCTGCAAGCGTAGGGGGGCGCAAAGGAGCTTCAAAGGTGGTATCTTCCTGGCAAAATGAAGATTTGATATAGTTTTGTGTCATCATTTTAAAAGAAAATTATTAACAATGAGTTCAAGAAAAATAATTACCATTAAAATAGGAGCAGAAATCTGAAAGCAAAACCAAAAGTAAGATAAAATCCATGGATAACGCTTAAAAAAATCGTGCGATCCCGCTTTTAATTCCTCTAGGGCGTTCCATATGCCCCAACGATTAGATAAAAGGATGAGGGCACAAAACCCACCCGCAGGAATCAAAATATACCCACAAATAGCTTCCATTAAACTCACAAAAGGCATTCCAAAAAAAGTGGTATTTTTTAACAAACTATACGACAAAGCGCTTGGAATACCAAGAAGAAATGCACCGACTCCGCATGCCCAAACAGCAAGATGGCGATTCCATCCTTTTTCATCAATAAGATAAGCAATCGTAGGCTCCATGGCCGAAATTTCGGAGGTGAGGGCTGCTAACACTACAATTAAAAAGAAAAGCACACCCACCAAATAGCCGCCGGGAATTTGACTTAACACCCAAGGCAAAGTATGAAAAATAAGGACCGGACCCGAGCTTGGCTCTACCCCAGCAGAAAAAGCAATGGTGAAAATAACCATTGCCGCTAAAATTGAAACAAGAGTATCCATTAATAAAATCGGCACGCAACTTTTCACGATATTTTCTTCTTTTGAAAGATAACTGCCGTATGTCACCATGGTTCCCTGCCCTACGCTTAAGGTAAAGAAAGCTTGCCCTAAAGCAGTTAAAAGCACAGCAGGGGTTAACAAACTCCAATCCGGATGAAATAAAAAGCGAAGACCTTCTTGGGCATGCGATAAACTCAATCCCTTGATGACTAAAATGATCAAGACTACAAAGAGAAGAGGCATCAGAAACTTATTCCATTTTTCAATCCCTCTCCTAACGCCTAAATAGAGAATCATGCTGCAAAGTAAAATGAAAACAAAATGAAAAGACACTCCCCACCACGGATTTTGCATAAGAGAAGTGTGATAATGGGCCACAGCCTCGGTCGAAGAAAATACAGTTAAGTTTCCTTTTAAAGCTTCAATAAAGTAGCCAAAAATCCATCCAGCCACAGCGCTGTAAAAAGAACTCACAATAAACCCGGTGAATACCGTGACTTTTCCAGTCCATGACCAAAAAGCCGATCTTCCTAATTTTTGGAAAGCCCCGCTTGGACTTGTTTGAGTGGCACGTCCAATTAAAATTTCCGCTACAAAAACGGGAAATCCAATTAACAGCAAACTCAGAATATAAACAAGAATAAAAGCGGCTCCCCCATGTTTGCCCACCAAGTAAGGAAATCTCCAAATATTTGCTAGCCCCACAGCCGAACCTGCTACGGCAAAAATAAAACCAATTCGCGAACCCCATGATCCCCGAGCGGAAGCGCTGCTCATATGTACCTCTATTATTAATAATGAATGAATGGGTGCTTTAGAATACACTTTCTATTAATATTAAATCCAGCATAGATCTCGATCGAGTCTTATTAAAAAAACTGGAAAAAAATATAGGATAAACCCTAAGAATAGGAATTTTTAAATAGGAAGAATAAAGGAGATAGATGATGAAAATAAATCGGATTTTCCAAGCTTTAGCGATAACAGCTTGCTACGGGCTATTTAATTGCTCCGCTCTCCAAGCGGCACATCCCTCTTCTCTCTCTTTTCAGGCAGAGGAACAAATTTTTTATAAGCAGATTGAAGATTTAATTGCAAAAGATCAAAAACGTCTGCAAGAACTGCAAGAGAGGGCTTATAGTCGCAAAAAAGTTCCCATGTGGTCCCACAAAGTAGAACTCGAACAAGCTATTATCACACTTGATGTTAAAAAAGTCCTTTACGCCAATTTTAAAAATACCCTTTCGATTGAAAGCTCGCTCGTACGAGAAAAATTGCTCAGCTTAATGAGAAAAGATAATATTACCATGAGTGATCTTGCTGAACTTCAAGCCCTTACTGAACGGGAAAAGCAACGCTTAAGAGAGGAGAAAGCGCAAACTGAAGCGCAAAAGCCAGCAGGGGGAGTAGAAAGCGCCAAATAAATTTTCAAAGGGTGTCTTACTCCTTTAGACACTCTGCTTTGCCAATAAATTGTTTAAAGCGAAGAGACAACATTTGGGTTGTACACACCCCCTTTCTCCCACCCCGTCCCTAAAAAGAGATTCACCATTTATCCTAATAGCGGAGCGGATAACGATAGCTTCTGTTTATATCCAGTTGAGCTCCTGACCTTTTCTATCCACTATTTCACAAGCTGACAGATCTGAAGCCCAGGGCACTTATCCCGGTTTGTTAAGTTGAAATAAAAAAGGAAGGTGACAGACGAAAACAAGCTTTTTAACCTATAAAGCCTCCCACCTTACATTTTAAGTTACTCCCCTCTCTCTTTTAAAAAGGCAAAAGCAGCTCCTGTGGCTAAACTTAAAAGCACCATCAAACCAGCTGGCATAAACTTCATGGACATCGAAAATCTATAGAGGAAAAAAAGGCCTAAAAATGCGATCAAGGCAATCGCCAAGTAATAGCCTTCTCGTCGACTTTTCCACATCAACCAACCAGCAAATCCTAATAAAGCTGCAAATCCAGCCGCCATCACCAAGGAAGCTAAACTTTGGGCTTTTACATATCCTATCATTCCTCCGATCAATACGAAAAGTGCATATATCCAAGTAATCGATGCGTGAATATTCATGAGAACCCTTATTTAAATATTTCTTCAAAAAAATTGCGCATAGAAGTCCATGCGCGTTGACTAGATTTTGCGTTGTACACAAGCCCATGCTCCGTATCCCTCATCGAAGGGTTAGTAAAAGCATGCGAAGTGTGTCCATAAATGTCCATTTTCCAATCGACATTTGCCCGATTTAATTCTTTTTGGATCGCCGCAATATCGCTAGAGGATACTAAGGGATCTTCATACCCATGTTGAATCAATAAGGCACTTTTGATCTCTTTGGCCAGGGGTTCAAGGCGGGCTTTTTTACCTCCAAGTGTATCCCCCAATATCCCATGAAAGCTCACCGCTCCCCGAATATCTTCTCCGCTTCTCACAAGCTCAATAACAGTTAACCCTCCAAAGCAAAATCCTATAGCCCCTATTTTATTAGGATCTACGGCAGGACATTGTTTGACAGCCCTAACAGCTGCTCTAATTCTTTCGCGCAAAGTTTTGCGCTCCACAAAAAGAGGAGCCATTAAAGCCGCCGCTTCCTCATCCGATTCTGCTGTTTTTCCTTCCCCGTAGACATCTGCGGCAAAAGCAACATACCCAAGATTAGCCAATTGCTTGGCTTTTTCTCGTTCAAATTCACCTTGCCCTTTCCAAGCGTGGGCAATGACTATAGCAGGCTTTTTTTCCCTACTCGTGGGATCATAAACCAGATAACCTTGCATGCTGACATCACCGACTCGGTAAGGCACGGCTTCTTGATACATATTTTCTCCTCGAATTTGCAAAAATTCATTTCTTGGTCACAAAGTAGGAGGGGAGACATTTTTTTCGCAATATCTATTTTTCAAAACCTCACTTGTGCTAAAATGTTTCGAGAAAATGAACAAGGAAGCTCCGCGATGACTAGTCCCCACCCTTATATCCCTCTTGGAGGCCCTCCGCAAGATATTCGCTTAAGTCCTGAGATTTATGCCAAGATGGGAGAGGAAAATATTTTCAAAATGCTTGAAGATTTTTACGCCGAATTAGAAAAATCAAGCATTCGATCTCTTTTTCCCGAGGACATGCTAGAAGCCTCAAAAAAATCCGCCGCTTTTTTCGTTTTTTTGCTTGGTGGCCCCCCTCTTTATCACCAATTATATGGGCCGCCCATGATGCGCAAACGACATCTTCCTTTTGCGATAGACGAAAATGCCAGACAAGTTTGGCTAGAATGCTTTCGAAAAATTCTCTATAAATCTGAAGAAAAGTATCATTTCCCTCCCGAACACCTGGAGAGTTTTTTGCATTTTTTAGACAAATTTTCGGGATGGATGGTAAATACAAAATAGGAAAACCATTCAAAACCAATTGGAAATGTTCATATATTTTTGCATGCAATGGAAATTTTTAAGCTAAGAGCGAGTTTTCAAGCATAATTTTTTATTCCATCGAGAGAACATTAATCGACTCATGCAGATGTATAGATAGGACTCACTAAGGCACGGCAAACACTCATAAGCATGGCTAAGTCGCCTGTTTCTCCCCATCCACGCAAAGGTTTTTTCGACCACCCATCTTCGAGGAAGGATTGTAAACTCTCTTTCTATAGGAAGGTATTCAGCTTGCCATTGTTCATTATAGACGCAAATTCTTTCGGGAGGCCTTTTAATAACCTCTAATTCAGCTCCATGCTGGCTAGCTATAGTCTTCAGATCACTTCTTGAATAGTCAGAGTCTCCCCATGTTTTACGTACGGAGGGATATTTTTTTTCTTGCAAAATTTCTATTAAGCCTTGCTTGTCGCTTGCATATTCAGCAGTGACTTTTGCTTGTAAGAGCAAGCCTTTCGTATCAACAAGAATATATCTTTTCCTCCCAAATACCTTTTTGGCCGCACAGTAACCGCTGCAAGGCCCCCTTTTTCGGTAGTTTTGGCTGCTTGGTTATCTATGAGGGTTCCAGTCGCCTCTTTGTCTCTTCCTATTTTTATCCGCAATTGCTCATGCAGGGCTGTATTAATTTGCTCAAAGACGCCCCTCGTTTCCCAATTCCGAAAGTTCCCATATACTGCCTGCCAAGGAGGAAAATCGTGAGGTAAATTTCTCCATTGGCATCCAGCCCGTGTAATATAAAAAATCGCATTGAGTATTTCTTTTCGAGAGTATTTTTCTTGGAATCCTACTCTTGGCTTTTCTACCAAATGTTTGATCAGATTCCACTCTGCATCCGATAAGTCAGTCCTATATGAAGCCCGCACAGCAACCTCCTTAATGTTGACTATTCATAGTGTACCCATCTTCTGCTATTCCAAGCAATCTTTATACTCCTTAAGTTTCTTATAAACAAATACTTATACTGAAAATTATGCTTAAAAACTCGCTCTTATAAATAATGAAGGAAGTCCGGTGGCATTTGAAATAACCTGTGCTAAGGGAGATGAGAGACAGCAAGTAGAAAAGTTACTTGATTCAGTGGATGGCCTGGCGGCTACATTCTCTAAAGAAATGGACTTATTCCCCATTTTTGAAGCAGATAAAGGTTATAATTCTAGGGAGCTAAGAGAAAAGCTGCTTAAATCCCTTGATGTCGGTACAGGAAGATAGGAAAGCTGGAAAAAGATCGCTTCATAGGTGTTAAGAAAGCATTGGCAAGCCGAAAGAGCGATAGCTTGGCTCCAAAGGAAGCTTAGAAGGCTTGTTGTCCGTTGGGAAAGAAGGCTGAAAACTGGAAGGGTTTTTTAAGTTTTGGACTTATCCTCTTTTGGGTCAATCGAATACTGGAATAGGTTCATAGGCCCTGGCTTCCTTATCTAGGATTAAAAACATGGGTCACTCTTGGTAATAACTATAGGCGCTTTAAGACACCTTTTTAACTAAGAAACTAAAAGGCCTACTCTTTGTGTCAGTAATCTAAGAGCTGTGAAAGCAATTTCTTTTGACATCAAAGTCGATCTGTAGTTCCTTGAGAACTCTCAGTAGAACTAAGGCTGTCTAGTCGTTTCCGCCATACGGCAAGCTCGGTGGGTAATTTTTCTCTTATTTCCTCGTAACTAAACATTAATCTATCCTCACTCAAATAAGTTGTTATGTTGTCAGAAATTTGAAGTTGCTGGCCTTTAACTGAAAAGCCATCCTCAGTAAGGAAACAAGCCATAGCAATTAAAGGAAATGCTTCGACCCTCATTTTTAATAAAGCCTTTTTATTGATTTCTTTTAGAGCATCGGCAGCATGCCTTTTGTCATAATCATATCTCACATAGCCTTCTTGGCCCAGGAGAATGTGGATGATTTCAGCTAGCGTTTTCTCAAGAAGCTTACCTCCTCTTTGTGCTATGTCTTTTATAGCAGAGAGAGAAGCAAATCTAATAGAGGAACGACTCTCCTTCTGGGGGACTTGGATGAGAGCTGCTAACGCTTTCTTAGAAAGCTCTCCTCCCCGCTTTGCCACTTCTCCTAGAGCATTAGCAGCGGAGCATTTGGCATTAGAATCGCCCTTTTCAACAAGTTGGATGAGAGCTGCTAACGCTTTCTCTGGAAGCTCTCCTCCCCGCTTTGCCACTTCTCCTAGAGCATTAGCAGCGGAGCATTTGGCATTAGGATCGCCCTTCTCAACAAGTTGGATGAGAGCTGCTAGCGCTTTCTCAGCAAGCTTGCCCTCTTGTTTTGCCACTTCTCCTAGAGCATTAGCAGCGGAGCATTTGGCATTAGAATCGCCCTTTTCAACAAGTTGGATGAGAGCTGCTTGAGCTTTCTCTGAAAGCTCTCCTCCCCGCTTTGCTACTTCTTTTAGAGCATCAATAGCATATTTTTTGGCATCAGAATCGCCCTCTTCAAGGATTTGGATGAGAGCTGCTAGCGCTTTCTCAGCAAGCTCTCCTCCCCGCTTTGCCACTTCTCCTAGAGCATTAGCAGCGGAGCATTTGGCAGCAAAATAGCCCTCCTCCTGGAGAATTTGGACGAGAGCTGCTAGCGCTTTCTCTGGAAGCTCTCCTCCCCGCTTTGCCACTTCTTTTAGAGCATTAGCAGCGGAGCATTTGGCAGCAAAATAGCCCTCCTCCTGGAGAATTTGGACGAGAGCTGCTAGCGCTTTCTTAGAAAGCTCTCCTCCCCGCTTTGCCACTTCTCCTAGAGCATTAACAGCGGAGCATTTGGCATTAGAATCGCCCTTCTCAACAAGTTGGATGAGAGCTGCTAGCGCTTTCTCAGCAAGCTCTCCTCCCCGCTTTGCCACTTCTCCTAGAGCATTAGCAGCGGAGCATTTGGCATTAGAATCGCCCTTCTCAACAAGTTGGATGAGAGCTGCTAGCGCTTTCTCTGGAAGCTCTCCTCCCCGCTTTGCCACTTCTTTTAGAGCATTAGCAGCGGAGCATTTGGCAGCAAAATAGCCCTCCTCCTGGAGAATTTGGACGAGAGCTGCTAGCGCTTTCTCTGGAAGCCCTTCTCCCCGCTTTGCCACTTCTCCTAGAGCATTAACAGCGGAGCATTTGGCATTAGAATCGCCCTCTTCAACAAGTTGGATGAGAGCTGCTAGCGCTTTCTCTGGAAACCCTCCTCCCCGCTTTGCCACTTCTCCTAGAGCATTAGCAGCGGAGCATTTGGCAGAAAAATCGCCCTTTTCAACAAGTTGGATGAGAGCTGCTAGCGCTTTCTCTGGAAGCTCTCCTCCCCGCTTTGCCACTTCTTTTAGAGCATTAGCAGCAGAGCATTTGGCATTAGAATCGCCCTTCTCAACAAGTTGGATGAGAGCTGCTAGCGCTTTCTCTGGAAGCTCTCCTCCCCGCTTTGCCACTTCTTTTAGAGCATTAGCAGCGGAGCAGTTGGCATTAGAATCGCCCTTCTCAAGAAGTTGGATGAGAGCTGCTAGCGCCTTCTCTGGAAGCCCTCCTCCCCGCTTTGCCACTTCTCCTAGAGCATTAGCAGCGGAGCATTTGGCAGAAAAATCGCCCTCCTCAAGAAGTTGGATGAGAGCTGCTAGCGCTTTCTTAGAAAGCTCTCCTCCCCGCTTTGCCACTTCTCCTAGAGCATTAACTGCAGAGCATTTGGCATTAGAATCGCCCTCTTCAAGGATTTGGATGAGAGCTGCTAGCGCTTTCTCTGGAAGCTCTCCTCCCCGCTTTGTCATTCTTTCTAGAGCATTGACAGCAGAACGTATGATTTCATAATCGCCCTTCTCAAGAGGGACATTGGCATCAAGAAGTCTGGCCATAAACTCGCCCTCCTCCTGGAGAACTTGGATGAGAGCTGCTAGCACTTTCTCTGGAAGCTCTCCTCCCCGCTTTACCGCTTCTCCTAGAGTACTGACAGAAGAACATATGATTTCATAATCGTACTTCTCCGGAGGGACATTGGCATCAGGAAGTCTGGCCATAAACTCGACCTCCTCCTGGAGAATTTGGATGAGAACTGCTAACGCTTTCTTTGGAAGCTCTCTTCCCTGCCCTGCCACTCTTTTTAGAGCATTGACAGCAGAACGTATGATTTCATAATCGTCCTTCTCCAGAGGGACATTGGCATCAAGAAGTCTGGCCATAAACTCGACCTCATCCTGGAGAACTTGGATGAGAGCTGCTAGCGCTTTCTCAGAAAGCCCTCCTCCCTGCTCTGCAACTCTTCCTAGGGCATTGACAACAGAACATATGATTTCATAATCGTCCTTCTCCAGCTCTTCGTGGAGAACTTGGATGAGGGCTGCTAGCGCTTTCTCAGCAAGCTTGCCCTCTTGTTTTGCTACTTCTGCTAGATGATAGGCTACAGGCTTGCCCTCCTCAAGGATCCGAATGAGAGCAGTTACCGCTTTCTCAGCAAACTTGCCCCCTTGTTTTGCTACTTCTCCAAGAGCATTAGCAGCAGGGCATTTGACAGCAAAGCCGCCCTCCTCCTGGAGGACTTGGATGAGAGCAGTTACCGCTTTCTCAGCAAACTTGCCCCCTTGTTTTGCTACTTCTCCTAGAGCATTAGCAGCAGAGCATTTGGCAGCAAAGCCGCCCTCCTCCTGGAGGACTTGGATGAGAGCAGTTACCGCTTTCGCAGCAAACTTGCCCCCTTGTTTTGCTACTTCTCCAAGAGCATTAGGAGCAGGGCATTTGGCAGCAAAGTCGCCCTCCTTCTGGAGGGATTGGATGAGAGCAGTTACCGCTTTCTCAGCAAACTTGCCCCCTTGTTTTGCTACTTCTCCTAGAGCATTAGCAGCAGAGCATTTGGCAGCAAAGCCGCCCTCCTCCTGGAGGACTTGGATGAGAGCTGCTACCGCTTTCTCAGCAAATTTGCCCCCTTGTTTTGTTACTTCTCCTAGAGCATTAGCAGCAGAGCATTTGGCATTAGAATCGCCCTCTTCAAAAAGTTGGATGAGGACTGCTAGCGCTTTTTCTGGAAGCTCTCCTCCCCGCTTTGCCACTTCTTCCAGAGCATTAGCAGCAGAGCATTTGGCATTAAAATCTCCCTTCTCAAGTAGTTGGATGAGAGCTGCTAGCGCTTTTTCTGGAAGCGCTCCTCCCCGCTTTGCCACTTCTTTCAGAGCATTAGCAGCAGAGCATTTGGCATTAAAATCTCCCTTCTCAAGTAGTTGGATGAGAGCTGCTAGCGCTTTCTCAGCAAGCTTGCCCTCTTGTTTTGCTACTTCTGCTAGATGATAGGCTACAGGCTTGCCTTCCTCAAGAATTCGAATGAGAGCAGTTACCGCTTTTTCAGCAAATTCGCCTCCTTGATGCACAACTTTTCCTAGAGCACGGGCAGCACGAGCAGCAGAGCTTGGGGCATCAAAGCCGCCCTTTTTAAGAAGTGAGATGAGAGTATCTAGTGCTTTTTCTGAAAGCTCTCCTCCTTGCTTTACCACTTCTTCTAAAACATCGAAAGCAGCAAATCCGCGATCCGGCTTTTTAAGAATTCGAACAATGAATTTCATTATTTCTGGAGCTAACGTTTGCCCAGTTCGTATGATTTCTAGTAAGTTCCTTAGCATATTTTCTCTGTCCTGAGGATCGGATAACAATTTTCCGATCGCACATTTCACCTGAGGGTGATTAAGGAGGTTTTTATTTCTAAGCAACCGTCCATAGTCTAAACCTAAGCAAGAGAGATGGATAATGTAGTCTTTCGCAAGCTCAATAAAGCCACCATACTGCTTCACTATAGACGGATTTTGGCACTCCTCAAAGCAGCCTGCAATCAAATGGAGTTCGCTCCTGACAGTAAAGTCTTGAGGCGCAGCAAAAAGGTCATCAAAAAAGGGCTGTAGCGGATTTGAATCTGAATAACGCCGATTACTTGAGATAGCAAGGGAAAGACAGCCCGCAATCATGCGCAAAACCAGGGCATAGCGAGGCTCAAACTTGCAGCCTTGTACAAATTTTTGGCATGCTTTTCTTTCTCCTTTAAGGTATTGATTAGCAAATTTTGAAGCGGTTAGGAACTCTTGCAAGGTTAAGTGAATAAAGTACCCTTTTTCTTCAGGGATGCGCATCAGTCCGCAATCTATGAGCTCATTGGAGGTGATTGCTGCGTTACCTATAAATTCCTCGATTTCTCCCTTCTCCAAATAAAGGGTATCTTTTTCCATAGCAAAAAAAGCCATGTCTTCAAAAGCAGCGGCAATTTCTTTCACTTCTCCATTGTCGCGCAAATTTTTCCATCTCAGAATATCCTCTTTCTTTTGCGTGGAGTGGCCTTGGTCAATTCTTCTCAACATAAACCATTTATGCATCCAATTAACCATCCGTTCATAAATAGCAGTCATGGTAATGGGTTGATTAGCATCGAAAAACTCTGGATCTTCATTAAAAAGGCAACAAAGCAGGGTTAAGTTAATCGGAGTGTGCGCAAGGCTTAAAACTTGAGGAGAGCTCTTTAATAGGCGGTGAAGTTTTGCTTTTTTCTCTTCTGCTTGCACTTGGGTGAAAAACCGATCGATGTAATGATCGATCCTTTTTTTATCAAAGCCTAATAGTTCTAACTCACAAGAGCGTTTAAAAGAGCAGCTGCCTGGCCTTGAGGTGATCAGAATATGGGGAAATAACTCTTTTAGCTCATTAAAGGCTTTAGCAAGACTGGTATTTGCTTGGGCGTCTGAGGAGAGTTCATCATAACCATCCAATACAAGCAGGGTTTTTTCTCGGAAAGTAGTATCGTTGAGGCAAGCTTCGATGGCCCTATGCTCAATTTTGCCTGCATATTCTCTCGCAATCAGATCAGCGGGAGTATAGTCTTGATTAGCAGGATACTTTCCTAGAGTAAAATTTCTTAAAGGAATCCAAAAAAGATAGGAAAAGAGGCCTTGCCACAAATCCTTTTTTGCCCAGCGATAAGCGATGTAGTGGCATAAAGTGCTCTTGCCAATTCCAGCAGCACCTTGGATATAAATCCTTTTAGCTTTTTCTTTTTTAAGACTTTTGTGCTCAAAGAGCTGCTCGATTTCGATACTTTTCTCAGGTTCGAGGACGGTCTCAAAAGACGGAATGCGCTCATCGTAGATATAATCAGAATGTTTATCGTAAAAATAACTATAATAAGAATATTCATTAATGGCTTGGTCGCATGCTTTTCTTTCTTGAGTCTCAATAATACCTATCGGAATGCGCTCATCGTGGATATAATCAGAATGTTTATCAAGAGCTTGGTCGCGTGCTTTTCTTTCTTGAGTCTCAATAATACCTATCGGAATGCGCTCATCGTGGATATAATCAGAATGTTTATCAAGAGCTTGGTCGCGTGTTTTTCTTTCTTGTGTCTCAATAATTTCTAAACGCACATAGATCTCTTCTAAAGGAACTCTAAACTCCCAGTCTTGCTGCGCTTTAATTCTAAAAATAGACAGGGTTTCTTGAGAAAGATAAAGATTCCGAAGAGAATTAGCCACATATTGTGGATTTTGGATTGCCTGGACTAAAGCTTGTATAAGGACATCGTTTCCATTTTTTAAAGCAAGCTCTAATGCCGTTTTTTTCTCCTTATTTAAGGTATTTGTGTTAGCCCCTTTTTCCACCAAAGCTGCAATGATTTGGCAGTAATGAACTTTGGCTTTAGGGGAAGCTACCCCTCCCGCCATGACAGCTAGATGCAAAGGGGTATTTCCATTTTTATCTTGTTGATCAAGCTGGATTTGATTTGGCGGCTGGCGTAATAAGCATTGAACGCTCTTTTCATTTCCTGTCATTGCCGCTAAATGTAAAGGTAAACGCTCGTCGCTATTTTTAGCTTCCACAAAAGCAGGATCGTACCCCATCAAAATGCGGACAATATCGGCGCAATCTGTGGGAGAGCGACAAGCGTAGTGTAAGGCATTATTCTGAGAGCTATCGAGTATTTTTAAATCTGCTTTTAACTCAATAAAAAGAGAAAGTAGTTCGCTACAGCCTGCATAACAAATTTGGTGGATCAAAAAGTCAGAGCGGCTTTTGAATTTTTGATTAGGGTCCATCCTCTTTTCTCTAAGTAACCAATAAATCAGTTTAATATAGGCCGTGTGCTTCTCTTGAAAAATCCCTTTAGGATGAGCATCTGTTTGTGGAAAAGCTCCCTCGGCGGCGATTTCTAGAAACGAGCATTCTTGTTCTTCCGGTTGTGGCAGCCCATTAGCAGCAAGTTTTTTGGCGATATTGAGCAAGCCATGCTTAAGAACATTCCTAAAGCATATTTTAAGTGAGGGATTATCTAACTGGAAAAAAGAGGGCCCTTTTTTGCTTAATAAAATGCAAGCGCATTTATCTTGCATCTTAAAATCTAGGCTTTCTCGCTCAAGTAGAACTTCTAAAGGGGTAAGATGGAATACATCTTGCAATTCAGTATGTGCCCCGCAGTTAATAAGTTTAAGCAAAATGGCAAAATGCCCCTTAGCAGCTGCTAGATGCAGAGCAGTATACCCCTTCTCCCCTTGGGAGGCATTTAAAATTTCTGGAATGTCTTTATGTTTAAGCAAAAGGTCGACGATTTCCTCTTGTCCATATTCAACAGCCACATGTAGCACAGTCTTAGCGTATTGGCCATCCCCGACTTTTTTGATATCTGCTCCCTGTTCCTGCAGAAACTGCGCAATCGAGATAGATCCCATCCTGATAGCCACATGTAAAGGTGTCTCTTTGATCACCTCTCCTGCTAAGTCATTGAGCTGAGATTTTATGCTTGGTCTTTCAGAGAAAAGATAGCCAAAAATGCTGAGATTTTCCTGGGCCGCAAAATAATGCAGTAAGTTTTCACCTTCTTTTAAACTTTTCTCTAATGTGTCCAGATATTGATCGAGTGGTTGGTGATCAAATTTATATTCCTGTATGTTAAGCGTGCTATACAACTCATAAGCGGTAGCTAGATAAAAAACGCCATGCAATAAAGCTTCTCCTTGGGCTTCTTTTAAAAATTTATGCCCTTGAACAATTAAATCTTTCAGACAGGAGGGGCACTTGAGTTGCAGCAAATCCTTTAAGCGTTGGTTAAGCTCCCCTGCTGCCAACCTAGCAGGCAGTGCTGCTTCATGGTATTGAATGACGGGATTAGATTGCATAAACAGGCTGGCTTTTTCCTCTACGCGGATTTGACTACCCCTAACCTGGACTTTAATAGGTCCTGGCTTGGTTTGAAAAGCGGGATAAAGCGCCTTATAATCTTTAAGGGTGTGCTCATAGCAATTAGGCCCATCAAAAAAATGTTTTTCTGATGGGCGCTTTACTTTGGGCTTTTTTTAAACATTCCTTCCACTAACTTGCTAAACCCTTCTTCGGAAGCGCCTGCCACAACAGCGGATTGAGAGCGAGGGGCCTGTTCCATGTGGCTGACCTGTGCTTCACCTTCTGAAAAAGCCGCCACTAAGTTTTTGGCATCTTCGCCCAACTGATGATACTCATCTTTAGAAATTCCCCCTCCGCTAGATGGGGGAAAATTGGAATTTTGAAAAGGCTGTGGGTTGAAAATAGCAGGGGAGGAAGCTTCTTCCTCTTTCTTTTCTTCTGTTGTATGTGGTAAAGGGATCAGCGGGTTTTTACCCCATAAGTAGCCTTTGCTCTTTAATCTAGAAGCGCATACCAGGCCGATTAATTTAGCGCTAATCGATAGGTAAAGTTTTTTTTCCTTTTCAAAGTAACGCTTTTTTTCTTCTTCAGTAGCAAAAGGGCATAATGTTTGGATGAGTTCAAGCGTTCTTCGAGGCTTTTCCGCCTCTAAAATCGCCTCGTTTAGTTTTATTTGATTAATGATCTTTGCTTGGCTGTTTAGCAGAGCTAACTCTTTTCGGGTAAAAGTGCTATAGGCATTGCGCCTTACCTGTTTAGATTTAAGATAGGTAAATTTAGGGAAATCCTCTCCTGTTCTCCCTTTCACTAAAAGTTTGAGGATATCCTCCTCAAGTTCCGCATGGCGGCTGCTAAAGACTAAGCTAAAAAGTCTTTTTCCATACTTGGCGGTATAATAAGCAATCTCTTCAGGAGGATATTTTTTAGGAGTTAATTCCTTAGTATGTAAAAGCTTAAAGCCCACTTGCTGCAAGGCTGAACCGAGGAGAGTCTGCTGCGAGATGGGCAAGCTTTTGCCGCTTTGCTCATTCACCACATGGTAGATAGCTGAACGGCCCACATAGGCTTCATAGGCAAATGTGCTGGCTAAGATTTGAGAAAATTGATAACTTACTTGCAACTGAGCTATGTCTAGAATATTCTGCTGCAGGGAAGCTTTTAACTCTTGGCACCTTTTTTCTAATAAAGCGCAGTTGGTTTGAAATTCTTTAACAAGCTCTACGATACGCCGATGTGAACTCTTTTTATCTAATTTTTCTAATGCATTTAACTCCTCATCTAAGGCTTGCTTTTTTGCCTCTAGCTCATTTTTTAAAGGCCCTTTTGCGCTTTTTAAAGCGAGGATTTTTTCATAGCACTCTGCGCACTTTTCTAAATACTCCACATAGAGTCTATTCCGAGCCGCAATAGGGATGTCTTGCCCGCATACCGGTAGGGGATCCAATTGGTTTAACTCTTGAATTTTAGCATTTAGGCTTGCTAAATGATTCTCATGTAATTTTTCTACCTCTTGAAAAATTGTGTCGTAATCGTGCTGACAGCTGGCAATATGGGCTTCTCCTTCCTGTTTAGGCAATTCTGATCGGAGAATTTTGCCTAGCTTTTTCTTGACCAGCTCTTTAAAGGCTTGCCATTCCTCTTTTTCCAAGCCGCAGCGCAGAGAAAATAAACTGGCAGCCATTTCTTGCACGTGCTTTTTATATTTAAACTCTTTAAATATTGAGGTAAATTCCTCTTCCGAAAAAAGCCTCTTTCCTTGAATGGAAGGGTTATTTTCATTGTCGTTCAGAAATTTTGGATAGTTTTCTTGATCATTTGCGAGCGCATCTAAGTAGGCATTGGAATCTCGATGGGAAGCAGAAGTCTTCTTAAAGAGCTCTTCGGAAATGGTATAAAAACCCTCAATCACCGCGTTGGTGATCCGCCCTTTAAAATCGGGCCCTCGCGCTTTAATTCTTTCGGCAGCCCGCTCAAAAAAGGCACTTTCTCCTTCAAAGGCAGTAAAAATAGAAGTGTCGATGTCGGAGCTTAATTTGCGACTTCCCGGAGCTTTAATCATCACGATACATTTTTGCGACTTTTCTAGAGCTGTAGGCAGCTGAGCTGGTTTCTGAGTGACGATAAATTGGTACCAGGTGGCCGTAAAGGTATAACCCCCGTCCCCTGTTTTTGCGATGTCACCTGCTATTTCGGCAGCTAAATTAAAGTAAGAGGCGGGAAATATTCTCAAGATCGCTTCTCGATAGCTGGCATAGTCGACTATATCACGATCCTCTATATGTTTTTGCATCTGCTGGGCAGCCTGCAGCTGTGACCCTTCCGGGCGTATAGACATGACATATTTTCTTTTAAGAGTTTCCCAATCGGTATTTTCTAACCGTTGGATGGCAGAATAATCTTGTGGAAACATACCTCCCCCCCTAAAATTGGATTCCATCTTATTTTATGGAAAGAAATAGACCTTATTTTAATTCCGCTATATGGCTTTTCGATGGCAAAGGAGATAAGGAAGGTTAGAAATTAGACGAGCTGTTTTTCTGATGTGCTCTTATTCTCTTAGTCGTTTATAAATAAGCCTAATTAAAATCTTAGTTTCTATCAACTCTTTTTATATTAATCAAATAATTAATGTATCCTGTTAATTTTAATTAATTCACAATTTTATTTTTTTTAAAATCCTCGTTTAAATCTAGACAACTGTAAAACAATTTACTATTAGAACCTTAATAGCTAAGAATAAATGTTACAATGGTTAAAATTTAAAATATCTTAGCTACAAAGCAAGAAACATTAGAAATACTTATGGATTTGCAAGCGTCAAACGAGCAACTTTCTAAAAAAATAGAAGCGTAGAAGAGGCAGAGAAAGTAAAAAAGCCTTTTAACGGTAAGCCGGACACCCTAATCATGAAAACCGCCTTGTAAAACTTACAAGATTATTGACTCAAGTAAATTTCAAAAAAGCTGAAGAGCAGCTGTGTTTATCCACGTCCCCCTTAGACCAGCCTAAAACTCATGGGGCTAAACCGGAAAATAAAAAGAGTTGTGGATCTTTGTTTCTTCATTCCCTATTCAAACTTAAAGCTCAAAGCTTTAAAATAGGGGTATACTTTATTAAGGAAGCCTTAAAATGTTTAATTATACCATTAGAGAGTTTGGGGAGGAAGGAAAGCACCCTGTGCCATTCGAAAATGACAAAGAGGCTAAAGTGGATTTTACCTATTTACTTCCTCAAGAGATAAGCCTCAAAGTTTTTTCTTTTTTGAATAGTGCCCAGCTCGGAAGGTGCCTTCGAGTGAGCACAAATTGGAAAATGTTAGCAAATGATGAAAACCTATGGGACACCCTGCTTTCCAGAATTGCCTTTGGTAAAAAACAATGGGCAAGATATTTCGGAGATGTTGGGCAAGTGCCACCCCTCCCAAGAGAGATCCATAAGGTCCTCAAAAATCCCTGTCCCTTTTGGCCGGAAAAAAAAATCGAAGAAACTCACCTTCTTGTTCTCATCCCTGAAACCCTGAATGGGAAGCCGCTTACTTTAGCAACTTTGGGAGAGCTTGTTAGGGCTCCTAAAGAAGGATATGCCATCCAATTTAAGGATATTTGGGAACTTGTAATTAAAGAATATGGCCACCAAGCGGCTCCCAAATCTCAATGGGTACTCATGACAAAAAATCCAATCGAAAGGAGCGAGATCGATCAACACCCCCTTATCGTTCCATTAGCCAAACAATATGAACTCCCCAATGTATTAGACGCTGCCGTTTGTATCTTTATACGATATATTAGTTCTGGGGAGCGCATATTTAACGCAGAGTCGAGGGGGCCATACACGTTGCAAAGAAATGACCAGCCGCGGCGGGCAAATAGTGATTGGAAATTTTTCTCCTGACGGCCTCTGTGTCTTCGAACATCTTGAGGACTATGAAAGCTTTGGCGTAGCTGTTGTGCGTAAGTCTTTTTAGGCGAGGGGGATTTGAACCCTTAGCTTTCCATAAAAAGAGCCTTGATTTGATTTTTCTTGCTTAGTGATTCCCCTCCTATCCCCTATTATAGGTCCGCCTATGATACGCAGACGGAATCTTCCTTTGGCGACAAATGGAATGCCTGGCAAGCATGGCGAGGATGTTTAGAAAAATTTGAGATAAGGCAGAGGAAAAGGAAATTTTCAAGGGTGATGGTGAATAAATATATAGAGAAGGTTCTATTTTGCCTTCCAACCGATGCTTTACACACAAGGCTGAAAGATTTTAAACGACTCCTTGGAGCAAGCCCTCCCCTCTTATTTATGCTGCTTCCCAATATTTGAAACTTACCTCCGAAATTCCGTGCGGAAATTCATTTTTTAAAGTTCTCAAAAAATCTAGAAAACTCTTTTTTTCTTCAATCAAACCAAAGTTACCTAAACATTCTAATATGCGGGTGATGCGTTGATGGTTATGATCCCCGGGGCGAATCCAAAAAGTGCGCGTCTCAAAATGGGAGGCTTTGTCCACTTTTCCCTTTTCGTACTTTAATCCATAAAAATCTAACATGACCAGAAAGGATTTTTTAAGGTTTTTCATCACCTCCTCGTCTCGCACCAACTCGTCCAGAAGGTCTTCGGTTAAAACGGGTGCGTGGGGGTTATAAGCAGACGGTTGTGAGGAAGGAAAAAGCCATTGAATAAAATCATGCTTTTCTTCTTTTTCTTCGTAAGTATAGCGATGGATCTCCTCTATTGTGACAGGGTGCCCTCCCCTATTTTTTCCTTCTCCTCTTAAAAAACTTTTTAAAATGGCATAGGCTTCTTTTTGAGGAGAGGCTAAGGATACTTGGTGAGCTTTAAAATCAGGCGAAGGGAGAGGCTCAGGTAAATTATCCCCTTTTAATGTGGATAATTTAGCATTCAATCTTTGGGTAAGAGGTGGCATAGGCCGAATCCCAAGAAGAAATTTAAAGATTCCTATGCGCTTATTATAAGCTGTAATCCAATCTTGGATGCAAGCCACATTCTTTTTGAAAGTTTCTAATTCTTCCGGAATAGCTATAGCCACTATTTTTTTCTCTAAGGCTGGGGAAGAAAGGCAAAATTTAACAACTTGGCGCTGCTGGATGCCAAAGAGGGAATCAAAAATTGAACGTATTTTTTCTCCTAAGCTTAATTTTTTGTTAGGTAAAAGCTCTATTACACGCCCTTGGTTTTTTATTTTATGCACACACAACCGGTGGGTTTTTAAAACGTCTTGGTCAATTTTTGTACTAAATAATATATCTAAATTATCGCTCATAGTTGCCTCTATTTAACTAATTTATATTTTATCAAATTATTGATATAAATTTCTAAATATATTCAATTTTATCTTGCACCCTCGGTTCATCTCTGCTATGCTGTAATCTTTTTAATTTGAGAACTTTTTGATTGAATGAACGAATCTACTTCACCCCAAAAAACATTTAAAATTGCGACCTTAGGCTGCCGCACAAATCAATACGAATCCCAAGCCTATCAAGATCAATTAATTGCGCTAGGATACCGCCCGGCTAGGGAAGGCGAAGAAGCAGATGTTTGCATTGTCAACACTTGCACGGTGACAGAAACAGCTGATTCGCAAAGCAAACACGACGTCCGCCAGTTATCTAAAGAAAACCCCCAGGCAAAGATTGTGGTCACCGGTTGCGCAGCCGAACAAAACGCCCAAATTTTTAAATCGATTCAAGGAGTGGAACACGTTGTTCTTAACAAAGAAAAAGAACAGCTTATCCAGACTCTTTTTCCTGAAGAGGAAGTCCCGGAATTTTCGATAAAAAATTTTGACGCCCATACGCGCGCCTTCGTCAAAGTTCAAGACGGGTGTAATGAATTTTGCACTTATTGCATCATTCCCTATGTCAGAGGCCGCTCTCGCTCGCGCACTATTCCGGAGATTGTGGCTGAGGTGAAAGAACTTATTTCTAACGGTTACAAAGAAATTGTTTTAACAGGGATCAATATTGGGGATTTTGATGGCAATCCAGCTGAAGGGATGCCCCCTTATCGCCTAGTGGATTTAGTCAAAGCTGTCGATCAAGTGCCTGGCTTGGAACGATTGCGTATTTCTTCCATTGATCCAGACGAAATTGACGATGAATTAGCTGAAGCGGTCTTAAACGGGTCAAAAACATGCCATTCGATGCATATTGTCTTACAATCAGGATCAAACGTGATCCTTAAACGGATGAATCGTAAATATACACGGCAAATCTTTCTCAATACCATTGATCGTCTGCGACAAGCAGACCCTGACTTTACTTTCACTACCGACATTATTGTCGGTTTTCCAGGAGAAACGGAGACAGATTTTGAAGAGACGCTGGAAATTATGCGCGAAGTTCAGTTTGCGAAGGTTCATATGTTCCCCTATAGCGAGCGAAAGCGCACCCGCGCGGCCTTAATGCCCAATAAAGTGCCTGTCGATATCATAAAAAAGCGTAAACAAGAACTTTTGCGTGCAGCAGAGCACCAAGCTTACTTGCTTCGAGAACGTTTTATCGGAAAAAGGATGACCCTGCTAACGGAAGCTGGACATGCCTCTCGCCCTGGAGAAATATCGGGACATACCGAAAACTTTTTAAATGTTTGGGTAGCTGGCGATTTTCAAGCTAATGAACTTTTAGAAGTAGATTTAGTAGAAAACACCCCACAAGGCCTTATTGGAAAATTTGTACGCAAAGTCTAACCCATGAAAATTTCGATCGCTGAGCGGCTGCGTCCCTTTTCACATCTTCCCGGAACTTTTTGTCTCCTTCCCTACACCGCCTTGCGGTTTCAAATTTTTCCCACTTTGATTCATATTAGCTCTCTCGCTAATAGCTCCCCTGAATATATTGGGCGGGTCAAATTGGATTTAACAGGTCCTGTGGAAGAATTTACCATTCAACAAGACTTGGAAAAAGGAGAAATCAAGGTTTGGGGCCATGCCAGCGAAGGATACTTCGACTATCGCATTTTTGCTGAAAACGATGGCTCTATTAAAATTGTTCAAGAGAGAGGCTTTGAATTAAATTTTTCTCCCTCTTTTGATTGTCAAAGCCAACCAAAAGCCATTGTTTTTAAATCTTCTGTTTGGCTCGCACCTCATCCACCAACGGAAAGACTCTCGCTTGGCAATCATAAAGCGCAAGATTGGGACTTAATTAAAAGACGCAAAAATTTTGCCGAAATTTTTCCCCATTGGTTTCGACTTGGCTCCCTTGTCCCCTTCTCAGAGATTCCAGAAAATCCTCACCCCTCCTTGCTACAAGCATGCGAAAATGCCCTCCAACAGCAACCAGAAAAAATCTTGAAAGCCTTTTTCCCTCTTTTCGCTGCTGGCTTTGAAGGGATCCTTTCTCCTCGCTCACAAGACTTAGAGCATCTCGGATTTAAATCTCCTCCCATCCCTTCTCATTTGTCCCCCCTTTATTTGCTAAAACAAGGGGCCCAACTGATCCGGTCTCTTTTTATGAAAATAGAGCCAAATACCCTTTCCTTGCTCCCTTCTCTTCCTCCCGAATTTCATTGTGGAAGAGCTGTTAATTGGCAGGCTGAAGGGATTGGCACTATCCATTTTGAATGGAGCAAAAAAACTTTAAGACGGGTCATTTTATATTCGAGTGCGAACCAAACCCTCCATTTTAATTTGCAAAGCCCCTTAAAAAGAATGCGTTTGCGCACTACTCCTGCAGAAAAAGGCTCTTTTATTTCCTGCCACGCTCCTCTTGAAGTCTTGTCAGACCAACTTTATCTCTTTGATAATTTTCAAAAATAAGCTAACCTGCGGCTTAAGTTAATCAAATGGAAAAAGCATGGACACCCTCATCTCTCCTTTTACTCACCCTCAATTCGATTCTTTACTCGCTGGCGAGGCGTATGATCCCCATCAATTTTTAGGATTGCACCGCTTATCAAATGACCGCCAAGTGATCCGAGTATGGAGGCCAGGGGCTAAAGACATTCATTTGAAAATTCAAGACCAAGCTGTTTCTGCCGTGCAAATCCATCAAGCTGGCCTTTTTGAATTAACTGTGCCAAATACGCTTCACCCCACAGATTACCAAGTTTTTCATCAAAATGGTTTAAGTGGAGGCGACCCTTATACTTTTGCACCTACCATTGGGGAAGTGGATCAGTACCTGTTTAGTAAAGGGGTCCATTATAAGCTCTATCAAATGATGGGTGCCCGCTTAATCAAACATCAAGGATACAAAGGCACAAGATTTGCAGTATGGGCTCCTTCTGCCCGTTCTGTGTCGGTGGTGGGGGATTTCAACCATTGGGATGGGCGCACAAATCCGATGCGAGCCTTAGGCGACTCCGGAATTTGGGAATTATTCATTCCCGGCATTGAGGAAGGGGAAAAATATAAATTTGAAATCCGCACTCAAGCAGGAGAGTTAAAACTTAAAGCTGACCCTTTTGCTTTAGGGAATGAGCTGCGTCCTGCCACAGCTTCTGTAATTGTCGATGTGGATCGTTTTGAATGGCAAGATCAACAATGGATGGAACAGCGCGTCCAAAAGAAAAATGCCCCCCGCCCTTTTAATATTTACGAAGTTCATTTAGGATCCTGGAAGACAAGGGATGGCTATTTTTTAAATTATCGAGAGTTAGCCGTCAAACTCGCAGATTATTGCCGAGAGATGAGCTATACGCATGTAGAGCTTTTGCCCATCCAAGAGCACCCTTTAGATGAATCATGGGGTTATCAGGTGTCTGGATTTTACGCAGTGACGAGCCGCTATGGCACCCCTGAAGATTTTCAGTGGTTTGTCAATCATCTCCACCAGCATCAGATTGGGGTCATTCTCGATTGGGTGCCGGGCCATTTTCCGACCGACGATTTTTCTTTAGGAAGTTTCGATGGCACTTCTCTTTATGAACACGCCGACCCTCGCCAAGGCCTTCACCCTCATTGGAATACCTATATCTTTAATTTTGGCCGACATGAAGTTTCTAACTTTTTGATCGCCAATGCCCTTTTCTGGTTTGACAAAATGCATGTGGATGGATTGCGTGTGGACGCAGTGGCCTCCATGCTTTACTTAGACTATGGGCGAGAACCACAAGAATGGATTCCCAACCAGTATGGGGGAAAAGAAAATCTAGAAGCTATCGAATTTCTTAAACACCTTAATTCGGTTGTCCATCAATTTTTCCCCGGTGTCTATACCATTGCCGAAGAATCTACCGCTTTCCCTGCGGTCACCTATCCGGTGGCACAGGGGGGGCTAGGATTTGATTTTAAATGGAACATGGGATGGATGAATGATACCTTGCGCTATTTTTCCAAAGATATGATTTTCAGAAGTCATCACCACCGCGATCTTACCTTTGGACTTTTATACGCTTTTACAGAAAAATTTATCCTTGTTTTATCTCATGATGAGGTAGTGCATGGGAAAAATAGCCTTCTTAGCAAAATGCCTGGAGACATTTGGCAGAAGTTTGCCAACTTGCGCCTTTTATTTAGTTATACCATGTGCCAGCCTGGCAAAAAATTATTTTTCATGGGAGGCGAAATCGGCCAATGGAATGAATGGGCTTGCAAAGGTGAAATTGAATGGGATCTATTGCGCTATCCTTTTCATCAAGGCATGCAAACCTTAGTAAAAGAGCTGAACCATTTTTATCTTTCTTCCCCAGAGTTATGGGAAAGAGATCTCGATTTCACCGGATTTGAGTGGGTCGATTTTAGCGATACGCAAAATAGTGTGATTTGCTATTTGCGCAAAAGTCATCAGGGCGTGCTGCTATGTGTCCATAACTTTACCCCCGCTTATCATTCCGATTATTTTATCCGGTTACCCAATGTGAGCTGGATTACAGAATGTTTCAATACGGATCATGAAAAATATGGGGGTTCCGGAAAACTAAATCCCCACCCCCGTATTCATCTAGACGCGCGTGGAAAAAGAGAGGGAATTAGCTTTCAACTGGCTCCTTTGTCCACCATGATTTTTCAAGTCAGATTCTAGCTGTCCTCTCTCTAATTTTCTTCTAACAGAGGAATTTTAATTCCCAATAAAAAAACTCAATTAATTTACTTAATTTTTTTAATAAGAAAACAAGAAAAAAAGTATTTAAAAAAATTAAAGAACCTTGTAAGATTATTTCTTACATCAAAATAAATCGTAATTCTCACACGACTCTCGCGAACTCAGCGAGTCAACCCAGATGTCCCTTGATCACCAAGAGGTTCAAACAGGAAGCGCAACTCCTTTCGCTAGGAGGAGATATTACGCCTCGTAAAAACCACTTTAAAGGAAAAATGGTTACAATGAAAGATACAACGTCTTCACAAATTCCTCAATCGACAATGCTTTTTACCGATTTTGGCCTCAAAGATTCTTTGCTGAAAGCAATTGCTGAAGCAAATTTCACGCATCCTAGCCCTGTTCAAGAAAAAGTTATCCCCCTTCTTCTCACCGGGCAAGATGTGGTGGCTCAAGCCCAGACAGGGACTGGAAAAACCGCTGCCTTTGGGATTCCTTCCCTCAATAGCTTAGATAAATCCGCAGGTGTGGGCCTGCTTGTAGTGACTCCCACGCGTGAACTTGCGGTTCAAGTTAGCGACGAACTCTATCGTTTGGGCAAGTATTGCGGAATCCGCACCATCGCCGTTTATGGAGGACAATCGATCCAACGGCAAATCGAGGGAATTGAAAGGGGCGCACAAGTGGTTGTCGCTACTCCTGGTAGGCTTTTAGATTTGCTTAAATCCAAACGTTTAAGCCACTTTTCTCCTCCGATTGTAGTGCTTGACGAAGCTGACGAAATGTTAAATATGGGCTTCTTGGAAGATATCCAAGAAATTTTCACCTTCTTGCCAAAAAAAAGACAAACGCTTCTATTTTCCGCCACTATGCCCCTTCCTATTCAAAAATTGGCTAAAACATTCTTGCACGAACCTGAATTTGTCAAAATCACCAAAAAAGAAACAGCTAGCCAAAACATTAAGCAACTTTGTTATGTGATCCATGAATCTGAAAGGGACGACGCGCTTGTCCGCCTGTTAGATGCCCAAGAAGAAGCTAAGTCTATCATCTTTTGCCGAACTAAAAAAGATGTCGACCGCGTTTCCTCTTTTTTAACCAGCCGAGGGTATGCGGCAAGAGGATTGCATGGTGACATGGAACAACCCCAACGACAACGAGTTATCGATGGTTTCAGGCAAAATGACTTTCAAATATTAGCCGCCACAGATGTAGCCGCCCGCGGATTAAATGTTTTGGACGTCACCCATGTTTACAACTATCACCTCCCTTACGAAACAGAAAGTTATGTGCACCGCATTGGGCGCACAGGACGCGCAGGCAATAAAGGGGTGGCCATTACCCTCTTGAATCCTCGCGAAGTCAGCAGCTTAAAGCATATTTTCCGGGAACACGGCGGAAATATTGAATACCAAGCCATTCCTACCCTCCAAGAAGTAAAACGCAAATTCGCAGAAAAGTTCCTGAAAAAAGTACAACAGCGCCATTTCGATCAAGAAGCCCATGCGCTTTTGACAGAATTGCAAAAAGAAATGCCTATAGAAGAGATCAGCGTCAATCTGCTTTCGTTATTGCTAGACTATAAAAAAGTGGAAGGACCTGAGCATATTGGAATTTCTCCTCAAGACATCGAAAGAACAGGCTCTCAGCATAAGAGAAAAAGAAGCGGATTTTCCAGAGAATCTACTAACAGATTCCGTGATAGGCGCCGTCCACACTCCCGTTCCTCAGGAGCCCCTTATCGCCCACGCGAAGGGAAGAAAACCCCTCATTCTTAATTTTCCTACTAAAACCAGGCTGAATTCAGCCTGGTTTTGCTTTAGTGGCAGCTCTCTAAGCGCGTTTTTAAGCCATCATTTTTCGCTTTTCAAGCCTTAAACTTTTATTTTCTTTTTCGTCTCCGCCTTGTTTGGTAAGTAGAGACGAACTAAAAGGCGGTTGTAGGTGGGAAAGAAGGCTAATCGGTTTAAAAAGGTTCGGTCTTTGGGCCATACTTTAAGAATAACCCCAACCATCCCCTTTAGCATTAGGTTTGGCTAGTGCTTTTTAAAACTACCCCTTTGGCTAAGAATGTCTAATCGTTTCCGCCATTCACCAAGCTCTGTAGGTAATTTTTCTCTTATTTGCTCATAGCTAAGCTTTCGGATAGGCTTGGATAAATAAGTGGTTCTTTTGTCCGTAATTTGAAGTTGTAAATCTTTAACTGAAAAACTATCTGCAGTCAAGAAACAAACCATAGCAACTAAAGGAAATGCTTCGATACTGATTTTTAATAAAGTATTTCTATCAACTTTTTCTAAAGTATAGACAATTGAAATTCTGGAACTCTCATCCTCCTCGAATATGCGCATGAGAGCAGCTAACGCCTCCTTAGCAAGCTCACCTCCTTGCTCTATCATTCTTCCTAGAAAATCAATAGGCTTTATCATTTTTGAAAAATCAATAGCATACTTGTTTTTGCCATCCTTCTTATTATGAATGCGGATGGCCGCCTCTGCCGCTTCCTTAGGGACCTTGCCTCCTTGTTTTGCCACTGTTTCTAGAGCATCGGCAGCATAAAATTTGGAAAAAAAATTCCCCTCCTTGGAAATTCTCGTGAGGGCAGCTAACGCCTTTTTGGCAAATTTCCCTCCCTGGATCGCCACAGCAGCTAAGGCAGAAGCCGCAGAACATGCGGGAAGAGCACGACCCTCCGCGAGAACGCGAATGAGAACGTCTACCGCCTCTTTAGAAAGCTTGCCGCCTTGCATGGCCACTTTTTTTAAAGCACCGGCAGCATAATATTTGGCAAAATCATTTCCCTCCTTGAGTATTTGAATAAAGGTTGCTAACACTCCTTTAGCAAGCTCACATCTTTCGTTTACCGCTGCTAAAACAGAGACAATAGAGCCCTTGATAGGATCGTCTCCTCCCTTGAAAATCTGCATGAGAGCAGCTAACGCCTTTTTAGCAAATTCTCCCTCTTCGTTCACCACTTTTGCTAGGGCACAGGCAGCATCAGATTTGGCAGGATCATCGCCCTTCTGAGAAATTTGAATGAGAATAGCTAGCGCTTCCTCAGCCAGTTCTCCTCCTTGCTTTGCCACCGTTGTTAGAACAGAAACAGCACAATATTTAGCAGTATCGTCACCCTCCTTGAGGATTTGAATGAGAGCAGCTAGGCTCTCCTTAGCCAGCTCTCCTCCTTGCTTTGCCACCGCTTCTAGAAAAGAGACAGCATAATATTTAGCAATATCGTCGCCCTCCCTGAGGATTTGAATGAGAGCAGCTAGACTCTCCTTAGCTAGCTCTCCTCCTTGCTCTACCGCTATTGCTAGAACGGCGGAGGCAGCATAATCTATGGCAAAGGCATCTTCCCCTTTAGCTTCCTTGAGAATTTGAATGAGAGCAGTTAGCCCCTCCTTAGCCAGCACCTCTCCTTGGCTTACCAACGCTGCTAGGGCAGGGGCAGCAGAATGCGCAACAAAAGCATCGCCCTTCTTGAAGATTTGGAAAAAGGCAGCTAGCACTTTTTTAGGAAATCTATCTCCTTGCTCGGCCAGTTTTTTTAAAGCCTCGGCAGCATATATTTTGGCAGTTGAATCCCCTTCCTCAAGAAATTGGAAAAGGGCAGCTAGCATTTCTTCAGAGAGCTTACCTCCTTGCTCTGCCACTTTACTGAGGGTAATGGCAATAGAGCGTTTGGCATCAGAATCTCCTTCTTTGAGGGCTTGGAGGAGTGCATCTAAAACTTCTTTAGACAACTTGTTTCCATCCATTGCCATCATTCTTAGAGAATTGAGAGTAGAAATTTTAACAGCGGGCTCTTCCTCTTTGAGAATTTGGGCAAAGACAGCTAGCGCCTTCTTAGCCAGTTTGCCTCTTTGCTTTGCCACCTTTTCTAGGCCATGTACGGCAGAAAGTTTGTCATCCACACTGCCCTCTTTGAAAATTTGAATGAGGGCATCTAGCCCATTCTCAGCAAGCTCTCCTCCTACTGCTGCTAGAGAAGAGGCAGCAAAAATTTTGTCCTCAATATCGCCTTCTGTGAGAATTGTGGCAAGGATTGTTAACGCCTCCTTAGCGAATTTGCCTCCTTGCTTTGCTATGTCTTCTAGAACATAGGCAGCCCAAAATTTATCCCCAAAATCGCCCTCTTTGAGAATTTGGGTAAGGGCTATTAGCGCCTCCTTAGCAAGCTTACCTCCTTGTTGCACCACAGTTCCTAGAGCATTGGTAAAAGGCATCTTGACAAAAGAATTGCTCTCCTTGGAAATTTGATTGCTCTCCTTGGAAATTTGAATGAGAGAATCTACCGATTCCTTAGGAAGCTCCTCTCCTTGCTCTGTCATTGTGCTTAGAATATCTGCAGCCCAACATTTGGCAGTAGAACCACTATCAGGGTCCTTGAGAACTTCAGTAATAAATCCCACTGTTTCTGAGGCTAGCTTGCTCCCTGTCTTTATGATGCTTGCTAAGTTACTTAGCATGTTTTTCCTGGTCTGTGGGCCAGATAGCAATCTTCCGATAGAACCGATCATCTTAGGATGATTAAGAATATTTTTATTCCTGAGCAACCGTTCAAAATTTAAACCTATCAAGGAGAGATGTTTAATATACTCTATTACCATCTTAATAAAGCCTTTATACTGCCTCACCTCTTTTGGATTTTGACATTCCTCAAAACACTCGGCAATCAAATGGAGTTCGCTTCTGACAGCTAGGTCGTGAGGCTCAGCAAAAAGATCATCGAAAAAGGCCTGGAGGGCACTATAATCCGAATAACCCCCCTCGCTTGGTGTAGAGTTAGAAAGATAGCCAGCAATCATACGTAAAACTAGGCTATAGCGAGGCTCAAACTTATACTGACGTACAAAGTTGCGGCATGCTTGTCTTTCTCCCTTGAGGTATTGATTGGCAATTTTCGAAGCGGTTAAAAATTCTTGGAAGGTTAAGTGAATAAAATACCCTTTTTCTTCAGCTGCAGGGATACGCATAAGCCCGCAATCTGTAAGCTCGTTAGAGGTGATACTGTCGCCTCTAACTTCATCAATTTTTTCCCTGCTTAAATAAAGGCTATCTTTTTCCATGGCAAAAAAAGCCATGTCTTCAAAAGCAGTGGCAATTGTGGACACTTCTGAATTATGGCGTAGGTCTTTCTCTTCAAAGATTTTCTCCTTGGTTTGTTTAGATTGACTCAGATCAACCCTTCGTAAGAGAAACCATTTATACATCCAGTTAACCATCCGCTCATAAATGGCAGTCATCGTAATGGAATGATTAGAATCAAAAAATCCTGGGTCTTCGTTAAAGAGGCAACAAAGCAGAGCTAAGTTAATAGGAGTATGCGCTAGACTCAAAACCTGCGGAGAAGTGTTTAATAGATGATAGAGTTTTACTTTTTTCTCTTCTGCTTGAACTTCTTTAAAAAATCTATCGATATAACGGCCAATCCCTTCTTTATCAAACCCTAAAAGCTCTAGATCACAAGAGCGGTTAAAAGAGCAGCCTCCAGGCCTTGAGGTGATTAAAATATGGGGAAATAAAACTTTTAACTCCTTGAAGGCTTTAGCAAGACTGATGTTTCGTTGGGCATCTGCACTAAGCTCATCATAACCATCTAAAATAAGCAGTGTTTTTTCTTGAAGAGCAGAATTGTGTATGCAAGCTTCGATCACCCCTGGATCGATTTTGCCAGCATATTCTCTAGCAATCAGATCAGCAGGAGTATACTCTTTATCAGCGGGATATTTCTCTTTAGTAAAATTTCTTAAAGGAATCCAAAAGAGGTAAGAAAAAATTTCCTGCCAAAGATCTCCTTTGGCCCAGCGATAAGCGATATAATGGCATAAGGTGCTTTTACCACTTCCTGCAGCTCCTTGGAGGTAAATTCTTTTAGGGCCTCTTTTTGCAAGGCTTTGGTGTTCGAAAAGCTTTTCAAGCTCAATATTTTGCTTAGGCTCGAAGATAGTTTCATAAGTCTGGATGCGGCCATCTTGTAGGTAATCAGAATGCTTACCAAGTGCCTGGTCGCGTGCTTTTCTTTCTTCACGCTCAATCATGCCTAAACGCACATAAATTTCTTCCAAAGGCACTTCAAATTCCCACTCTTCCTCTGCCTTGATTCTAAAAATCGATAATTTTTTTTGCGAAAGATAAAGTTTCCGAAGAGAGTTAATCAGCTGTTGTGGAAGTAGAGCTGCTTGGGATAACACCTGTATAAGAGCTTCGCTTCCACTTGCAAAAGCAAGCATTAAGGCCGTTTTTTGCTCCCGATTTAAGATATTTAGGTTGGCCCCTTTTTTTAATAAAGCTTCAACAATTTTAACATAATTCTCTTTAGCTAGATTAAATGCTGTCCTCTCACCAATCACAGCTAAATGCAAAGGGGTATTTCCCTGGTAGTCTTGCTGATTTAGCTCTCTTTGTTCGGCAATTTGATTTAGCAAGTATTCCGCACTTTTTACATTTCCTCTAAGGGCTGCTAGGTGTAAAGGCGTTTGGCCATAAATATTTTTGGCTTCCAGAAGAGCTGGGTCATATCCCAGCAAAAGGCGCACGATCCCCACACAATCTGTGAGCGATTGACAAGCATGATGCAAAGCACTGTTTTGCGAGCTCGAGCTGTCGAGTTTTTTCAAATCTGCTTTCAATTCAATAAGAAGCGAAAGAAGCTCACTGCAGCCCGCATAACAAACCTGATGGATCAAAAAATCAGAGCGGTCTTTGAATGGCTGATTGGGATCTACCTTCTTTTCCGCAAGCAGCCAGCGAATCATGCGAATATAAGCAGAGCGCTTCTCCTGAGGGATCTCTATAGGCTCTGGGGACAGGGTATATGTTTTTTGAAAGGCCCCGTGTGCAGCAATTTCTAAAAACGAGTGCTCTTGCTCTTTTAAGGGGGGCAATCCATTCTCCGCCAATCTTTGCGCGACGAATAACAGACCCTGCTTAAGAGCATTGATAAAACACTGTGTGAGTTTAGGATTATCTAGCTGGAAAAAAGGGGGCGTTTTTTTGCTTAATAAAAGGCAAGCGCATTCCTCTTGCACCTTAAAATCTAAGCTCTCATGTTCAAGCAAAACTTCTAAAGGAGTACGAGAAAGCAGGTCTTGCTGTTCAGTATGCGCGCCACAATCAATAAGCTTGCGCAAAATGGAAAAATGTCCTTTGACAGCTGCTAAATGCAAAGCGGTATACTTTTTATCTCCTTGCGGTAGGTTCAAGATTTCTTGAATATCCTTGTGCTGAAGCAAAAGGTCGACAATTTCCTCTCGCCCATATTCTGCAGCTCCATGCAACACGGTTTTAGCATGTTCACCATATCGCCCTTTTTTGATATCTGCTCCTTGCTCAAGCAAAAATTGGGCCACAGAGGTACATCCCCTCTTGATAGCTAAATGTAAAGGGGTTTCTTTGATCACTTTTCCAGTTAAGGTGTCGAGCTGAGATTTCGCCTTTTGCCTTTCCTTAAAGAGATAGATAAAAATACTGCTATTTTCCAGTTCTGCAAAATAATGGAGTAAGCTTTTTCCATTCTCTAACTTTTCCTCCAGGCTGTCCAGGTATTCATCGAGTGCCTGCCGATCAAAACTATATTCTTGGATGTTAAGGTTGTGATGTAATTCATAAGCCGTGGCTAGATAAAAGACCCCATGCAGAGCAGCTTCCTCTTCTACTTCTTTTAAATATTTATGCCCTTGCACAATTAAATCTTTTATGCAGCAGGGGCACTCCAAATGCAGCAAGTCCTTTAGACGTTTGTTAAGCTCCCCTGCTGTCAACTTAGTAGACAGCGCTGCTTCATGGTATTGAACGACGGGATTTATAAGCAGGGTCGCATTTTCCCCTAAATGAACTTGGCTAGCACTAGCCTGGACGTTAATAGGTCCGGGCTTGGTTCGAAAAGCGGGATAAAGAACCCTATAATCTTTAAGAGTATGCTCACAGCAATTAGGCCCATCAAGAAAACGTTTTTCTGATAGGCAATTTACTTTGGGATTTTGCTAAACACTCCTTCAGCTAACTTATTAGACACTTCTTCAGATGCACCTGCCACGACGGCGGATTGAGAACGGGGGCCCTGTGTCATGTGGCTTACCGTTGCTCTTCCTCCTTGCGAAGCCATCACCAAGTGTGTGGCATCTTCGCCTAGCTGACGATATTCATCTTTAGCAATTCCTCCACTGCTAGATTCGGAAAAGTTGGAATTCTGGCAAGGCTCTGGATGGGAAATAGCAGGTGTTGAATCTTCTACCTCTTTCTTTTCTTCAGCTTTAGGCCTTAAAGGGAGGCTTGGATTTTGTCCCCATAGATGCCCTTTTTTCTCTAACCTAGAAGCACAAACTAGGCCGATTAATTTAGCGCTAAGCGACAGATAAAGCTTTTTCTCTTCTTCAAAGTAGCGCTTTTTTTCCTCCTCATTTGAGAAAGGATATAATTTTTGGATGAGCTCAAGCGTTTTTTTAGGCTTTTCGGCGTCTAAAGTCTTGTTGTCCGATTTGATGCGATGCACAATTTCTGCTTGATGGTTTAAAAGGGTCAACTCCTCCTTTTTTAAAGTGCTATAAGCGTTTTGTCTTACCTGCTTAGATTTAAGATAGGTAAATTTCGGCAGATTCTTCTTTTTTTTGCCTTTGGCTAAAGCTTTTATAAGCTCTTGAGTAAATGCTGCTTGATTCCCGCTAAAAACTAGGTTAAAAATCCGCTGCCCATACTTGGCGGTATAGTAGGCCACCTCTTCAGGGGAGTATTTTTTATGAGTTAATTCTTTAGTATGTAAAAGCTTAAAGCCCACTTGCTGCAAAGCTGAGCCCAGCAGAGTTTGCTGCGAAATAGGCTTGCTCTCACCGCTTTGC